>OMIX01000105.1 GCA_900299195.1 Deltaproteobacteria bacterium
AATCGAAGTTAACCAGCTTCCCTTTCCCAAAGAAATGTTCTTAAAAAAGAACCCAAATCCGACGCCCCCAACCTCTCCCTCCGGAAAGCCAGAAAGCCAAGCGGCTTAAACGAGATTCATCCAAATTCTACGAAAAAAAACCACTCCGAAGAGGGTGGAGTCTTCGAAGTGGTGAATAGAGATAATGGGCGTTTAAATATCAGAGCTGGAAGAGATTACTATTCGTTTAGAATTTTATTCATTTGCGCCATAAAACCCGCCTGAAGCTTATTAACGGCCTGTTCCATCTCCGTTGTTGCTGCATCACGACAGGCCTGTCCAACTTTAAAACCTATATTGCACAACGTATGTTGCCATTTAGCGAGTGCCGCTAAAAACGCGGTATTATAATCAGAAAATGCTCGGTCGAATTTTGTTGCCTTACCTGGTCGACTTTTTTTGGCCTGCTCAACCTCCTTTTTGATTGCCGCATTTTCTTGAACTTGCTGGTTAGCAATACATTGGTCGTGATTCAACGGATTGTTTTTTTTGCAGGTAGCTGCCTGGCCATTGGTTTGTTGAAAATTCACAGTAAAAGTATACGTATATTGTATCGCTCTCCCAATGTCCCCCGAAACTTTTCCAGAAATTGCCAACATGGGTAACACTATTAGAAATAACCATTTTGTATTGTTAATCTTCATAACTTTTACTCCTGTGAAGTTAAGTTTAATTAAACTTTAGAATGTTGGTGGGCTTAGATAAGAAGATCAAAACTCATCAGTCACACCCAACGTTCCGCTTTGACTTATTCACAGATTAGCAAAAGACTTTGAAAGAAATTTGCCCTAATTGTGTTGTTATTGTGAAATCTCCTTCACAATTTAAAAGAGGTAAGCTTTCACCACAGGCTGGCTTCAACCTCTTCCCCCTGCCTAATTCCCTCTTTAATTTCAACACGATCCCTGGTGCGAATTCCTAATTTGACCGGTTTCTTTTCACCACTTCCAGATATCACCCAGGCCTTGTTGCCTTCTACTTGTACAGCATTCCACGGTAGGGCCAGGGCTTTTTTGGTTATCCCTTCCTTAAAAACTATTCGAGCAGTGATGCCTGCGGGAATGGGGGCCCCCTCTTTTTTGAACTCTACCACAACCTTAAAAAGCCCCGTCTTAGGATCCGCAGCAGGGCTGATCTTGGTAACAGTTCCCTGGTAAATTTCCTGGCTACCTTCTAATTGAACCTCAGCCTTTTTGATTTTCTCAATCTTTTTTACCTGGGTGTCCATCACTTCAGCGACGGCCATAAATCTAAAAGGCTCATCGATTTTGGCTAGAAGCGAATCGGGGTCGGCCAATAATGTTCCAGAAAATTGTTTGGGATCCACGATAAGAGCTGAAATAATCCCGGCTATGGGGGCATAATAATTTGCGGCTCGAATTCTCTCTTCAATATTTGCAATCTCACTTTCAATCGACTTCACTGAGGCCTGGGCTTGAATAACGCTTTTTCTGCCCTCTAGAATGGTCAACTGGTATTTTTCAGCCTCTACTCTAGGAATCACATCCTTAGCCGCAAGCTCGTTCATCGTAACTTGCTTTTTTTTTGCCATTTCAAACTCCTCGCGAATTCGCCTTTCATCTCGAATCAAAGCCGCTCTGCGAGTTTCTAAATAAGATTTTTCTTCATTAGCTTCCCGAACGTCAGAAGTCGCAATCAAATCCCCGGCTTTCACTTTTTGTCCCGGCTTAACTGCAATACTAGTTATGATAGAATTCCATCCCAACTTCACCACCTCACTTTTTGCTGGGGTAACAATCGAAGATAGCTGCACTTCGGATTGGAGATCTCTTAATTGGGGCTTAATAATAACCTGTGTGGCACC
Organism: Deltaproteobacteria bacterium; assembly: GCA_900299195.1. Taxonomy (GTDB): domain Bacteria; phylum Bdellovibrionota; class FAC87; order UBA2466; family UBA2466; genus UBA2466. The sequence goes on from OMIX01000105.1 coordinate 1,865, forward strand.
CGCCATCGCTCCAGATAAAATCAAAGCGTAAAAAATTAACTTTCTCTTGAGCCTCATTTTTTTCCTCTTGTTTTAAGCCGCTTTCGGTTCCGTTTTTTGAGGGTAAATTTCCTTTTTCAATTGAAGGCTTTTTTCGAGTTGAATTCCAAAAGGTACATTAAACTGACTGAAGAGGCCTAAAGTCATAATAATTTGGGAGGCCACCAATTCGTTTTTTTCTGAAACTAACTTCTCAAGCAAAATATCAACCCCATCACTCAATAACAATCTTCCAAAGGCCCAAGCCGCAGAAGTACGCATTAAATTGTTTTTGTCCTCAAGCATTTCTAAAAGAACCTGCTTTGATTTTTCAGGCGAAAAAGGATACAGCCCCACCACCGCATTGGCTCTAGCCCGATTGCTAGAATCCTTAAGTGCTAACTCAAAACATTGCTTTGCACTTTCTCCGACAGTTTCTCCGAAAAGCTTTAGAGCATCGAGGGCATTCGCTCGAACTCTGGCATCGGTATCAGAGCAGGCTTCCACGAGGTGATTTTCAAAAGCCGTATCTCGCCATTCTCCTATTTTACTCACGACAGTGGCTCGTACCCGCTCGTCGGAATCTTTCATGAGCAGAGTAAACTTATTTTTTTCTTCAGGGTTCCAAAGGTTCAAATGACGTCTCAACATTCCAACCGCTACAAACCTGACCCAACCGTTTTCATCTTCAGTCGCTGCCCACCATTGGGGAATGGCAAAGTTAAGATTTCCCTTTTCTAATTGCCTTACAGTTTCGGCCCGAACCACTGCCTCTGGGGAATGCAAAAGACCTTGAAGAAGAGTTTCCACTTTGGGCCCGCTCCTTGCGGCCAAGGCTTTGGCGGCCTCCATGAAGCTAATGGAATTGTTTTTGTAACTCAAAAGATTTTCCATCGCATCGGTAGCCGAAGAATCTTCCTTGGGGGCAAGACCGGCGACTCTCCATAATTTGGAGGTCAACTCCATGTCGGTCGTTGTCGACTCTTGTTCAATTCCTTTGGCTAGCGTGGGTCTAGCCACTAGTTCATCTCTCACAATCAATCCGTCCACAATATAAACAATGCGTTTTCCATAATTGCCGTGTTCAGGTGAATGGGTCACTTGAACGATGGTTTGACCTTCTCTATTTAGATCTTGCAAAATCCCCATGATGTCGTTGCCGGTTTTTTTATCTAAGGCGCCCGTAGGTTCGTCGGCAAAAATTAATTTGGGGTTCGTGACCAAAGCTCTTGCAATAGCAACTCTCTGCTTTTGACCCCCTGAGAGTTGATTCGGATAATTTTTCGCTTTGTGGGAAAGGCCCATCTGGTCAAGCCTAGCCAGCGCCCGACTTCTTCGTTCAGAGGCCGGAACTCTAGCATAAATCAGCGGCAGGGCGACGTTATCCACCACAGTCACCCCCTCAAGCAAATTAAAATCCTGAAAAACAAATCCAATTAAATAGTTTCTTAGATCCGCAAGTTCACTAGACTTCATTTCAGTCACTACTTTACCGTCAATTTTATAAATACCCGAAGAAGGAGAGGCTAGACACCCCAGAATCGAGGACAAAGTAGATTTACCCGAGCCGCTAGGTCCCATGATGGAAACAAATTCACCTCGAGCAATAGTTAGAGTAATCCCTTTTAGGCCTTGGAATAGCTTGCCATCTACCCAATAGTTTTTAGTAATGTCGACTAAATCAATCATCGAATCTCGATACCCTCAGGAAATTCACCCAGTGCGGCTCTCATGGAAGTCCACAGTTTTTGCAGGTCGACCCGGGCGCTGATTTCGGTGATGCGCGAATTGGCCAATTCGAATTGAAAGTCTACGATATTTCTTACGTTAGACTCCCCAGCCTTAAATTTAGTAAATTCAGCTGCAATCTTTTTTTCTGACAAAACCCTAGCGGTTTCACTGTTTTTTAGACGCATCTTAGATATTTCAACGTTATCTAGCATAGCGCTTAAGTCTCTCCAAATCTGGTTGTTAATAGTGGTCATTGCCATTTCGGCTTTATTCAGGCCTAGAACTGCTTGTCGATAACCGAATTTATCGGAATCATCGAAGAATTGATAAGAGAAAGATAACCCCACGCCATAGGCCATTTCACCAAACTGAGTTAAATTTTTGAAAGCACTGGAAAGAGTGTCCGAAGAGGCTGAGTAGCTCGAGCTGGCTTTAAAATCAAGTTGGGGCATTCGCTGCGAGTTGGCATTGGCCAGAGTTATCTGGGCCTTTTTATAAGCGATGTTGGCATTCAGATAATCAGGCCGTTTTCGCTTTGCGATAGCTATTGCCTCATCCAAAGTTAACTTGGGAATTTTGGGCTCTTGGTAAAGGTCATGAGGGTCTGGAAAAACGTCCATCCGTTCTGACAAATCGTAAGCCAACTGATTTCTTAGGGTTGCTTTTGCGGTGTTGAGTGAGGATTTACTGCTCAGCAAATCTACTTCGGCTTGGGACACCTGCATTTCCACTTTAGTTCGTGATAATTGATCAGAATCTCCAACCCGTATCATCTCATTCACATCTTCAAGAAGCGCTCTTGAAGCCTCTAAAGTTCTTTCTTGAACCTTACAGCGCATCTCTTGCAAAAGAATGTCATAAAATGAGTTTTCCGCTTGCGACAAATTACTGAGCAGCGTGGACTTCATTGAAAGATTAGATGAATTCAGATCCAAATCGGCAGACTCTCGCGTAAGCCCATTCGAAAAAAAGATTGATCCTCGAAGCAGCGAAAAAGTAACACTGCCCTCAGCTCCTGCCGTCGCACTTTGTGATGTCTGATTATCAAAAATGCCATCATAGTTCTTAGTTAGGCCCAATTTGGGGAAAGAAATTTGATACCCTAACCCAATGTCAGTCGTTGCACCAAACGTAAGGCCTAAGTTCAGAGCTCTCGAAGATGACAATGAAGTAGAGACACTTTTGCTTTGAGTCCAATCTCCATTCAAAGTCGTTCTGGGAATGAACATTTGGGTATACACTAAATCTCGACTTTGTCTGGCAAGTTCCAAGTCGATTCTTTGCTGTCTGAGATCAATATTTCTGCCCAAAATGGCTGTATAAAGATCTCGCTTCGAAGTCATTTTGATTTCTTTTTCGTAAAGATTCACCAAATCGATGGGTTTTAAAAGCTCTTGAAAGCGGTTGTTTTTCGCAGACAAGCCTGAGCCAACCCAGACCACTGAGCAGAGTGAAACTCGAACCCATAGATTTTTCCATGTTGATTTCAATTGAGATTTCCTCGACTAATCAGAAACGACTACAGAATCGGTCTCACTCACTCCCGAAACGATTTCAGCTTCTGTGTCAGTTTTTATGCCCACTTGAATAGGAACTGTTTTTCGGCTTCCAGAAAGCGTGTTAGCTACCACTAAAAAATCTTTTCCGTCTAAATACTTCAGGGCCCCCAAAGGAACTGTGAGTGCGTTGGGCTTATTGGCATAAATGAGCGACCCCTCCCCCGCATAGCCCTCTTTTAACTCCAAGTCTTTCCCTTGGAATGCTATTCCCATGTTGTACATTTTAACTCGGGAATTGGTATCCACTGCGTTGGAGCTGATTTCAAAGATAGAACCCTGAAGCACTTTTCCTGGAAGGGTATCTAAAGTCACTTGAGCTTTTTTACCCAACGAAACCATCGCCAAATTAGTCTCTTCAACCTGAACCCAAAGTGCGAAAGATTGGGGGTCAATAATAGTCACTAGAGCTTGGCCAGCATTAACTTCGACATTACCTGTGGCAATATCCCACACTCCGGTCACTACGCCGTCAGTAGGAGCGTAGAAATTAGCCGCTTTCAACTCCACATCACTTTGAGAGATCTCTCTTAATGCCTTTTGAATCTCTAATTCTTTAGCTTTTAATTCGTTTTCTAAAACCTTGTAGTCTCGTTGGGCCTCCTCGAGCTCTTTCATCGCGAGAATCCCTTTTTCCGCAAGAGTTTTTTTGCGGTTGAAGTTTTTAGCTCCCTGAGCATACTTCAATTTCATGCTTTCAAAATCTAATTCCTGGTTTTTGAATGCTTCTTGGAGTTCTCTTTTTCTCTTTAAGGTTTCGCTGCGATCGACTTCAATCAGAAGTTGTCCCTTTTTGATCGCGTCAAAGTTATGAACGTGAACTTTACCAATTTTCACTTTTTTATCTGCTCGAATTTCAAGACGACTTGCTGATCGTACGACTCCTCTCCAAGTCAATTTCCCCTCGAGATTTCCCTTGTGAACCGGAACCACACTTTCCACAGACTCATTCACTTTTGAATTAGAGTTGGGTGTGCAGCCTGAGAGAGCTAACATTAAGACTAGGATTATAATTTTTAAAGATGGCATAGTTATGTCCTTAAAGCCTCATAGGGATCGAGTCTTGCTGCCCTCATGGCAGGCAACAAACCAAAACCAATCCCAACCATCATGGAAAACGCCAACGCCACACCGATCGTCATCATCGAGGTTGTCGCTTGCCACTGGCCCATAAGAGAGGCCACCTGCTGACCAAAAAACACCCCAAACAAAATTCCAAGTACCCCGCCCACCAAACAAAGAATGACAGCTTCTAACAAAAACTGAATGAGGATATGACTATCCCTTGCACCCACCGCTTTTCTTAGTCCGATTTCTTTACTTCGCTGAGCAATGCTTAACAGCATAATATTCATAATTCCCACTCCACCCGTCAGAAGACTCAATAACGCCAACGCTAAACCGACTAAGTTCTGTTTTTCCCAGAGTTCTTTACTTCGCTCGATGGTTTCTCTTGCATCGGAAATTTGAACGCCGTTGGGAAACTGACTTTTTAATAATGTCTTAATTTCATTTCTTGCAATCGGTGCCTGATCTTCATTTTTTAAAACTGCCGCTAGGGCCGTGTTATTTAGGGGCTGTGAAGCCGCTATTTTCGATAAGGTTTTGGGAGGTAAAAAGATATTTCGATCGACCATTTCGGCTTGAGCCCCTCCCTTTTCTTCCAGTACGCCTATAACCTGAACCAGAAAGGCCGATTTTTCACGATAAAGGTGAATGAATTTGCCGGTGGCATTTTCTTTTCCAAAGATCGATTCTTTAACTGCAGCTCCCAAAACAACAACGGGTGCGGCTTGTTGGTCTTCAAACTGATCGTAAATTCGACCCGATTTTCTATTTAAGCTAAAAGTATCGAAGTATTCACTTTCAGCTGACAACGCTCTCACGGAACTCAGTTTAGCGCCATAGCGCACTTCAATACCATCGAGCCACTCCAGGATTGAAACCGCTTTGATCGTAGTGGAATATTTTTTGAGAAGTTCTGCGTGTTTCACACTGAAGAAGGTTCCCGTTCCATCATTACTAACTGTAATCACGTTAGTGCCGAGCTTTTTCATTTCCTCTTTAATATGATTTGCTGCCCCTTCACTGCTACTCATGGTAGCAATCACTGCCCCTGTGCCAAATACCATGCCCAGCATGGTTAGCACGGCACGAAGTTTGTTGGTTTTCAAATTGGCAAGTGCCAACTGAAAAAAGGCTATTGGGGAAATCATAATTGTTTTGGGAAATAAAAAGGTAAAGTGAAGACTAATTTATTATAACACTAACTGGTAGCTCGCCCATAGACTCAGTTGGCCAACCCAACGCTTCACATCAACCGCCAGTTAACACGGCAGGTCGGTCAATCAGAAGGGATAGATAATCCTCAATGGTTCTTAGCCGATCCTCGGTCTCATGCGTCCAAGGAGAAACTTTGTAAAGAGTTTGCTCGCCACTTTTTTCCGTTGTGATGTAGTGCTTATTTTCACAAGAAAGAAGACCATTGGAAAAGTTTTGCACAGAAATGGATTCTGGGAAATTCAAACTGCCTTCCTCATTCAAACCTTGAGCGAATTTAACTATTTGAGAAGACAACTGCTTTTTATCAGAAATTTGACCCGGATTCTGCTTAAGGTATTTCATTAGGGTTGAATAGCTTTCCAGTAACTCTCCCAACATTCCCATATAAACAGTCGCTTCATCCCAGTCTTTAAAGTATTCATGAAAACTTCTGATCCACTCTTGATCTGAGGCAGTTTCCCAAGGACAACCTGGAGCAAAGTAATTCAACGTGCGCTTAATTTCTTCAGTAAAAATCGCTCTCGGGCTAAAAAAGAATTCGAATTTCAAAACATTTCGAAGTGTCATTGCGCTATTCAAAAAGTCGACAGAAAAAGCAGTGGTCGATTGTTGAGAGCTCTTTCGCTTCTTTAGAGTATCAAAGAAAGCCACCACACAAATGGCCGGAATCACAAAACAATGAATGGCATTATTTTTATAAAAGTTGAGAAGAACTCTTCTTTTTTGCTCGACCGCATAAGCTCGTGGGGTTCCTTCAATAATATTCACAGCCCCACGTTTTTGAAGGTTTTTCACTGTGTTTTCCACAGCTATCCGAAAGCCTGTTTTTTGAGTGTTACTCAATGTCATTCCGGAATAATTCACATAGTCGACCATTTTATCTGAAATTCTTAAAATCTCACTTAACGGTAGAGAAGGCTCTCGATGACACAACAAAATGGCGCAGACCATGGATTTAGGGGTGATGGGACTGACATCGTTGATATGTTTACAAATTTGGAAAGCCGTTTTTTGAAGCGTCAGCTTGGGATCAACATTTTTTTCATCAGCTTTTTGGATAATCTCTTTCACGGAAAGGGGATCAGCAAATCTCACATACACCTTTCCAAAATTTCTTTTCACTATTTTTCTGGATTTAAGCAGCCCCGTGGCACTTTCCTTCTCTTTTTTCGCTCCTTGAAGTTCTTTTGTGTAAGAGCCCTCTTCAAATACTTCATCATAGACGATAGAAACAGGAACCAATGCAATATCCTCCAAGCTTCGGCTCCTATAACTTTCCAATATCATTTTTAAGATACCATAGGCGGGAGGCAACATCTTTCCGGAGCGACTGCGTGTCCCTTCAATAAAGAACTTAATGTTGTGACGGTTTTTCAACAAAAATTCGATATATTTTTTTAGCAGTAGGGAATAGAGTTCATCCCCCCTAAAAGATCTTCGGATGAAAAAAGCGCCCCCTTTTCTCAAAAAATAACCCACGGGCCAAAAAGAAAGATTAACTCCGGCGGCAATATGAGGAGTCACCATGTCCTCAGTGAACAAAACATAAGGCACCACTAAATAATCCAAGTGACTTCGATGACAAGAAACGAAAACTACGGGCTTAGTTTTCATGGTTTCTCGCAGGCGAGTGATGTCATCTCGGTTAACCACCAACCCTTCAAAAACACGATTGAATAACCAACTTAGAAAAACTTCCATCACTTCAATAAATCGGTATGTGTAATTGGCAACAATTTCAGTTAGATTTTGATAAGCCGTCATCATGACTTTTTTGTTATCAATAGCCTTAGAAACCGCTACGGCTTTAATGGTTCTTTGCACCTCTTCATCTCTCATGAGTGTTTCTTTGACTGAAGTAGGTGACAAGTAACGAGGCCCCAGAACCACTCTCATTTCTTGCTGAGTAACGACCAATATTTTTCTGCGAATGATCCTCGCGTTTTTTAAATTCCCACTTTCATCAATGGCATCGGAAGCTTCAACCGAAGATAGGTTTTCTCTATCAATAAGAGGAAAAGCCCCTAGACTTTTCACGATAGAATCATGTCTTTTTCGAAACAGGTACCAAAGTTTTCCCAACCAATTGGGGTTAGAGCTAATTCCTAATAGAAGTTCATGAAACTTTCGTCTTTCCCCTCGAAGGTATTTTCTCCAAAGAATCAACACGGGAACAATGTAATACTGAATTTGGTCCGGGTTGCTGGATGCAGAGTGTAGATCAGCTAAAAGAATTTCTACCGGAGTAGGCTTAAAGAGTTCCTTGCGCTCACGAGCCGGACAAAAAAGAACCCGCGGACCCCCTTCTTGGTTGTTTATAAAACATTGAGAGAAAGTTAACTTTTTAAAAATTAATCTCAAAAACCAAAGCGGTTTGGATAAAGCTAAAATAGATTTTCGATTGGCAATAAGAATAGGGCCCAATTTTTGAGTCCGGCACCAACTTGACAAAATCAACCACTCAAAAATTCCACCATTTGTCAGAGCAAATATGATTCTGCCTTTCTGCTGAAGCCTAAGCAATTCTTCACCAGAGATTTCAAACTGAAATCGCACAAAAATGATTTTGGAAACAAATCCCCAAATATCATCGACGCTTTGATAAAGTTTTTTCAAGTCTGACCATCCTCAATTTTCGAGACTCATCTTAATAAAAAACCCCAGTGAGTGAAACTGGGGTTTTTATTAAAAAAGCTAGAAGGGACCTTTGAAAATATTGGTGGTTTTTACGGCAAGAGGCCCCTTCTAAGAACTCGACCCACGTACCACACAGCAAAACTCAATCATCAAATTGACAGCACTAAAGATTGCGCACTGTATAATGGCTTATAGGCTTAAAAGTAAAGGGAAATTTTGAAAATAAGAAGGGACTGTTGGGTCCCGTGAGGCCAGCCCACCCACTTATTCTTCTGTGGCAGCCGCATCCCGTTTCGGCGGGGTAACCATCTCGTGAAGGCCTTTACCGGGAAACTTAGTCTTAAAAATATTTTCTAAACTGGATAACAGCTCGGTGGCCGAAAGAACTTCGTTCACCCGCTTTTTTTGGTCCTCTTGGGCAAACTTAGCCCTCTCCTTGGTGATGTTGGTGTCAACAATCGACCATTGATCGTTCCAAAACCAGAAAACAAAATACACATTGGGAATTCGATCGTTTCTTAACACCACATTCCCTTTGTAGCTGGCGACGATTCGATATTTTCCCGCTTTATCCTTAGTCACCTGAATGAGAGGTTTATTTTCAAATTGGACCTGGTTTAATTCACCATTAATAAAAGTATTTAGAGATTCAGAAAAATGAAATGAAATCCTTGAAAAAAGATCCGCTATCTGCTGATCCGTCGATTTCAAATAATAATGATAGGGGTGTTGGGTTCCCGGAAATTCTTTTTCCAAGGTTTGAATTTGAGTGATCGCTTTTGGAATATTACCCACCCTGCTGATTAAAACCTCAATGTGCTTAAGCAACAGATCTTTTTTTTCAGTGGGTTTAGCTAGGCCGATGGCTTTCTCGTAAGCTTTCTCAACCCCCGAATAGTTGGGGGGATCTTTCAGATAGTATTCCAAAGCCTCTTGAGGCCTGTTGGCGACCATTAAAGTATCGGCGGCATCTGAAAAGAGCTGTTTTTGTCGGTAATAAGACAATATCACTTCCAAAGCTTCTAAGCCGACATTGTCGGTCGGATTCAATTTAATGAGCTCCAACATTTTAGGAATAGCTTTAGTAGGATCTTGGTTAAACTCCACTTGCAACTTACTCAACTCTAAACTTCGAGCTTGTAACTTATTTTCCTTAGGAACCACCTGAGCTACCACCGGGGCCTGATCCCCCTGACTCTGAGTCCAAAAGTAGGCTCCTGCCCCCAGAACAAGGATCAATGAACCCGCAATCAAAATCTTTGAGTTCTGCTGACCTTCTTTAGCCCCGCCCAATGGGTTCTCTCCTGAAAAAACAGTTTCAAACTCTAAGGATTCTTGAGCGGGCGGTTCTTTAAAAACCTGACTCACGGGACTAGAGCTTTTGGGTGAAATATCTGAGGCAGTGGGTTCATCCTCAGATTCCTCGAGGGAGCTTGATACTTGGCGAATCGCCCTGACGTTTTCTTTGGGGTTAGATTCTGTTTTTTGAAAAACGGGCAAGCTTCCTAATTCTTGCCAATCCAACATACCGGAACACCAAATGGGGGTTTGAGCATTCACTTCACCCTGAGACAACATTTCCACCACTTGAGCTTCTGAATAGGGGCCTTTTTGTTCGCCATCAACCCCAAGAAAGTATTCAGTCTGATTTTTAGCAGTTTCTGACATAGAGCCTTTTAATTATATCAAACTTGTCAGTGAAAAGATTGACTCCTTGCTATTTCAGTAAATTCAGTCGCAGCCCGCAACACAGTTTGATGGGGCTTTCTAGAAGGTTTTTATGTTTTCTTCGCAAAAACTCTTTGACGAGCAGCGTTTAATTGCTTTCGGCGGTACTCTTCATGATTGCTCTTCCCAAAGATGCTATCGGCGTAAGCCTTAACATCCATCACCTGAATTTCATAAGGGAAAAACCCGTATTCAAAGGCTTGCGGAACTGAAGGGAAAAGTTCGTTCAATAGTTGATCTCCCCCCGACATGGCCGCTAACTGGGAAGACAACTGAGTGTAAAGTCGATGTTGGGGATTTCTTACTTTCACAAGCTCTCGGCAAGTAAATTGAATCGCTTTGTAATGCTCGCTGGTATGAGGATTGAGAAAACTGCGTCCGATTCTTCCATAGCCAATTCTTTTTTCTAATCTCTTAATCATTCGATCGACGTAAGGTGCGGGCTCGGGTGTTTTCTTTTGATGAATAGCAATTCTATCTAACTCAAACTTGAGTCTTTTTAGATCGATCAATCTATTTCTAGAGCGTCCAGGTCGAATATTGGGCAAACTTACAATATTTTTTTCAAACAAGATTCGAACTGCCCTAATGGCATCCAATTTTGTTTCGGTGACCAATCGCAACCCTACCCGATCATAAATCTCCTCGACGACACTGTCGGCTTTATGAAGAAGCTTGATGATCTCTCGATTAGGATCTTTTCTTTCCTTTTTTTTGAAAAAAAGAAGTTTAATTCTTTGAGAGTCGTCCTGTTTGCCAAGATAGGTACACCCATTAGAGGGATCCACATGGATGAATTTGTCCAACCGATTGAGCACTTGAGTTTGCATCGCCTGAAAAAATTTCAATCTCGGATCATAGGTGAGATGAATCATGACGTGCATCACTCTTAAAATAGCGCACGCGTAAATTTGATCTTGGGAACGCTCTTTCTCTGACGCTAAAATAAATAACCTGCGAATATCATTAAGCGCCTTTTCCGACCGTAAATGGTCCGGCACTCTAGAAAAATCGGGATCGGTCAATGTCTTCTCAATAAACTGAACCGCTTCGCCAAAAAACCGCCACACTAAGGCCAAATCATCGGGATTATTGACATCAAATCCGTAGGCTTGAATAAATTCGGTCGCCTCTCCAATATTCTTAATTTCTAATCGAGGGAGCTCAAGGATGGACCCCCCTTCAAGAACCAGATTGACACTCGGCCAGGGAAATTCGAAATTGTGGAGAAGGTCCATAAAATTGACCCAAAAGATAGCATATGGGCACTCGCATTCCAACGAATCCTGTATTAGAGTGCTCAGCTTATTGGAGAGGTGGCTGAGCGGTCGAAAGCGGCGGTCTTGAAAACCGTTGAACTCGCAAGGGTTCCGGGAGTTCGAATCTCCCCCTCTCCGCCATTATGCAATAATTTCAATATATTAGATGGTAGGTAGTTGATTCCAAAAGGGAATTCGGGTAGGTTCCCGGCATGTCTAAACTCAAATTATTACTCGCTGCGTTATCTGTGGCTTTCTCTGTTTTTGCTTTAACCCCATCAGATCTGGATAGTCGAGATCTTGATCATGAGTCTCTTTTTCACTGGAACGACCTAAAAGAGATTGAAGATCAAATCAAATTCTTTCAACTCGAGGAAAATCATCAAAAGTTTGAATTGGACCTAGCTAGCCAAAAGTACGCCATAGATCAGCGGCTCTACCAGAAACAAGCAATTGCTGAGCTGGAGCTCAAAGAGTCTCAAATGAATTTCGAAGTTAAGACTGCCAATTTGGAAGCGGCAGGGCTTAAAGTAAAAGAACGCCTCATTTACATTGAAATTAAAAAACAAACTCTCGCTAAAAAGAATTCTAAAAAGGAATTGAAAAAAACGGCACAACTCTATGCCGACGATTGGAAAGCTAAATACGAATTGGGGCAAGTTTTGATCAAACGCGCTCAAAGTGAACTTAATTACGCCAACTTAGTTTATGATCGCACCTATAAGCTCAAGAATTCTGATTCCGCCATTTCGTTGGAGGAATTCCTAGAAGCCACACAGAAAAAGAAAGAAAAAGAAGCGAACGTCTCAATGTTGATGGATCGAGTAAAAAGCCTTTATCAAACTTATGAAGAGGCTCAAAAATTAGCTGACCAATTATAAAGCTCTCTTTAAGCTGACGGACTTTGCCAGGCATTTCCTTACATCGAAAATATTTTGCCAGGATTCAGTAGCCCTTGGGGATCAAAGGCGCTTTTGATCGCTTTGAACAGGGACAATTCTTGGGGGGTCCTTGAAAACTCTACCCAACTTTTTTTGAGTAATCCCACTCCATGTTCGGAAGAGGCACTTCCTCCCCACTTCTTGATCAAGGGGTAGAGCTCAGCCTCAAATCGCTCACAATCTTGAACAAAGGTTTTATGATCGGCTGAGTCTTTTCTTACGACATTAAGATGAGGACTACCGTCGCCAAAATGGCCAAAGAGATAAAGTTCCGCCAGCAAATTCATCGACTGAAAAAGTTTTTCTGCTTCGGTAACAAACTCAACCGTTTTATTCACCGCTACTGAAGTATCATACTTTCTCACTTCGTTGGTAAGAGCAATGCTCTCTGTGATTCCTTCCCTAAGACTCCACACCTCTTTTTTTTCCTCAGAAGATTGAGCCATTAATCCGTCTTGCACGAATTCTTTTTCAAGAATGGAATTGAGCCAATCATCCAGTTTCTGCTCGGCTTCAACACCAATACCCAATTCAATTTCCATAAGAACGTAAAACTGAGCCCCTTTTTGCAGCTTCGACTTTCGTTTCAGTTTATTTTCTACGGCAGAAAGGCACTTTTGACTGAAAAATTCAAAAGCTAAGATTTCAAAGGGGCCTTTTCTCGCACTTTCAAAGAAAGAACTGATCGCCTGCAAGCTGGGGAGTGAGAAAAAAAGAACCTTTTCTTTCTGAGGAAGCCTCACTAACTTGAGAGTGGCCTCTGTGATCACGGCCAAAGTTCCCTCTGAACCCACCATCAGCTGAATGAGATCATATCCAGTATTATTTTTTTCTAACCCGCGATTTAGTTCAATGATGTCTCCATTCATCGTTACAATCTGAAGACCCGACACCCATTTTCTCGCCATTCCATAGCGTATGACCCTGACTCCGCCCGCATTGGTCGCCAAATTTCCGCCGATTTCACAAGTTCCCTTGGACGCTAAATCGATAGGCCACAAAAGCCCCTCTTTTGCGCAATGTTCATGAACATCCTCGTTGACGGCTCCGGCCTGAACTCGAACCGTTCTTCCCAAAGTATCGACAGGAGAAATTTGATTCATTTTGGAAAGATTTAATACCACTTCATTAGACGTCACCACAGCTCCACCCGAAAGGCCCGTTCTACCTCCCGAGGGAATCACTGGAATTTTAATTTTTTGACAACTTTTTAAAATTTCAGATACCTGCTCAGTGGTTTTTGGCAAAAAAACGAGAAGAGGATCCCCCGTCATGCGGGTCCAGTCGCCTCCATAGTGCGAACAATCTTCTTGATGAGACAGAATCGTCTCGCTGGGCAATTTACCCTGAAGTGATTTGAGTAATTGTTCTTTTTTAAGGTTTAAGTCCATGCCATTTCACATGATATTGGATAGGTCCAAATGTTAACACGGCTGCATCCCCAGGAACAACTGAAGCGACGCCTTTGGGAGTCCCGGTGAAAATTAAGTCCCCAGGACAAAGTGGGAACTGTTCGCTCAGATAGGCGACGCACTCGGCTGGACTTAATGTCATTTGGGTCGCTGTTCCTTCTTGCCGCAGGTTACCATTTACCTTTAAAGAAAAATGGGTTTCGAGATACTTTGGAAGTTGATCGATAGTTTGCCATGGACCCACAATGGCAGAATCTGGAAACACCTTAGCGATAGTCCAGGGACTTCCGGCTTTTTTTAAATGGGCTTGAACATCTCTTAGTGTCATGTCGAGCCCCACAGTCACAGCTCCAATCGCTTTTTTTGCCTCTTCGACACTGAGTCGATATCCCCCACTTTTTAGCTGCAACACTATCTCACATTCGTGGTGAACTGCCCCTCTATCGCAGGGAATATTCAAATCGATACTTTGATTTTGAGCGACACTTCTAAGAACACTAGGAGGCTTTAGAAAGATCACCGGTTTTTCCGGGACGGCATCGCCAAGTTCTTTAGCGTGTTCCAAGTAATTTTTTCCAACACAAACAATTTTATCCATACCTATCCTCAACTCTTGAAATTAAGAATCACCCATCTTAACGAGTCTATCAATTTCAGGTTAACCACTAAGAACTTTCAAAGCTATCCTTTTTAGGTTTAAGATACCCACCCAGTCATTTTAAAGAAAGGGATTTCCATGTTCCAAAAACTATTCTTCTATTCTTTAACTCTTTTTTGTATGGGGCACTCCCATTCAAGCTTGGGGGACGAAACGATTTCCCCAATGCCTATTCCCAAGCATTTAAGAATTGAAGGGGCTACCCCCAGAGAAAAAGTTTGGAATCGGTTAACCCAAAAGCAGAAGCAATTTGCTTATCACCTCCTCCTCGCAGGATTAGAAGGTAAAAAGCTTTTGGCTCACCAAATTCATCGTCACTCCAATGCTATACGGACTTTTATCTTTGACTCAGTTTCACAAAAGCAAATTAAAACCACTCAGCAAACTCTAGGTGAAGAGGGGTTTTTGGAGTTTCTAACTTATTCAGCCAAATTTCTCGATCAAGCGGGTCCCTACGCAAGTTCCAATCGAAAATATCTGCTGAAAAAAAATTCGGCCGAGAAAATTGCACAGCTTATTTCCCAAGTAGCCCCTTCCTGGACCGACGGCATGAAATCGGATGTCGTTAAGTTAATGACCGATCCTTCATTTGAAGTCCAACTTTACCCCGAAAACCAAGAGGGAAATGGATTAGAGACTACAGGGGGCAATCTTTATGAACGTCCTATAACCGGCAAAGAGGTCAAAGAGGTTCTTGATAAATCGTTAAAAATTAACCTCAACTGTCGAGTCGTTAAACTCAAAAACAACCTCAACTGCGAAATCCAAAACACCCAAACTCCAGGCTTAGTGGGTGAAACTCTGACTAAAATAGTAGGCCACTTAAGAAATGCATTGCCGCTAGCTTCGACAAAATTACAGAAGGAGCAAATTCAAAAAACGATTGAGTACTTTGAAAAAGGTAACATCGAGGACTTCAGAGCCGCAAATATTGCCTGGGTTAAGGATGGATCGAAATCTCCTGTTGATATGATGATAGGTTGGGTGGAAGTTTACGAAGATTGGTTAGCACGAATCGGATCTTGGGAAACTTATGTACAAATTGTAGATCCAGTAGTGAGCAAACAAGCCCAAGCGCTCGCCACTCATGCTCAACATTTTGAAAACAATATGCCGTACGGAACCTTTAAAAAAACCTTTCCAAAAAACTACGCACCCCCTGCACTGATGGTCTACTATTTTCAAGAACGGGGAAGTTATCGAACCGGAGGATATAATTTACCCAACTTCGATGACATTCGAAGGGATGTGGGTGCGAAAAATATCATTCGACTCCCTTTACCTGGAGAAACCGAAGACCCTGGTTTTAAAGCGATGTGGATAGAGGCTCTGAGTGAATATGCACCAGCGACCAAAGTCGAAACGCTTCTCAAAGACCGAGAAACCATTTGGAAAGTTCTCGTTTTACTCCACGAAATCATTGGGCATGGATCGGGCACTTATGATGTTACTAAGTTTGGAAAAAATGAAGACCCTATTTCAGCCTTGGGACCTTTGGGAAGTGCCCTGGAAGAACAAAGAGCGGATCTGACTGCGTTAGTTTTTGGTGGCGACCAGAAATTGGTCGATGTTGGGGTCTATAAAAATATGAAAGAAGCCAAAAGAATTCTCCACGGAATGTATGATTTTTATTTAGTCGATTTTCTGCGAAGAACTTCAGGCCAAAGAACATTCACTGAAGCTCATCAACGCGGTCACTGGCTTTACATCAAAAAACTTTGGGAAGCTGATGCGATCGGTTGGGTATCTAAAAAAGGAGCTCCTCAACACACACCGGAAGACGGAATATTGATCGTAAAAGATTATGATAAGTTTTACGAGGTCTCAAAAGCTTTGCTGGGAGAACTTCAAACTATTAAGGCTACTCGGAATGAAGAAGCCCTGAAGAAGCTTTTTGAAAAATATGCGCCACTCGATGAGATTCAATCCGATTGGGCTCAAGCGATCATAAAGCGTGGAGAGAATTTAAAAATTAACTCGGGTTATGTCGAGCAACCCTGGAAAGTCACCCCAAATCTCAAGTTTCAAGCCATGGGTGGAACTACATTGGATAGTGTGGCACCCTTCTGGCATGAAGCTTTTTAGATGGGATTTTTTAGTTGAGCTGGCTTAAAAAAATTATCAAACCGATCCCGTTTAAACTAAAGAAGTTTCCCTACTCGGAAACGGGCGAAGGGAAATTTCTTTCAGGAAGATACTCACGGCTTAGAGAGTTTTACTTAGTCGTGAAGATCTCAATCGAGTTTATCAAAGGTTTCAGGGCCTTTCATTTTCTAGGCCCGGGCGTTACCTTTTTCGGCTCGGCCCGATTCAGCGAAGACCATCCCCTCTACGATTTAACTCGCCAGACCGCACAGTTATTTTCTAAAGCAGGTTACGTCATTATTACCGGAGGCGGACCTGGACTGATGGAAGCCGCAAATCGTGGCGCCTTTGAAATAGGGGGCCCGACCGTAGGAGCCAATATTAGATTGCCCATGGAGCAAAAGCCTAATCCCTACTTAAATAAATTTGTCACCTTTAAGTACTTCTTTGTAAGAAAAGTTATTTTAGTCAAATATTCCATGGCCTTTCTCGTCATGCCTGGAGGATATGGCACGATGGATGAGTTTTTTGAAGCGCTCACACTCATTCAGACAGCCAAACTTTATAAATTTCCCGTTATTCTGATGGGAAAAAGTTATTGGCAGCCCTTGGTGGATTGGCTTCAAAATACTATGGTCACCAATGGCACTATCAGTCAGGATGACTTAAATTACTTCACTTTGACTGACGACCCCTCCGAGGCCCTCGACAAAGTGGTGGAGACTACCAGTGTTTTGGGAGTCACCCCTCAAGCGTTATTAAATTTCCAATTGTCGCAACGTTAGATCACCTCCTTTAAAGCTTGAGTAGTCAACCGCCCATGCTTATCCAGCAAGGTTTTTGAAGGATAGTCATCGACTACTCAACTCGAGTATCCCATAAATTTGTGAAAAAATAAATAAAAGAAATATTCAAAAAAACCTTTTCGCTCTCATCCTATTCACAAAATCAGCCGATACACTAAGCATATGAACCCTATCCCATTTGAGGTCTATTTATGAAAAAAAGTTTAATCAGCTCCTTTAAAATGTCTGTCTGGGGACTTCTAGCGATGACCTGTATTTCTTGCGCTCATCAATCTAAAGATGCCTCTCTGATGATAGATAAAGAGGCTCCTTCCGAAGAACATGTTTGGTCAGAAACAAGAGAGGTTCAAGAAACCATTGCTAACCAAGATAAATCCGAAGAGGACCAATTGGCAGAAATGGAAGCTGATGAAGAAAATAAGCAGCCCGCAGAAACTTCACCTCAAGCTTCTAATGACAGCGCAATGTCCCCTTCCGAAGAAGTAAAATCCGAAGAGGTCGCAAGCTCCGAATTAGCAGAAGATTCCGACAGCTCAACCGGGGCTTCATTAGCTTCTAATGAAGAGATGAAAGCCAGTGACGAGATCCCTTCTGAAAGTGAACTCTCAGAAAAATCAGGTGAGACCCAAAACCCAATGCTGGCTTCAAATGATTTTGCTAAGGCGGATGAAGGAAGTAACAACACCCCAGAGGAAGTAAGGCCTGAGTCTTCTTTATCTTCAGAGTCGCCCCAGAATGCTTCAAGAGAAGTTGCGAGTGAGCCTCCCGCGGACGAACTCACACCTCCTTCTCAAGTTCAGCCCACCATTGGGGTTCCTGCCAGACTGAAAACAGATGACAGAGTTCCCAGTAAAAAACCGTCGGGCAAATCAAGAACATTCCGAGGTAACGACAATGCTGTAGCAGCTCTCAAAGTCCCGATGGAAGTTAAAACTCTGAAACCTCAGGAACCTAAGGTTGAAATTGTTGCTCAAGAAGAAATGACCGTTAAACCCATGGAACCCGTAAAAGCTCCCAGTTCAGTCAATGCCCTTGGAGAAGAGGAAGAATCGACTCCCCAATTAGCGAGTGTTGAAATTGCCACTTTCCTCCAAAACCATTGGGCAGCAGTCATGACATTAGCAGGTGTGGTTCTTGTGGGACTTTTCTTCATGATGAGGAAAAAATCCACAAATGAAATGTAAGTAAAGACTTAGAAACTACTTTCACTAAGGTTGGGTAACTTGGGTTACTGAGTTACCCAACAAAAGATCCACCTGGCTCAGCCCCTTCCGCACCCTTCTTAATTGGAAACGGAAATCTAGAAGCCCGTTCTCTTCTTGCATGAATAGCTTGTTTGGGAGCTCGATCAGCTATCAAGGCATCACACCCGGAACCAATCAAGTCGGTCCTACCCGCCAACTCCAAAGCCTTACGAACCTCAAAATAATTTTCAGGCTTAAAGAATTGCAACAAAGCCCGTTGTAGTTTGCGATCCCTTAAATGCTTTGCAATAAAAACCTCTTTTTTGGTAAACGGGTCAAGCCCCGTATGGTACATGCACGTCGCCACATCAAAAGGCGCTGGAATAAAATCTTGGACTTGATCCGGTTTGTACCCATTTCGCTTTAAAAACAGAGCTAAATCGATCATAGCGTTTAAATCTGAACCTGGATGACTGGCGATAAAATAGGGAACTAAATATTGCTTTGGCTTTCCAACCTCTTTGGTTACTTTTTTAAACTTTTCATCAAAGCTTTCAAAGTTTTCAATGGTGGGTTTCTTCATCAAGCTCAAAACTCGTTTATCGGAGTGCTCAGGAGCCACTTTTAAAAGTCCTCCGATGTGATGGGCCGCTAATTCTTTCATGTAATCTTCAGAAAGCTGCGCTAAATCCATTCGAACACCGCTCGCCACAAACACTTTACGAATTCCTGGAACTTTTCTAGCCTTCTTCATCAACTCAATAAGCGGGCCATGATCGGTGCCTAAAAGTTTACAAATGGTAGGATCCACACAAGATTGTCGACGACATTTGGCCTCGATGTCAGGACGCGTACATCGCATTTGATACATGTTTGCAGTCGGCCCGCCAATGTCGCTGACGACTCCTGAAAACTGAGAACTCTTCCCAAGCTGATTCAGTTCTTTGAGAATTGAGTTTTCTGAGCGCGATTGAATGATTTTTCCTTGATGAGCAGTGATTGAACAAAAAGTGCAACCTCCAAAACAACCTCTCATGATTGTGACCGAATCTTTAATCATTTGATAAGCAGGAATGGGCTCTCGATAAGAAGGATGAGGTTGTCGAGTGTAAGGCAAATCGTAAATCTTATCCATTTGCGATTGAGAGATGGGAAAATCAGGCGGGTTCACTACCACAGCCTGTTTGCCATGAAACTGAATCAACGCAGCTGCATTAAATGGGTTGGTGTGTGTATGAATAATTCGAGTGGCTTCAGCAAACTGAAATCTGTCGGTTGAAACTTTTTCAAAAGAAGGAAGAGTCACTACCGACTTTTCATCAAACTCCGTGGGAACTGTCTCTGAGGCACCTAACGCATAGGCCACGGCTCTCATATTACGCAAATTCTTAACCGATTCCCCCTGGGAAAGCCGTTGAGCTATTTCTAAAATGGGTTTTTCACCCATTCCGTAAACGATAAGATCGGCTTTACTGTCTAATAAAATCGATCGCTTAACCGTATCACTCCAATAATCATAGTGAGCTAATCTTCGTAAGGAAGCTTCTACTCCCCCTGCAATCACTGGAACTCCAGGATAGGCCTCTCGAGCTCTTTGGCAGTAAGCTAAAGTGGCTCTGTCGGGTCGAAGAGCAATTTTGCCGCCTGGGGAATAAGCATCCTCATTTCTCACTTTTTTGTTGGCAGTGTAATGGTTGATCATGGAATCCATGTTTCCAGCACTGATTCCAAAAAACAGTCGGGGTCGACCGAACCGCTTCCACTCTTCGCAATTCTGCCATTGGGGCTGACTCAAAATAGCGACACGGTAACCCTGGGTCTCTAAAACTCTACCCAAGATTGCCATAGCAAAACTGGGGTGGTCCACATAAGCATCACCCGTTACGATTACCACGTCGACATAATCCCAACCCCGCTGAACCATTTCAGCTTGGGTCATGATTAAAAATGGACTGGTCTTTTTATCCCCGGCTCCACTCCAACTATTTGATTTTTCTTCTAAAATCGTCAATACTCCTTGATATACGCCCCACTGTGGTTACCATTTTTGATTGGGTAAATCCAGAGGCGTCTTTTGTCACCCTAAGGGAGGCTTATGCCTGTACCACACCTCGCTGTGATTGACCCCGCCATAAGAATGGCAGAGCTGGATTGCTTTAATCACATTTCTTTAAGAACTACAGCCAAAGTTTCTTACCATTTACCCGCTTTGTTTGGCATGGAAACATTGATAGCTCTTGAAGACTCCATCACCGCTTTTTTAATTCTTGGAAGTTCATCCAGCGTGAACGATCGATTACCCTGGCAATCTAAACTTGAAACCTGGTTGAAACCTCAGCTGGAACAGCGAAAACCCACTTTAGGCCTTTGCTACGGCCATCAGATGCTAGCCTACATGTGGGGTGGAAAAATAGATTTTCTTTTTAAAGACCACCACAAACTTCAAGGTTTTCGAAGCATCCGATTTCAAAAAGATGAGTTATGGAACCACTCGGAGTTGGAAGGTTTAGTTTATGTGTCTCACAAAGAGGCGGTCACCGAATGTCCAAAAACTATGCAGGTCCTAGCGACTAGCGAGGAAGTCAAATTCGATGGGCTAAAACATAAAACTCTCCCGATATGGTCACTCCAATCTCATCCGGAGTCGACTTCACTTTTTCTGAAGAATATGGGAGAGACGAATTGTGTCTCTCTACAAGCCTTTGATTTTGGGAGACAAATTGTGGATCATTTCTTAACCCATGTTCAAAGGAGTTAAAAAGGAGTATCCTTTAAGTAACTCCTGACCACTTTATGTTTACTCAAGTGCTATACGATCCTCAGGCCCTAGCACTCCAAGTAACCCGACAGAAAAAATACGCTTGGGACCTGGACAAACAAATTCCTTGGCACCTAGGCGTGGATACGTCTTCCTACTTACTCCCCCTAGACTGCCAATCCATCGCTTTTCCTGGAGCCAGCGCCGAACAAAAACTCGCCATCTCTCAGCTGCTAGGACTCATCGTAAACTCAACGATAGCTGAACTGGAAGACGTGATCACCAAATTAAGATACACCTGCTGGATTGAAATTCTAAGAAGTTACCCCGTAGGCCCAGAACTCGAGCAGCTCGGAGAACTTTTTTTTGAAGAAGAACAAAAACACTCTAAAGCTTTTCACAAGTACAACTTAACTTTCTGTCGCGATTTGGGAATTGATGTCTCAGACCTGAACCGCCTTATTCCCAAGGCGTATGGTTCTCTTTTTTTGAAAGCGATCACTCAAAATGCAAAATTTGGAGGGCATGCTTTTTGGTGGGTTGTGGCTGCTGTTGAAGAAGTTTCTATTGATCTCTATAAAAACATAAGCCCCTTCAAAAAAGAAATCGATCCCCTCTTTCACGAAGTTCATCTGCGTCACATGGAAGAAGAATCTCGACATCACAATTATGCTTTCTTGATGTTAGAAGTAATTAGGGAGAGACAGAAATCGGTGAGTGATTATTTTTTCTCTAAAACAGATAGAGCTTTAGGACAGGTCTTCACATCCGGTTGGGTAGTCGCTGAATTAAGCAAAGTATTTGAAGCCAAAAAATTTAAACACAAGCATCCATTTTTTGAGACCCTTGCCAGTTGTGAGCCCCTTTTCAAACAAGTGGGCCCCTTAGATCTCGCTAAGAAACTTTTCGTTTCGGCGCCTTACATCAGTCTGATGTTAAATGGAAAAAACCACAAAAAAACATCTAAAATAGCTCTCGAGCACAAGGCATTATCATTTCCTTTCCCGGAACCCGTGAAATCTCCTACCGAAGTAGAATCTAAATCTGAAATGCAGGTGGTTTATGGTCATTGAAACCAAACACGCTTTTTTAAGAAATCTCAACACATCCTGGTTGGAATCAGGAAGCTCTAAAAAACATATCTTGTTATTTTTACACGGATACCCTGATACCCCAGATGTGTGGTCAGAACAAATCAGACACTTTGCTAGCCAATACCACGTGATTTGTCCTTACGCCCGAGGGACTTTCGCTTCAGAGCCGGGAGACGATCTCAGCCGATTCTCACCCGAATCCCTTTCTTTAGACCTTCTTGAAATTTTAAATATCGCCGACCCCAAAAACAAAAAGTCAGTCACTTTGATAGGTCACGATTTAGGTGGGGCTATAGCTTGGAAGCTAGCGAGTTACTTGGGCCCTAGATTGTCTCACCTCATCATCATCAACAGTTTATCTATAGAGCAGATGGCCTCTCGACTCATCTCTCGACCCAAGCAGTGGATTCGTTCTTGGTATATTTTTCCCATGTTAGTTCCTAAAATTTCCGAGAAATGGGTTGGTAAATTTTCCAAACGTTTATTGCCGTTCGCTTACCAATGGGGCGGGCTTCCCAAAGAAAAATTTCCTAAACTGGAGCTCAACTCTCCGTTTCCGGTTTCTACCATGAAACAGTACAGAGCTTTTGCTAGAGAAGCGCTAAAAACACTCAAACAAAAACCTCAACGGATCAAAGCGCCCACTCTGGTTCTTTGGGGAAATCAAGATCCCTTCCTGTTACCTCCGACTCTCGATGAACTTGAACCCTATGCAGAACATCTCATAGTAAGAATTCTTCAAGGGGGTCATTGGATTTTTAGAGAAAATGCAGAAACAATTAATACAATCATCGAAAACTTCTGCCAAAGAGGAGAACCTAATGCCAGCGCTCATGAAAAGATTTTCTAAGGTTTCTTCACTGCCTTTAATTGAGTATCTAGCCCCCAAGGGAAATGTCTGTCCGGCCCAAGATACCATCGAAGGTTATTTGCGCTGCCAACGTTTAAGCCAAGCGGCCGCTTATGAGGTTTCAAAGTTGATTCAAGAAGGCTGGACTGAACTCCAAGCCGCCAACTTGCTAAAAACATTTTTGTTAGACTCTGGAGTTCGAGCCTTCTTCCATCACCCATTTGCTTGGTTTGGAGAACGGACTCGGTTTGAGGGAATCAAAAATTACGCGCAATTCAGCCCATCCAAACGAGTGTTATTGCCCGGAGAAGTTTTTATTTTGGATGCAGCTCCGATCTACCACGGTTATATTGCAGACATCGGATTTACATCATCTCTTGGAAAAAACGCAGAGCTAGAGAAAGCAAAAACCTTTCTTGAGGAGCTACGATCACAAATTCCCAAGCTTTTTGAATCTAGAAACAGTGGTGGAAAAATATGGGAAACGATCCACCAAAAAATAATTGAGGCGGGTTATGATAATATCCATCAAAAATATCCCTTTTCGGTTTTAGGACACCGAGTTCATGAAAGCAATGAGCTCCTAGGAAAAGTTCACTTTTTAAATTTTGGCTGGCAATCCTTTTGGAACATTTCGGCGCGCGGAGTTTTTGGACAGTTACTAAATCCAAATCATGAAGGCGACTTAACAGGGCTTTGGGCCATTGAACCCCACATTGGAACCCGTTCTTTTGGGGCAAAGTTTGAAGAAATCATCTTGGTTGAACCTTCAAGAGTAAAATGGATTGAAAGCAATCCGAAGTATGGAAAGAGTTTTCTATGAAAAGTTTGGTAGGAAAAGTAGCTGTAGTGACGGGAGCAGGCAGTGGAATTGGTAAAGCTTTGACCCAATCGCTTCTTCAACGGGGGGCCACTGTCTGGGGTCTCGATATCAACAGTTCTGCGCTTTCAAGTTTAGAACGAGAAGCCGAAAAATTTTCGGAACCTATTCAAACTCTCAAGGTTGACGTTACTAATTACGATGACATGAGATCTGCTCTCAAAGAAATGACTTTAAAAACACCGGCCATCCATTTTTGGATCAATAATGCGGGCATTTCTGGGCTGGGAGATTTTATGGAAAAAAGTCTAGACGAGTTTGATCAAACTCTAAAAGTAAACTTAAATGGTGTGGTTATTGGGACCAGACTTGCGTTAGAACACATGGAAAAATTAGGTCAGGGTACAGTGGTGAACGTCGCTTCAGTCGCAGGTCATATCAGCGCACCTTATCTGACCGCTTATTCGGCAAGCAAACACGCGGTAGTAGGCTTTACTCGTGCTCTTCGGCAAGAGCTTAAGTTAAAAGATTGTCCTATCAAATTGCTTCTGGTTTCCCCAGGTTTCGTAGATACACAAATGATTGAACGCGGAACTCAAAGCGGTTTTCCCAACTGGCTTTCCTCAGTACTGGCACAACCCGAAGACGTAGCTCAAGAAGTGGTGAACGGAATGGTAAAACAACAAGAAGAAATTTTTCCCACTCTCAACGGCAAAGCTTTACTCAAAATGTATCGTGTATTTCCCAACCTCACTTCTAGAACCTCTAGGATTTTACTCTCCAAATCTGTAAAGGACCTTTTCCTGTTACGAAAAACCCCTCCCGGAACCTCAGTGAAAGGCTAACAGTTAATTCATCGCGCATTGAGCCATTGCTTTCTCTTCTGTTGTTAACACTACCCTCATATTAAATTTGACCGTCCTTTTGGGCCCAACTATCTTTCGGAGTAAGCTTTTAACTTTGAGGAGGGGTCATGCAATCACTACGATCACGATTAGAGGAAAAAATACAAAATCGCCATCTGTTATCGCATTCATTTTACACTCGTTGGCAACAAGGCAAATTAACCCATGACGAACTTCAAGGATATGCAAAAGAATATTTTGCTTTTGAGTCGGAATTTCCAAGATTCTTAAGTGCCATTCACAGTCGATGTGAGAACTCCTCAGTAAGACAAGCTTTATTAGAAAATTTAATACATGAAGAACAAGGATTAGATAACCATCAAGAGTTATGGTTGAAGTTTGCAGATGGCATGGGAGCTTGCCGAGAGGATGTAAAAAATCATTTTCGATCTGACGAAACAGAACACCTTTTGTCTGTTTTTAGAAAACATTGCCAATCAGGCAATCCCATCGATGGAATCACTGCTCTCTACGCCTACGAACGTCAGCAACCTGATGTCGCTCGAACAAAAACAGAAGGGTTAAGAAGCTTTTACGGGGTATCGGACGAATCGACGGTAAATTTCTTTAAGGTTCATCAAAGTGTGGATGTCTATCACGCTGAAACGGGAGCTACTCTTTTAACTCAGCTTTGCAAAAGCAGCGAGGACGAAGAGCGGGCTTTAAACGTAGCAGAGGAAACTTTGAATGCTCTTTATATCTTTTTAGACGGAGTAGAACGACGATATAGTCAACCCCAGACAAAATTTAATTCCACTGCAATCTAGAAAAAGTTTAAGGAAAATAAACACCAGGTCTACGGGCTTAGGCTTCGCTATGAGCCGTACGACCTGGTTTTCTATTTTTCTCAATCTAATTAGGATGCAAGGAACTAAAAAGTTAGGTGGAGAACGTCGACGTTCGGATCTCTAACAAATAAGTGCTACGCGACGTGAAAACGCAACACAAAATGGGCAGGTAAAATATCAACTCAGATTGCCACTCAGTGGACTTAGCCTTCTGACGCGCGGAAGAAGGCCTAACGGGTTCTCAACTTTTCACGGGCCGCTTGCCACCTGCCCATTTTGGTCTTTCTCTTTGAGCAAAAGCATAGTGGGGATAAGCCAAGCTGTGATCCCGGACGCTTAGAAAAGTTAAATTTTCTGTCAGCGCGGGAGATAGCTAAGAACATTTTGAAAGCACTCTCAATAAACCATCAGATATCCCCACCATGCGTATATCGCTTCGAGCAATCAATCACTTGCACAAAAAAGTTAGAGAAGGTTCTTTATGATGATTAGTGGAAGGTGAGCTGTTAGTGGCTTCCCACTTCGGTTTTACCCCTTACAAATTTGACGGTTTCTTTTAGTTCAAGCTTTGGCTCAATGATTTTAGTTCATGC
>OMIX01000106.1 GCA_900299195.1 Deltaproteobacteria bacterium
ACCTACCGCGGAGTGGTGGGAAGTCGAGTTCCTAAAATCCCTGCAAAAGCCATAACCAAGAAAGGGAACAAGCTGAATCGTTTCTACTTTGTGAGACAAGGCGATACTCCCAAAAAAGTTTCAACTCTCATTTATGGCTCGACAGAAAATGCTGGAAAGCTATCTAAGTGGAATGGAAAAAATTGGACTCCAGGCGAGATTCTTTATTATGCGTCTGCAACGAACTCAAAAGACTCCAAAATGGATTCGTTCTATAAAGAAAATAATATTTCAGCAGATGAATACACTGTTGAAAGAGGGGACTGGCTATCAAAAATTGCCAGTAAAAAATTGGGTAGCCCAAAAAGCTGGACTGAGATTGCCGTCATCAACGGCATTAAAAGTCCCAAAGGCTTAGAGGTCGGGCAAAAGATTGCTATTTATCCCAAGAATTTAACAGTCTCTCCTGAAGAACCTGTTATTGCTCAAGCTGAGCCCGCAACACGTCCTCCAGTAGCTCAAGCAAAACCCGCAGAACCTCCTCCGGCTGTAGAACCCCCTCCGGTGGTTCAAGCAGAACCTGAGGTTCCAGTGGCTGTTGCTCCAAAAGAGCCTGTCAAATCCTCTCCAGTGGGGTTTGATATTAAAAAGTTTATTGAGCAAGAAGCCTTTGCGGGACTAATGGGACTAGCCGGATTCTTTTTGCTTCTACTCCTCATCATCAAAAAGCGAAAGAAGACCAAAGCTCTCGAGGATAATGATTTTGATAATGGGGAAGATGGCTTTCAAGCCCCCACAAAACTCAAGAGAAAATAACAGTAATCCCGTCTCAAGTGAGTGGTTCTGGCCAAGTTGACAAAACCGCCAAGTAGGCGCAAGTTTAATCCTTTATAATCGTAAATGGTTCAACCTACCAAGGTAAGGGTACTTTATGAAATTAAAGGATTGTTTATTCACTTCCGAGTCCGTAACTGAAGGGCATCCCGACAAAGTTGCTGATCAAATTTCCGATGCCGTTTTGGACGCAATTTTGGCTCAAGACCCTCGCGGAAGAGTAGCCTGTGAAACTTTAGTCACCACAGGTTTAGCCATGATCAGTGGCGAAGTGACCACAACTGCCGTATTTAACCCCACCGATATTGCTAGAAATGTAATTAAACGAATTGGCTATACCAGTGATGAAATGGGTTTTGATTATAAAACCTGTGCTGTAATCACTGCTATGGGAAAACAATCACCTGACATCTCCATGGGTGTGTCAGAGGGACAAGGACTTCACAAAGAACAAGGTGCTGGCGATCAAGGTTTGATGTTTGGTTATGCTTGCGATGAAACTTCTGAGTTAATGCCAGCTTCCATCTCTTATTCACACAAGCTTTGCAAAAGATTAGCCGAGGTTAGAAAAGAAGGAACTCTAGGATTTCTAAGACCCGATGGAAAAGCTCAAGTGACCGTTCAATATGAAAACGGAAGTTTAAAAAGAGTTGAAACGGTCGTGGTATCTACTCAACACAGCCCTGATGTAGCTCACAATGAATTAACCGAAGCAGTCATGGAAGAGATTGTTAAAAAAACCATTCCTGCAAAACTTTTAGATTCTAAAACCAAGTACTTCATTAATCCTACCGGTCGATTTGTGATTGGTGGCCCCATGGGGGATTGCGGTCTCACTGGAAGAAAGATTATCGTCGATACTTATGGAGGTCATGGAGCCCACGGGGGCGGAGCCTTCTCAGGTAAGGATCCCTCCAAAGTAGACCGTTCTGCTTGCTACATGGCGAGATACGTTGCAAAGAATATTGTCGCTGCAGGTTTGGCGAAGCGATGTTTGGTTCAAGTGGCCTATGCCATTGGAGTGGCTGAACCCGTTTCGCTCATGGTTGAAGATTTTGAAACTGGAACCGTTGCAGCCTCAAAACTTACAGCCGCTGCTAGAGAAGTTTTTGGATTCAAACCTTCTGAAATTATTAAGACGCTCGATCTCTTAAGACCTATTTATGAAGAGACCGCAGCTTATGGGCACTTCGGTCGTACTTCTTCCAAAGGATTTAACTGGGAAAAAACCGATCGAGTCGATGCTCTAAAACAACTTGCAAAATAAAAAGGCACCGCTTGATCCCAAAGCGATGCCTTTAACATTCATTTTCTTTGCAGAACGACTTTAATCCCTAAAATAGTTTTGCAAAGAAAATCAGCTTAGCAAAATCAAATTTCTTTATTATTTTTTTGCAGGTGCGATGACTTTCTTAACTCCCGTTTCAACTTGAGTCTTATCGCCCAATTTGTTTTTGATTGGGTTGTTCTCTTCATCACATTCAATCTCGAGGTCAAAGACCAACTCATCACACTTCAAACAAACCAATCGGTTGTTAAGAACGTACCGTGATTTGGGGGTACCACAGACCTTACAGTTTTTCATAACTCGCCCTCCTAAGGCTTACGAACTACTAAAATGATAAGTTCCCGGGGTCACTTGACCCGTGTTGAAACCTTATCCAACTGTCTAACTATAGCTTGATTGTAAACAAGTTAACGCGGCAAATCAATCATAATCTACTGAAATCATTGAGTTTTGTGTAGACTTATAGAATACACGGGCTCAATTGGATCTAGAAACCGAAATATCAGAAGTGCTTTTCATCGTCTCAGATTTAACATCTGAAATAGAAGCTCCAGGCGCTATCCCCACAAACACTTCTTCAGTAATCGCTTCTCTAAGGACTTGGTCCATATGACTCACTTCAACCACTTTGATGTTTTTGAGAATGTTTTTGGGAATATCTCGAAGATCCTTCCCGTTCTCCTGAGGAATCAAAATCTTTTTCACTCCTCCCCGATAAGCGGCAAATATTTTCTCTTTAAGCCCACCAATCGGTAAAACATTTCCTCTAAGAGTGATTTCACCCGTCATGGCCACATCTTTACTCACTGGCTTACCAGTTAAGCAACTCACCAAAGCTGTCGCCATTGTGATCCCCGCAGAAGGTCCATCTTTTGGAATAGCTCCCTCAGGAACATGGATGTGAAGATCCACTTTCTCGTAGAAATCATTAGCAAGACCCAGAAGTTTGGCTCGAGATCTGACATAGCTCATGGCCGCCTGAGCTGACTCTTGCATCACGTCCCCAAGTTTTCCAGTAACCGTCAATTTGCCTTTTCCGGTCAATTGTAGAACTTC
>OMIX01000107.1 GCA_900299195.1 Deltaproteobacteria bacterium
CAGAAGACGGCATACGAGATTCCTCTACGTCTCGTGGGCTCGGAGATGTGTATAAGAGACAGGATCTTCCTACTGTCAGCACGCCTCACAGAGAGTCTTTAACGACCGAAGTTCCGCTTTCATTTTATCTGTCTCGCGTTTTTGAGTCTGATACTCCGGGGTTTAATAAAATGAGCCATTTGATTCAACCTCGTTTGATTTATGGCAGCTCACTTTATCGAAGCCCACTGCCTTCACATCCTTTCTTTAAGTCAACTCATCCTACGTTTGATGCCAATGATTTAGTGAGCCAATTTGAATATTTTAAGTTGGAGCTGATTCAACGATTGAGACGACAAGTGGAAGGAAAGTCGGTCCGATTTGTGACTTTTCAATTATCCAATCAATATAATTCTCGTACAGATAAGTCAGACGCTCGATTTTCTGATCCCAGTTTTAAGCATCATTGGGGGCCCATCCAAGGATATTTTAATTTAGATATTCAGTCGTTTTCTGCCACTCTAGAAGGCTACTATCAGTGGGAAAAAGATAGCCTTCCAGGAGGCCTACTTAAAAATGAAAGTTCCTGGACATCCACTCTTGCCTATCAGTTTGGAGGGGGAGATTCCGTTTCTCTGAGTACGTTAATGAGAAACTCTCTGGACTCTTCGCAAGACGAACAGTTGCTTTCATTAGGAGTTAATAAAGCCCTTCCTATTTTCGTAGATCTTTCGATGAATGCTACTTACTCTCCCAAGCGGGGTGAGCTTCGAAGTTATGAGTGGGGAGCCCATTTGGCCTCCAAGCCGACCTCCTGTTGGTCATTGAGTGTTAGGTCAGGAAGAACACAGGCGCAACAAACTTATGCACGGTTTCTTTTTCAACTCAATTTTGGAGGTTCGAATGGGCCCTCTTAAGAACAACTCCAGCACTCTTTGGGTGGTTGGAACTCCACTTAATGACGATGGAAAGTTATCCAACGATGCTATCGATTGCATTAATAAAGCAGATCTGATCATTGCTGAATCTAAAAAGGGAGGGTTTCCTTATTTAAAACAAACTCAGTATCTACCGACGACTCCTCTTTTTTTCTTGGATCCTTTTCGAGAGGATTCATGGAAGGAACTTCAGGCATTAATGAAGAGTTTAGCTCATGAGGGTAAACGAATAGTTCTTATTTCTGACACTGGCATGCCGATTCTCTTTGATCCCGGATCTCAAGTTCTTAATTGGGCCCGAAGTTTGACATACGAGATTCGCTCAGTTCCTAGTGCAACCTCTTGGGGATCTGCTTGCGCTTTATCGGGGTGGGAACCGCCCTTTTTGATTCTAGGATTTTTATCTAGAGACACTGAACAAAGAAAATCTCAGTTATCCCAGCTGAGAAACGCAACGCATCACGCTGTCCTACTAGACACGCCCTATCGTTTTGAAACTCTTCTCAACCAAGCCAAGGAAACTTTGGGAAGTGACCGAGAAGTATTTTTAGCCTGGGAAGTCGCGAAGCCTCAAGAAAGATTGATTTGGGGTTCCATAAAAAATATTCAGCGCGAAGCGGAAATTCATTCTCTAAAAAAAGGAGAGTTCATTCTTATCATTCAGGGCGTTTCTCGAGTAAAATAGGAGAGTGTCTGAAACATCATTGAATTCATCTCCTCCAGATAAATTAGCTTTTATTCTTCCCGCCGGAGGAGCCAGAGCCGCCTATCAAGTGGGGATTCTTCGGTACATGGGACAACACTTCCCAGACCTTAAGCCCCAAATCTACTGTGGAATTTCCGCGGGTTCTATTAATGCGTGTTTTCTCTCTCAAGGGCAGCCTTTTTCACAAAGCACTCAAAAACTTTACGAACTTTGGAGTCAGCTTGAATTTAATCAAGTGTTGAAAACGAATTTTAATTCGTTGTTTTCGATGTCTTCAAGATGGCTTTACGACATGTTTGTTTCTAAAGTGACTCAAAAGTTACTTTTGAAATCACTTTTAGATGCGAGCCCTTTAGCCCACACGCTTCTTTCTCATATTCATTTTTGGAAAATTTCAAGAGCCATCAGAAATGGGCTGATTGATGCCTTGTCGGTAAGTGCTACCAATTATCACAACGGAAATACGACCATTTTTTTTGACTCTCATAAAGAGGTTCCCATTTGGGTGAGGGAGACTCGACGGGCTGTCAGATCTCAAATTCATTTAAGGCATGTGATGGCTTCCTGTTCTATTCCCATTCTTTTTGAACCTGTACGAATAGGAGATTTTTTGTTTGGAGATGGTTCTCTCAGATTTAATTTTCCGTTTAGTCCTGCAATTCATTTGGGAGCGACAAAAACTTTAGCTATTGGGATTCGTTCCCCTTCACCTCAAAATCCTCTAGGATTTCGTCCCGAACATGTAGGATTAGGTTTTGTTGCAGGGGCTGTTCTTAACTCTATTTTTTTAGATAGCATTGAGGCCGATTACGAGAACATGAATCGAAACAATCGTATTGCGGATGGAATACATGTGCGTAAGGTTCCGGCATTATTGCTAAGACCTAGCCAAGATCTGGGTGCTCTTTCAGTCCATTTTTTAAACGAAGTGCCTTTTCATTTTAGGCAATTTCTAAAGTCGACGGCTTCCCCATCTGAATTAGGAGATTTGTTAAGTTATCTTATGTTTTCTCATGGCTATATCAATGCACTTCTCGAGTTAGGAATGAAAGATGCTCAAAAAGAGCATTCGACGATTGAAAAGTTCTTACAGAACTCTCAGAGTTAAGATCCTTCGTGGAATTAAAAAATTTTATTTAATTAAGAGATAGGAAATCCAAGTGTCGAGTTGAAAGTAAGTTCCCCGCCAAAAATACCCAGCTCAGCTCGGAAGGCTCGAACGCGGAATCGAGTTAAATGAATCTCTGCTCCGACTCCAACTCCTAGTTTGTACCGTTCTTCGAGAGCCTTCTTAAGCGACGAACTTACAGTTCCCATGTTGGCATATCCAAATAGAGTGAGAGCTCCCAGACTTTTCCACTGTAACTCGGTAGCTAGAGAAACCAATGAGCGGTCGATATATCGGGTCGGACGAAGTCCACTGAAAGGAAATGTCCCGGACATCTGAGAAAACCAGTGGAAGGGGCCGTTGTCACTCAAAGTGGCAAGAGCGAATAAAGTTTTTAATTTGAGTTTAAGGCCCAACGAACGATAGTCCTCAGCGGATAAAAGAATTCTCTCGAAACTTCTTGGGCTGCCAAAGGACTTTCTGGGCAAATAAGCCTGGATGGAGGCTCGAATTCCTCGGTAAGAGTCATATTCACTGTCTCGGGTATCCCAACCCATTTCAGTCACGATTCCAGAATCAAAAGCATTTGAAAGTTGGGGGAGGTTTGAATCGATACTCTCACCTTCGATTTTTCTGAGGTGGCTTGAATGGAATCGATATCCTAATTTGAAATAGGCTTTTTCGGTGAATTGTTGCTTTAAGTGGAGATCTAGAATCCCCCGTTCGATGTAAAAATCAGAGCTTTGAGTGGGGGCTTCAATTCCCACTCCGTGGTGTTCCTGCACACCGTGGAGGTAACTTAAATAAGCATTCAGAGGAAGGTTCGGCCAAAGTTCATGATCTTCATATTTGACTTCGCCCCCTATGCTCCCTCGGTGAGTTCCAAAAATTCTTCCCTGAATTCTGCGTTGTTTATCGCGAATAGCACTGTCTTGAGCTCTAAGTTGAAGGCCGAATCCTTGAGGGTAGTTTCCCATCAAGAGAGGAAAAAAGGAGATAGGCAAGCCGTCAGTGTCCTTATGTTGATAGAGGGGAGGTATGGGATTTTCTGGCTCATTCCATTTTCCCTGCATTTTGCGGATACGTTGTATCCAAGGGAGACAGAGAGGCTCGTAGTCTTCTGTTCTTCTGAGCATCTCCAGCGCGACCAATGCCTTTTTCAAATCCTGGCCGTAGAGAGGAGGCAAGGCCGAGTAGAAACGACCTTCGACATAAAGTCTCTCGGGAAGTGGCAATAAGGGGTTTTCAAGAAGTTTCTTGAGAAGTTCAATTTTCTGAGAAGAGGCAATGACCTCCCAGGGGGAAATGCGATTGATCCATTCCGATTCCAACAGCAAACAACCCAGTCCTAATCGATGCAACTCTTTGTCAGTAGAGTGGATTAAGTCTTCCTTGGAGATTTCCTCGCAATGTTGCGAGCCCCATTTCAAGTAAGAGATGGCTTGGTGGGGGGTGGATTCTTTCCAGAAGTGATCAAATGCCGAAATAGCCGAAAGGATAGCTTCGCCACGAGCCGTTTGATTGCCACTTTTCCATTGAAGCTCTAATTCATCGATTGAGCTCAATTTGAGTTTGGAGAGTTCGAGTAAAGAGGTACTCCAAGATGAGCTACACCATCCAAGTGCAAAAAAGATTAAATAGAGATTAAACAACTTCACCGAAAAGCAGACGGGCTAGCGATTACTCATCAGTATCATCATCGGCGTCGTCGGTGATGCTACTGGGTAAGGCTACCGATTTGCCGTTGATACCATCTCGTAAGATTCGACTGGGTGTGAAAGTAAGAACTTTTCTAGCAGAAATCTCCATGGCTTGTCCGGTTTGAGGATTTCTACCCATCCGGGATTTTTTAGCTCTGACTCGGAATTTTCCGAAGCCGGAAATTTTTATCGACTCTCCTTTGCAAAGCTCTTCTTTCATGCTTTCAAAAACGAGTTCTACGAGATCGGCGGCTTCTTTTTTAGAAAATCCTACTTTCTCGTAAACGGAATCGATGAGCTCTGCTTTGGTGAGTGTCATATTATTCTCCTGAGTAGCCTTAAAGTAGATAAGGCCTATTGAGTGAAGCTATTAAAATTATAATTAAATTTTCATTTTCGCACAATGAGTTCATTTAGGATTGTATAACGC
>OMIX01000108.1 GCA_900299195.1 Deltaproteobacteria bacterium
ATGTTTCCTGAATATGGGCTGATGGTGGGAGAGGAATTGTTTGCGGTCTATTGGGGTTCTGCCCCCTACAGTCAGGGACAAAACACCGCTTTTTTGGCTAAGCTAGTTCCTGGCGCTTATCGTTCGACGGGCGGGAATGGATGTTATTTTCGAGTCACTCCCGGAAATATTATCGCGCAGTATTAATACATAACGCGCAATTGAGGAGTAAAACTAAAAATATAAAAACCAAGTGATTGGTTAACCCCCCAAAAATGTTTAATCCTTAGCCATTTGAAAAAGAGACTGAATTTTAAGGGATTAGCTCTGGGTTAATATTTTCTCTGATAAAATTGTAAAAAAGTTCGACAACTGGCAGCTTAAATACCGCACGAATAAAAGGAATACAGATTGCACACTAAATCAGTGCTTATGAAAAAGTCGATTCTGTCCTACTTTTTATTACTATTTCTGGTAACCACTCTGGCTAACTGCGGGAACGGAGAAAAACTGGGAAATATCGGCCAGGCACTTACTGATATTGCGAGTAATACGGAATCTTCTCAAGTTTCAAAAGACGGAGTGAAAAATAGTCAGGGAAAAGAATCTGATGACGGTAAGAATGACAGTGAAGACGATAATGACGATGAAAGTGACGAGTCCAGCGAACTTATATGCCATCGTCCTCCCGGAAATCCAGACGGAAGACAAACCGTGAAACGTAGTAATCATCCCAAACACAGGTATGATACTAACGGCCCATGCCGTTCTTAAATTTCAAATTAAACCAAAAACTGAATATAGTTCTTCAATAGAGATTCCCCTGCAGGTCGAAGCGGCTCACAAAAAGATCGCTTGAGCCAGTTTGAGGGGCTCCATCTAAACTTCCCGTGACCTCTCCTGTAAAATAGATGCGACCTTGATGAAAGTGAAAGTCGTAGGCTTTGGCTTGAACTGGAGTCGTATGATTTTTTAAAGAGAGTAGATTTCCCTGGGAGTCATACTTTAGAAAAAGCAGACTAGAACCTCGACATTCCTGATTATTAGCACAAGATGCTTTTAGGTTCCCACAAAGATAAACATTTCCCTTCGAGTCTAAAGACACTTTATTAAGGAAATCCTTTTGATTTTTCTCTACCATTTTGGAGAAAAGATTATCCCCTTCAGTTGTGAATTTATTTAAAGTGAAGTACGGATGACCAGAGGTAGCCAAATTTCTTTCTAGACGAACTTCTTCATATCGAGTGAGAACTGTGATTTGGTTTTCCGGTGTCAAAGCCATCGCGATGGCTGCGATTTCATAAGGGGCCGCGTTTTGAGTTTCAGTTCGTTTCGCTAACCAAAGTCTTCGAGGAGACTGGCTTTCCCCAATCGCATATTTAGCTAAAAATAAAGGGCCAGTCTGGGTTCCAGTATCATTGGAAAGAAGAGTTTTACTGACTCCAGCCAGGACCAAATTTCCCTCCCCATCTATAATCCCTGATTTGGCTAGCACCAGATGGTAACCATTAGGATCGGGACTGCCCTCGTGAATAACCCATTGTTTTTGACCTGCAGAATTGAACTTTATGATAAAGGCTTTCCATCCCAACAAGGGTTGAAGAGTTTCCAAATCAGAACCGGTTGACCCCAATGCAATCACGGCCCCTGATTTATCTACGACGAGTGATTCCAAAGAAATGTGGAGATCGGCTTTCGTGTTTGCCTGACTCGATGTGAGCTGAGTCGTCCACTCTACTACTCCATCAGGATTGTATTTTGCTAAAAAGGGTATGGCGTGGGAGGTAAGCGATTTTTGAGTTTGAAGGCCTCCCACAAAAATATTTCCGTGCGGGTCTAGTGTCGTGCTTCGAATTTCTATCTGCGTGTGGGAAGGGGCTAATGGAGTTTTCCAGAGAGTTTCCCCAGCTGGGTTCAACTTCAGTAAGAAGAGTTGAGCAGAGGAGGCAGCAACAGAAATAGAAGGCACTTCGTTCTGGGCCTGAACTAAAATCAGATTCCCGTTGGAATCCCCTAAAATGAACTCACCTTTGGAATGAACATTCTCGGCTCCTAATTGCCTTGTCCATGAGTAGTGAAATGCTGGAGATAAAGTCGCTATTTGAGAATCTGGGTTAGTCACGGTAAGGTCGACCTCTCCGGCTGAGTGGGGAGGGGCGTAGCATTGAAGTTCCCTTGAGTTTATCCAGGATAAATTTCCGCATTTCAAACCTGCAATGGTTACCTTTGAACGAGATTGAAAGCCCGACCCCTTAATTTTGAGAAGGGTTCCACCGCTTCTAGGAATGACAGGTGGAATCACCTGTTTAATTCTGGGCGAAGGATCGGGGCTAAGAATAGCAAATTTTACGGATCGGAGTTGGGCTAATCCCAGCGGAGATTCCAATGAAATTTCATTTACTACTATGGGTTTATTTATTTTTTCCTTCCCTGCAAGAGGTACAACGGCTTCAATGTCTCCTGAAGAGGTAAAATCGAAATCGTTGACTTCATAGGGTCCAAATTTAATCGTAGCCACCGAAGATAACCGATGACCCTTGATGAGGACTTTTTGTCCTGGTCTTTGTTTCATGGGTTCAACGCCGATGACCTCAGGGGCAAGCTCTGCCCTTAACATCGAGGAATAGAGAAAAGCGATAAAACAAAGTGAGGAGCTTACGTACCACATAAAAACTAACCTTTAGTTGTTATTATAAGGAATGATAAAAATGTGAACTACAGCATAATGATGAAGAATTCTTCAATTTTGTTTCTAGGCGTAAATATTCAATAAGTTTAAATAAATAGGATAAGAATGTTTTGTGGGCTTTGTGAAGATTGTGTTGTTTTACAAATTAGGAACTGGCTCGGAAAAAATTAAGCTTTTTACCTGCGATTTAATTTCGCCTCATCATAATTTAAAGGCACACCACTTCCGCTCCATTTGGTAGTCTGATATGCCTGCATTCTCACCTTTTCTGCCGTGAGGACGACATCAATTAAGGTATTGAAATTGGCTTGAGCCGCTAGAAAAGCGAGTCGCAGTAGAGTCTCATTTTTGTCCTTGCAGTCAGAAACCTTTAAGGGTTTCTCAGCTCGTCTCATGAGCCTAGTCTCTTCACTTTGAGTCTTAAAAAAAACATTCACATTGCGAGCTTTAGCGAGATTATTCTGATACTCAAAGAGCGCAGGGCTCACTTTTTCATCGTAACAAGAGTTGCAGTAATTTCGGAAAGAAAGATCCTTGGGGATATTCCCTAGAAATGCAAAACTGTCTTTTTTTAGGGATTGAAGACAATTTTTACAAATCGACGACTGGCAACATTCACATTGATAAGGGGCTTTGGGTAGACGGCATTGAGCGCAGATAGTGCTTTCCATGAGGTAGCCTTTAACATAAAGTGGCAAAAAAAGGAAAGTATGAAACTGCTTTCAGAATTAGAAACACTCTCGCGAACTTTAGATTTTTCCCCTAAGCAGTGGAATCAGGCCATGAAGGTCTGTTCAGATTTTGGAGAAAAGTACTTAAAAGATCTCACGCAATCCCCTGCTTTTTTTAAAATAAAACCTTTGGAATCGGGACGTCCTACTCCGCCAGAAGGGCCCGAGGATTTGGCTCACGTCCTGGGCGATTTTGTTCACTTGGCTTTGGAGTCAGGAATCGAGCCTACTTCAGGAAGGTTTTTTGGTTATATTCCTGGAGGTGGAATGCCTGCAGCTGCCGTGGGGGATTTGATAGCGGCTTTAACTAACCGCTACTCAGGGGTGGCAGGTGTCTGTCCGGGGGCTGTAGAAATTGAGAATCAAGTGGTTCGCTGGATCCGACTTTTACTCCGCTGGCCTGAGAGCAGTTGGGGAACGTTGCAAAGTGGCGGTTCGATGGCAACACTCACCGCTATCATTGCAGCAAGAGCCACTCGGCCTCCTCAGGATTGGTTTAAAAGTGTCATTTATTGCAGTGAAGAAGCCCACCACTGTTTTCAAAAGGCTATAAAAGTAGCTGGGCTTGAAGCTACTCCTTTTCGAAAGATTCGGGCTGACGACAAGGGAAAATTGTCGATTCAAGATCTTAAAATACAAATCCAAAAAGACAAGCAAGCAGGTCTTATTCCCTGGATCTTATGTGTCACTGCGGGGACGACCAATTTAGGCGCTATTGATCCCTTAGAGGAGAGCCATGAGATTTGTCAGTCAGAAAAAATGTGGATGCATGTGGATGCAGCGTATGGTGGGTTTTTTGGTTTGACTGAGACAGGAAAAAAACGGCTTCAAGGAATGGAATGGGGAGACTCATTAGTTTTAGATCCTCACAAGGGTTTGTTCCAACCCTATGGGATCGGGATAGTGATCGTGCGAGAGGGAGCTTTGTTACGAAATAGTTTATCAAGTCAGGCCTCTTATCTTCAAGACATCGCGCAGGAATCTGAAAATTCTCCCACGGATTATTCCCCTGAGTTGACCCGGCACTTTAGAGGGTTAAGGCTTTGGTTTTCTCTAAAAACTCATGGAATGGAGGCCTTCAGGGCCGCGCTTGAAGAAAAATTGATACTAGCGAAAAATCTATATTCTGAGCTCTCTCAGTTTCCTGAACTCGAGTTATTTAGCGAACCTGATTTATCTGTGGTGGCCTTTAGGTGGCGCGGTAAAGATGCTGAGATTTGCAACCGGGAGACATTAAAATTGTTTCACCATGTCCTAGAAGAAGGAAAAATTCATTTTTCTAGCACCACCATCCATGGGTTTTTATATTTGCGAATGTGTGTTTTGTCTTTCCGAACTCATAGGAG
>OMIX01000109.1 GCA_900299195.1 Deltaproteobacteria bacterium
TAATGATACGGCGACCACCGAGATCTACACCTAAGCCTTCGTCGGCAGCGTCAGATGTGTATAAGAGACAGCACTTGAAGAATTCAAGCTGAGATATTTCTAATACCAGTAAATCCAGATTGCGGAGCTAAATCCTCCAGAAACCATCAATGCGCTGTTTATTCGCTATAATTTTAGTTACGAAGATTATAGTTCTAAGAAATGGGCCTTTGTGCAGCTTAGTCTCCCTGTTACAACCGCCAAACAAAACACCAACAAAAACGATATCTTGCGTTGCCTTTATTGTGACTTGTAGTGGTTTGTATTATAATAACTACAGAGGTGATTTATGCCACTCCCAAAGTCTGTGAGATTAGAACCTGGGCTTGAAGGAAAAGTTAAAAGCTACTTGAAGAAAAATAAGATCAAGTTTTCTCAGTTGGTAAGCATGGCAATAGCCAAATTTATTTCTGAACCTCAAACTATTGAGCTCAAGCCAGCAGACACCAAAGAATTCCTTTCTACTGCTGAAAGGGCATTCAAAACTCACAAGGATGCAATGGATAGGCTTAAGTGAGAAAACTCATCATTCCTACCGCAGAGCAGGTCATCCTCGTTAATAAAATGATTTGTGAAAAAAGTGGAAATCCACACGGTTGCGCAGATCGTGGAAAAATAGAAAGTGCTCTTCATACGGCCTTTTATCCGGGGATTTATCCCTTCGCTGCCGGCGGAATCGCTAAAACTGCGGGGGCACTTTGCTTTTACCTTGTAAAATCCCACGCTTTTATTGATGGCAATAAAAGAACTGGAACTTTGGTGTCTATCGTATTTATGGAACAAAATGGATGGACCCTCAATTACGCAGTCGACAAAAAGAAAAACCTAAATGCTCTTGCGGAAGTCATTGAAAACTGTGCTGCAAGTAAAATACAAAAAGAGGATTTGGTAGATTGGTTTGATGCACACAAAAGAGAACTTCTTTGAGCTCTAGTATTGAAAAATCGAAATTACAAATTTTTTGTTCCACACGTACTCAATAGAGCTAGTAACTACTGGTCGCGACCATAAACTCTCGCCTTACGTAAGTGAGTGTTCATATACTGAGCGCTCCCCCCCTCGTCCTTGTGGTTTGAAACCGCAGAACACAGATGTATTTTAGTTAAGGGAATGCGGGCTACCAGAAAACAGCGATTTATTTTTTTAACTTTTCTTCATTGTGGCAGTATTTAGAAGTTCCAGCCCTTTTCTTATCACATCCGAATCGGAACGAACTCCAAGCTTTGATTTTAAATTTCGAATCATCTGGATTTCCTCGGGTCGCATACGAATTGTTTTTAATACACTGGAACCCAACGCATTTTCAGGTAACCATTTACAATAGTCCTTAGGAGCCACTCCTCGAAAGTGTGTTGTGGCTTTGCCAGCACGAATTTGATCGGTGACAGTCTTAAGATCCTCCGGAGTTTGATAAACTCTAAGGTATTTGGGGCGTGTTACTATGAGAGTGGGTAAAACTTCCAGAATTCGAGGCTCAATTTTTCCGGCCCAGAGGACATCATTAAGTTCGACGGGACCACCATAATCCGGAACACCTGGAGCATCGATGAGTTTCGCACGTTTTAATTTTCCAACGACGCGCAAATAGCGCTGCGTTTTCTTAGCATTGCGAAGTGCTAATGCTTTCTTTTGAAACTTTTTAATGAGCTCGTTTTTTTTCATTTTAGAAAATCCTCTAGGATGACTCCATATTTAGTCGCCAGTTCAAAAAAGAGCGAAGTAGGGCTTGTCCCAAGATATTCAATAATCAGGTTCTTATTTTTTGAGGGCGCCATTTTAGCTTTTGAGATGAGAATGTACTCGGGTTTGGCTATGAAGCATTCAACAAATTTTCCAGTGTAAACTTCCTGGTATTCTGTTTCATCTGGCATCCAGGCCTCATGACCTACCGGATCAATTTGCTTACCGTACTCGGCAAGTAATTGCGCTAGCCTATCTCGCACAATACCGTGTAATTGCTGACTCAAATCCACATCC
Source organism: Deltaproteobacteria bacterium (assembly GCA_900299195.1). Classification (GTDB taxonomy): domain Bacteria; phylum Bdellovibrionota; class FAC87; order UBA2466; family UBA2466; genus UBA2466. The sequence continues at coordinate 2,017 of OMIX01000109.1, forward strand.
ATCGTGGCTGCTAGCTGGATTTTTAAACCGGCCTCAATGAGGGCAGTTTGGCCAATGACTTTGATTGTGCACTTAAGCGGCAGAGTTCCTTTCTCAGCTCTTTCTTTGTTTTCATCTATTAACCACTTATCGAGTTTTTTAGCACAATCTTTAATCATAAATATATAATATCAAATTGAAAAAATAAGTATATACACATAATAAATTAACAATAACATATAGTTATATCTTTATTGAAATTCAGAATCTTCGGGTTTTGTTGGACTATCTACCTGCACTTGAAACCGGGTTGAAATCAATGCTACTGGGCTTTTTCTATTGCAATGGCAAATCAAAAAAGTCTTTAGACTTTCGCGTGATTTCTATCAGAGCTGCGCCCATCTAGCCCAAAAGTGGCGTTCCGCTGGTCTCTTTTGGCCGTCGAAGATCCAGAAACCGTTATATTTTAATGCCCCGGTGCCTGCCGACTCTCATCGCTGGGCTTGCGAACGCAATATTTCAAGGTCCACTTTTCAATTTATAGTTAGTAGTCGAGCGAGGACTTTTGTGCTACTGGATTTACACCTGCACAATACAACCGAGATTTACTTGAAGCCTAAAAATAGGTCCGTGAATTATTGCAGGTAAATCTTCCGAATAATTTTTAGGTGCGGCTTTACTTTTGCGGGCTCTGAAAAGGAGGTAGCATACTTTTCTTGATTGCTCTAATAATCTTAGTACCTGGTACTAAGTTGTAGAACCTTATAAACTTCAGGTGGTAGAATTTCGTTTGCACACCCAACCAGGTAAATGCTCCTTTTTCAGGCGCTTCCCGTCTAAAACTTAGACACCTTGAAACGCACTTAACATTCGACTGTTAACCTAACTCTGTTCTTTGAGTTATCACCCCTCCCCTCCGCAGAGAGTCTTGGCTCTCCGTATGCACTTACAAATTCCATAAGCTAAACTCGGCTCAACATCGGGGGGATGTATGAGTATATTGAATAATTTTTTTAGGTACACTTTTGTTTCTGGTAGACAGCTTGTTTTTTTTGTGGGGGCCTGTTGTCTTTCTAAAGCCCTGACTGCACGAAACACAAAATCCATTGCTGCCATTTTACTTCTGAGCCTAATCTACTCCAATCCTTCTTACTCCAGAGCAAACAGCTCTCGCTTTAAATCATCTGGTATCAGCTCTCTTCAAGATCATCTCGATTCTATGTCTGAAAATCCAACAGCTTCTAAACATACGGTTTGGGATGATTCATCAGTCCTTAAGGGAGGCAGGGCTGTTTCTAATAAACCAGCTTTTGCAAAAGCCATCGGTCGTATTGGCGGGTGCACTGGGACACTGATAAGTCCCCCAGACTCTCCAGTAACGGCGGTCGTATTGGCAGCTCACTGTGGAGGAGCACCTAATTTCATTTTAGGGGGAAAGACATACAGTGGTTTTACTTGCATAACTAACAAAGATTTTTGGTCAAAAAAATTGCCTGACGGTTCAATAGGCTCAACGGATGATGATGTCGGGGTCTGCTTTTCAAAAGAAAAAATCAATACAGGTGTTCATGGTTGTCTATCTCCAAAAAGTGAAACCAAGGTCGGCATAGGGGATCCGTTGCGAATTTTTGGTTATGGCAATCCAGTTGTGCCAAGAGATGCCCAGGGGAAAATTAGGCCACAGCCACAAGTCGAAACGCTTCTCAGTGGGCCGACTTTTGTGGAGCGCCTGCAGGAAGAGAGAGCCATCATCGCACACGGACCAGCTGTTGTCACACCCGGAGATTCGGGTGGACCCATAATCAGAGAATCGGATTTCAATACTGCTAAAGGAAATACTTTTCAAATCGTAGGTATCAACTCGAAATACATGGCAATAGGACAAAAAGAATCCTCTACTTTTGCGCCCTTCGATGAAAAAAATATGGACTTTTTTAAAAGAGCCGTAGAAAGATATTCTCAATCAGAGGGGGTCGAACCTAAAATATGTGGATTTAACTTCAAGACCAATTCCCAAAAAAACGAAGAAAAAAAGCCTAAACGGGATTTGAACCAAAATCCGACGCAGCCCAAAACCGATTCGACTCAAGAACAAAACCCATCGGACAACGCTAAAGTTTCCGTATACTGACCACTCCCAACTCGACCTCGTGGTTTGACAAGGTACGAAGGGGTCGACAAGGTACGAAGGGGTCAGTCTACTTTCAATATTGAAAGTAGACTGGGTAGGTCCCACACCTCGATTCCTTGTTTCACGAAAAAATCAACTTCGTCTGGTTTTGGAATTTAACTTTGGGAGTCTCTAGCCCTGATCGTGGCTGTTTCTATAGGAAAATTTACCTGCATGGAATTCACAAGCCTAAAAATAGGTCCGTGAATTATTGCAGGTGAATTTTCCATTTTATTAATACTCCGTTGACCCTAATCTGATTGCCCAGTCTCTTGAGTCACAGGGACTTTAGGAAAATGTTCGTTGTTTTCATTGTTTTCAATCATTTTTTTCAGTCGGCTTTGATACTCCAGACTGCAAGACGAGGTAACTAATTGGCATTCAAGATTGTGGAAGGGATCTATCTGGTCTGGAATGTAATCATCAAAAATGACGTCAACCACTGTGATCGCAACGCCTGCCACTCCTGACGTTAATTTTCCGCATTTCCTCACTCCCCTTGCAATATATTCACACCACCCCTCACTTGCATAATCCCTTAAGGAGTTTCCTCCTGAGGAACTTAACCCGCCATAGTCCTCTGGGGGTTGGTGTCTACTGACAAATGGCCGAACAAGGCACTCTGAACAAAATTCCTGGCAAGACTCTGGCATGTCATTCCAGTTTGCCCAAACTTTGCAAAACGGATGTTCAATGTCTGCTAAACAGCAGGCGTTAAATAATAAAACAGCTGCCAGCATCAAGTTTATTTTAAAATTTACCCTACTCATAAACTCTCCTTTTGTATCAATCTTACTTATCGAATCATCCTTAGCCCGGCATCCCGAATAAACGAGCATGACGGGCTGAGGATGGTAAATATTATTCAATAATTTTTGGATAGTCCTCAGGATGCAATACCTTCTTACCGTCAGGAGTTAAGTTGGTTTTTCTGGTGCGGGCAGGTCTACAAATGACATCATAGGCTAGACAAAAATCAGACCTGTCGTCCCCCCAGTAGGCACACAAATATGAAAGGCTGGAACAACCAAGTGTATTAACTAGCTTTTGTAACTTTTTATAGGCCTCCTTAACGGCCTTTTTGGGTATTACGCCAGTAGCAGAAATTGGGTCATTTCCTTGATTTTCAGAAAATTCATATTCTTCACTTTCAGCATATTGCTCTTCAGCAAAATTTGCCTTTGCTAAATTTGGAAAACTAGAAACAGTCAAGATAATAGCTAAAGTTAGCACCATCACTGATTTAAGAATCGTTTCTTGATTCTGA
>OMIX01000110.1 GCA_900299195.1 Deltaproteobacteria bacterium
CTCCTCACATCCAAAATTCAGAAGAGGAAATAAATGCGGCTAAGTTACGTTTTAAGAAACTATTTTAAAAACTTCTATTTTTTGTCAGCGGAGTTTCCAAATCGCTTCGCTATGATTTCCTCGAAAGTTTCAATAGGATAAGCCCCCTTCACGGTAACTCCGGCTACTACAAATCCAGGAGTTCCTTGAATTCCATACTTTTGAGCTTCATTTTTATCGGCCTCGATATGGCTTTGAACCGCGGGAGAATCGATATCTTTTTTTACTTTTGCCAAATCAGCTCCCACTTTCTTTACCAACCCATCTAAAAACTCCTCGCCACCGCTTAAACCCTCTTGGTTTTTAAAAACTTGGTCGTGAAAAGCATAAGCTTTTTTAGGGCTCTGTAGAGCTATCGCTTCAAACCTTTTAGCTGCCGGCAAAGCCATGGGATGAAACGGAAGTGGTAGGTGCTTAAAAATCACAACCATTTTCTGGCCATGTTTTTTTCTAAGAGCTTCTACCGTTTCATACCCCCGTTTGCAATAAGGGCACTGAAAATCGGAGTACACAAAAAGTTTGATTGGAGCACTTCGCTCTCCCAGAACAGCTCGGCCTTTTCCTATTTCTGGAGTTTTTGGATTCCTAAACTCTTCTTCTCGCTGGGCTTGTTCAGCCTTAGCTTGCATGAATCGCATGAACTCCTGATCATTCTGGGGCATTCCCTCAGCAAAACCGGCCAAAGATGAAAAAACTAATAATATTGCTACCCATTTCATGTGGATCTCCTCGAGAAAAGTTATCCAAAAGATTATCAAAGATTTCAAAAGTTGAACATTCTAAGTTCAAATGAATTATCATTTAGCTAATTGCGTTATCATTTGTCGCTAGCCAGGCCAATTCTCGGTGAGGTATAAAAAAGTTATGAATAAACTAACTTTTCAATTCTCGTGTCTAGTTTTAATGGCTTCAACTCTTTCTTTTGGCGACGTATTTACCTACGGCCTGAAGGGTTATCCTAAGCAAGACAGAAGTTGCTACCTTCAAGCTAAAGATATCGGTCATCTTTTTGAAAGTGCAACCCAAGTAAAAGTAGTTCATGTCGAATGCACTGCTGAAACTGAAACGGGTTACGATTTCTCGGTAGAATACGAAGCTGCTACCCAACTCGATTTCACCAGCACCGACTATAAATATGGAGGCGTTTACCCTAGAGGACAATACGATACCGTAAAGATCTGTGAAGGAAAGCTCCCTCAACAACAAGAGTTATTTGAAAAAGCTACTGGGTTAAAACCCGTGTTTATTTACTGCAGAAAAGAAGAAATCACTCAAAATAGAGCCTGGGAGGTGATTATTACAGCGGTAGGAAAGCCTCAACTAACGCCCACTCTGGGAGGTTTTCTTCTTTTTACTAAACCCCAGAACATCACCTATGAAGAATTGTTTAATGACCTAAAAACCTCTTTAGAGAAAAGGGGAACATTACTTTCTAATTTAGTATTCCATTCTCGCTTTCCAATGGTGGAGGCAAGTATTCACTACTACTCAAATCAATATCATAATTTTGACCTAGACCATGTGACCAAGGTGCCCTCCATTGAAGTTTGCCTAGCTCAAGCTGCAGAAGCTAAAGGCTGGTTTAAAAACTCAGAGGGTGGACCTTTCAGTATTTTCTGTGGAGGCCCCGAATTTGGTGAGTTTGAACTCAACTTGGGAACTATTGATACCCCCTCTTTCAGTTATCAAAACTCCGTCGATAAGTTCAATAGTTTTGAAGAATGCGAGCTGAGTAAAAAAGATATTATCAAACACTACTCAGGAAGCACTACTAAACAGATTCTTGGTGGGCTGTGCTCAAGAAGTTTTGAAACAGCTAAATATCATGTAGTGATTTTTAAGCAGTCTAAGAAATAAATTTTAAATGATGAGGCTGACTGCTTCGGCTAACGCCAAAGAAGCTGTCAGCCCAGGCGATTCTATACCCAGCAAGTCTATCCAACCCTGATGATTTCCAATCCAGAAATCCCGAAAGGGAACGCCGTCTACCCAGAGTTTGGGTCGAACCCCGATAAAACCAGGACTTAAGTCGGTTAGCGTTATCGAAGAGCAATAACGATTCACTGCCGTTAAAAACAGAGTTTTCACCTGCTCCCAATCGCAATCATAAGCACTTCTAAGATCTCGATATTCAGCTATGTCACACCAATCGGTATCAGGACCGAGCCTCATCCCGCCCGAGAGATCCCGAGTTACATGAATTCCCAAGCCTTCTAAATCCGGCACAGGATAAATCAAACTTGAAAATCTTCCTCGGAAACTTGAACCCACGTTTAAATACCGCCCCCGACAAAACCGATGAACAAAACGATTCGTCTTTAAAACTAAGTTAGCTATCTCAGCGGCGGCTAATCCTGTACAGTTGATCACTCTTTGACATTCGAGGCTACCTAGAGTGCCATCGGGCATCTCATATTCCAAATACCAACCCCCATCTTTGGGAATACAGGATTTGAATTTATGCTCATAGGCTAAAATAGCCCCCTGACTTAAAGCCAAAGCTTCTAGAGTTTTCATGAAACGATGCGAATCTATGACTCCAGTTTCTGAAAAAAACAACGCCGACTTGGCTGTAATATCAGGCTCACGGGATTTTAAAATGCTAGAGGAAATGTGTTCGCAGGGAACTTCTAAAGAACTCGCATGTGAAAAAAGTTGAGAAAGGTAGTTCTCTTCTTCAGTATGAGTAGCAACCACCCACTTCCCACACTTTAAAACCGGAACCTCATATTTAGAACAAAACTCATAAAGAAGCTGTTTTCCTCGGATGCAATATTGAGTCTTTTTGGAATGGCTAGGATAATAAATTCCACTATGAATCACTTCGCTATTTCTCGAAGAGGTTTCCTCACCAAATTTTCTATTTTTCTCAATAAGAACTAGTTTTTTTTTACCCGCAAGTAGCCTAGCAACAGCTAACCCCACCACCCCGGCTCCAATCACCACTATGTCAGTTTGATGAGCTGTAGAACCCAATTCTTAGTCCTTTAAACTAAATAAAAATTCACTGAGAGAGTTTTTCCAGCTTCCCATCTGCTTCCGCCCAAGCTGATGTAAGAGTTTTTTATTC
>OMIX01000111.1 GCA_900299195.1 Deltaproteobacteria bacterium
CCCAAGGTTTGAGCTCCTCTTTCACTGGAACGGTGTAGGTGTTTTCAGAAATCATGCCCGCAGTTAGGGCATGACCGAGCGAGAGCATTCCAAGAATACTCCAAATGAATGGTTTCATGAGACTTCCTCCTTAAGGTTTTCAACGTGATATTGGGTTGAGCGTCCTTTGCCCGTGCGAAAAAGCATTCCATGGGTTTCTAGAAACGCTAAATCACGATTGGCAGTGGCCGTGCTAATTTTAAAATGGGCAACACAAGTTTTAACATCGATGGATTTGAGCTTTGCTGTGAGCGCAAGTAGTTGTTGTTGTCGGTAAGTGATTCCTGGCTGAATCCCTGATTGGACAGGCAATCCTTGGGGCGTAGATGGAACAGAGAGGCTAGATTGTTTTGGGCTAAACTCTTTCACAGAGACCCCTTTTTGGAGTTGATAACCAAGTTCTGTGGCTTCTATCCATGATGCGTTGTTACCAAGTTCTTTTCTCAATTTAGAAACCAAAGAGTAAATGAGAGGGTCGTGTCTTAGCGGATGGTAGTTTTGTTCCCACACTTCCTTCACAATCTGTTCCTTAGTTTTTTCTCCACTGGCTAAACACATAAAAAACTTCGTCACTAAATTGGAAGCTCCTCTTGAGACGTGAAAGACTTCACCCGATTCAAACAGAGTTAAACTTTTTCCATCAAGCCCTAAAAGAATAGTTTTTTGGCAAGGGTCAATCTGACAATATTGATATAAGTATCCCAACCAACCATTTTCCAGAATGGAAGTGAGGCACTCCTGAGATTCCCGTTTAAGCCCGTCCATTAAATCCCCTAAGGGATCTTGAAGGCTATTTAAGTCGACTTCGCCGAAATGGTTTTTTCGGTTTAAGATGCGTTTACCCACGAAGTACCCGGTTTTTTGAGTTAGCTGGGAAAGCCGGTTTTTTCTTTCGATGATTCCATCCTCTTTTCCGACCCGTTCAGCCAAATCACACTCAAACCCTAACAAGCGAAGCTCTAAAAGCCGATCCACGTTGTGTTCTAAGCGTTTTAAGGAACTTCTTAGTAAGTGAAGAGCTTGAGAGAATTCCCCCTTGCGGGCAAGTAAAGCGGCCATTCTAAAATTGAGTAAAATTTCAAGCCGAGGATTATCCACTCGATAGACATAGTCGCAAGCAGAGTTCAAACATTCACTCGCTTTTTTGGCGTTTCCTCGAATTAAATATTGTTGAGATAGTTCAGCCAACAAACAGGCCCTTGAATAACCGTCTTCAAAAACGGTCTCTGAAAGAGTAGTTAAAAGTTCTTCTACGGCATCTTTTTGCGAAATTCCAAAACGGGAACGGTAAATGGCCTTCGTGACTTTGAACATTTGAATTAAGGCACCTCGCCCTAAATTTTGGGCTAGGGCTATGTTTTGATCGATGAGTTTAAGTCCTAAGTGGGTTTTCCCTAAGTTGACTTCTACATGGGCGAGCAGATCTTGCGAGAACAATCTTCCAAAAAGAAAGTTTGCTCGAAACGAGGCTGCATAACTTTTTTGTGCCCAATGATAAGCTGCACTCAGATGGCCGTAGGTGTAACGGTAAAACCCAAAGCCTTGGTAGACGTAAAACAGGACCGTGTCTCTTTCCTTTTCCGCTAGCTGTTTCAGGTTTTTAGAAACGTCACTTTTATTCAAACCGAAATATTTTCTGGCCTCTTGAAAGTGAAAGTGGCGGCATTTGACTACTCCGAGGAAAAAACGGGCCATGACTCTTTGGCTTAATTGGAATTGGTCGGAGTAAGTTTCAAAGAGTAACTCGGCTTCTGATATTCTTCCCAAAAAGGTTAGCGCCGAAATTACTGCAGGAGCTTGATCCCCATGGGAGATCCCTTGAGAACTATCAATAGTTTCTGAAACTATTTTTTGATATTCCCCTCGATAAAATAGATCCAACAAATCGCTACTCATAAACTCCCGGCCCGATAATAACCCTAAAGCAGGAAGAAATAAAGAGGGGGGAATGAGGTTGGGTTCGGTTAAGCTGAGGATATTCATAGTGTTTCCCAATTTTTCTGCCGTCAAAAATAAGTTCCGTTCATAGCCCGGTGGCTTAGCCCCAAGGGAGAACGGTATGACTTACAAGTAAAAATGGCCCAACAAAAAGGCGAGATCATTTTGTCCCGCATTCGCTGGTAACCACTGCCTTTGAACCAGTAGATTGAATTCAAAATGGGGCCTAGGAAAAAACTGAATTCCAAGAGAACCCACCTGACTTGAACTGGCGATTTTTAAAGAAGGTTGACTCCATTCGTGAATTGCGTAAAGCCAGCCCCCTTTAAATGCTTCATAGCTGAATCGAGTGTAAGAAGTGAGTCCGTTGGAAACCTCTTTCCCGGTCTCGGCTCCGCGATTTAAAATGATTTCGGAGAGAACCACGCTATCTTCGCTTAATCCTAACGCGAAATAAGGTCCAAAAAGGTGCTGAGTTTTTTGGCTGTTTCGTTCGTAATCATACTGCAGCCCCACTTTTGACTTACTTCCTACACTGAAGCCCCCTTTTAAGGTTGTTCCCGACTGGACATCTAACGCCGTTTTGTCGATACGTCCTAAATTTGCAGTAAGAAAAAACTCTCCGGTCTCTGACAAATAGGACCCTTCCACATTGTAAGTCTCACTGCCCACGTCAAGTCCCGCCGTCCTCTTAATCAGGGTGGCATGTTCAGCTGTGTTAAAAAGAAAAGCCCTCTGAAATTTTCCGGCGCGAATTAAGATGTTTTCGTTGACCTGATAACCTACCCAATGTTTACGGGAAAGAGGAGAGAGGGATTCTTTTCCTGATTCCTCCACGCCTGCAGAAACTAGGGCGGCCCAATTCCCAATTCGTGCAGCAGCTTCCACATCGCCTTGCATGAATATAGTTCGTTGGGTCGTTTTTTTAGGCGTTCGTTGGTTAAGTCTGAGTCCCCGAATATCGCCGCCCCCTTGAAAGTGTGCAGTGGTAGGCAGAAGCCCATAGAGAAATCCCGATTCCCCGGGCCTTGACCACCGACTTAGGACCTCGTCTGAAAGGCTTCTTCCGTATTCTGTGAGGGCGCCTCCCCCGGTAGGACTCACGTGACAAGAGGTGCAGTTCATGTACCCGTGGCGAATGAACTCGGGATAAGAGAGGGCCAATGAACTGCTAAGAAAAATCCCTACTATCCCCGAAAAATAATTACTGAGCTTTCGCATTTTCAATCTCCACTTGGATTGGAACCTGGTTGTTCACGGTGACTCCGGCAAAAGATGGAATTTCTATGGCGAAATCGGTGAGGTTGACTGAAAAGTCACAGATCATAGCCAGCGAATCGTTCATTTGTTTGACGGTGAGAGTGCCGGGGATCGATTTTTTGACTCCATGAAGTTCCAGTTCACCTTGAAAAGGTAAGGCGCTATTTTCTTGGCCGGCTTTAAATGAAAGCAGATTAATTTTTAATGTAGCTTTGGGAAATTTAGCGACTTCTAAATATTTATCTTTCATGTGGGAAGTTCGTAAACCAATTCCCGTATCCAGCTGACCAAGTTCAAAGGAGGATTCCAGTCTTAGCGTGTTTCCTTCTTGAACTAAATTACCAGAAACCACAGATGTCTTTTTCTCAGTGGTTCCATTGATTTTAAAATTTCCTGGAGTTCCGCTAGCGGTGAATGTCACTATCCCTTCAGCAGAAGAAAGAGGATATGTTTTTGCGGCAAACACTGGAAGACTGGTGATGAGAGCGACTAAAGTAATTGCTGAAATGGTTTTCATGTTTTTTCCTTTCGGTTTTAGATTGAGTTAATTATTTAAAGCTCCTTTTAAAATCCAAGATTTCACAGAGTTAATAGCCTCTTGAGAAAGTTTGGCTGCACGTTTAGGCATGCTGCCTGAGTCGATTAAAGTGTAAAAATCAGAAGTGTTGGGGTTTGAGGGGCTGACATACGCCATGACCGCATCATAAGTAGACAAATCGGCAATGCTGTCAGGGCCGTTATGACACTTGAGGCAAGAAGGTTGAATAATATTCTTTTGTATTGCACTAAACGTATCTGTGACTGCAGTCGATGGAACTACAGGACCTGAGAATGAGGTAGTGGACGGAGTGACTTCATAGCCACAGCCGCTCAGCAAAAAAATAACTGCCCCTATGGTGATTTGAGTGAGTTGGATAAGCCTCATATTGATATTCCTCCCTTTCATTGGAACTTTCCCACTCATTTGAGATGAGAGGAAATAGGTTCCGTTTATGGATGTGATAAATCGATTCACATCCCCTTACTCTCACTATCGGGCTAGAGCCGAGATAAAGCCACGAAGCCTTCATGGTAAAAATGATGTGATTTGAGAGGATAGATGAGAGGAATCGTTGTTTGAGCTGTAGAGGTGACCCAGTCTACCTGTGGGGGGTAGGCCGGGCCCTTTTTGAATAGGTTCGATTACCGCAAGAGCATGTCTAAACGGTCACCTAACGATTTGAGTTCGATGACAAGTTCAAACACTGCAGATCTTTCAAAAGTCTCATCTACATAAAGAGCGGCATAATCGATTTGAGCTTTTAATATTCTCAAATGTTCATGCACGGTAAATGAAACAGATCCTCTAGCTTCAGCAGCAGCATAAGCTCGGGCTGCGGCTTTCTTAATGGGGAGCAGATACACGCCAAATTCATCGTAATTTGCGTAGGGTTGTAGCTGATTGACGATAGTGATGGCTCTTCTTGCTAGAGCGGAAGCTTCGTTTCGTGCTGGCCAGGAATAATCCGAATAGTAGGGTTCTGTGGGAACCGAGCTAACGGGTCGACAGTCTCTGACGACGGTGATCGACTGAATGTAAGCAGTTCCACCTGAAACGTGCTGTAATTGAATCGAGTTAGTCGTTTCTCCGATTGTTACCACATAACTGGGATCACGACCAGGAACATAGATAGTTCCTTTCACATCGCCATTGGCCACGACTTGAAAAGTGGCGGACTGACTGTTCGCTCCACTAGCTTGCACAAAGATTTTTTGTACATAGCGCCAATCATTTCCTAAAGAGACAGTGCGAGTCTCTCCAGAATACAGATAGAAAGGCGTTACATTGAGATTGATAGTCTCCGTCTTATTTGAAAAAGCTTGAGCATTTGCCGTAACGACAAACGCAAGAGCCAAAAGACTTAAAGTCTTTTGAATTTTATTTGAAAATAATTTCATTTTCTTTCTCCTAAAAAAGGGTTCCCTCTTGCACGCCCAACCACTGGATTTGCGAAGCGGGAATGGTGGGGGTTATGACTGTTACCGTCACGGGAAACAATGAGGAAAAAAAATGAGTGAGAAGATATTGAGCCGAAATCAAAAGGAGCACCACGTTCTAGTCCCGGAAGCGGATCGTACAGAAGGCAAAGCCAGAGCCCTCGAAAAAAGATTCATGAAAAAGTCATGCGACTTCGGTACCGACAGACATCGGTCCGGCCCTAGCCATCGTGAAACCGGGGAGCGGCTCCTTTATTCGGAATTTTAAAACACGTAAGCCTACCGGATGCGTTCTCTAACTTTTTTGTGCAAGTGATTGATGGCTCGAAGCGATATACGCATGGTGGGGATATCTGATTGTTTATTGAGATTGCTTTCAAAATGTCCTTGGCAATCTGCCGCGCTGACAGAAAATTTAAATGTTCTAAGCGTCCAGGATCTCAGCTTGGCTTATCCCCACTATGCTTTTGCTCAAAGAGAAAGAGCAAAATGGGCAAGTGGCAAGCGGCCCGTGACAAGTTGAGAACCCGTTAGGCCTTCTTCCGCGCCTCAGAAGGCTAAGTCCAGTGAGCGGGCATCTGAATAAATACTCTTCCTACCCCTGTTACTTTCATCAGATAAGCTATGGCTTATCTACGGCGCGAAAGG
>OMIX01000112.1 GCA_900299195.1 Deltaproteobacteria bacterium
CCAAACCTAAAAGTCCGCTAATTTTGTGTTTGCTGATTTCATTTTTTACCCAATTAAAAGCGGTTTCAGCTAACCCTTCGGAGACTTTTAGGACCACGTTACCTACAAAACCATCGCAAATTACAATGTCTGTGGTTCCCCGGTAGATATCGAAACCTTCAACATATCCCTTGTAGTTAGGAACTTTGGCCTCTTTGAGCAAAGCGTGGGTTTCACGGGTTAACTCATTTCCCTTACTTTCTTCTGATCCGTTGGAGAGAAGTCCAATAGAAGGTTTTTTCTTGTTTTCAACCAATTCGGCGTAGATTCTTCCCATTTCAGCAAATTGAAAAAGATGGCTCGGTTTACAATCCACATTAGCTCCAGCATCTAAGAGAGTCACAAAGTTCTCCATGCTAGGTAATTTTACTAAAATGGCGGGTCTTTCGACTCCATCAAGACGACCTAAAACCAAAATAGCCACCGCCATGACAGCACCACTGTTACCCGCAGAGATAAAGGCGTGAGCTTTTCCTTCTTTGACTTGTTGAAGCCCGACATGGATGCTGGATTTTTTCTTTTTCCTCATCCCTTGAGAAGCGTGATCATCCATCGTGATGACCTCTTCTGCATGAAGAATTTGAAGGCGATCCGATTCTTTTTGTTTAAGACGTCCCAGTTTCTTAAGTAGGAGATCTCTGTCCCCCACTAATTGGATTTTAATTTCAGGGTCGTCCGCTAGCGCTAATAGAGCTCCGTCTATATTGACGTCCGGAGCATGGTCTCCTCCCATGGCGTCAATAACGATACAGACACCCGAATTTAATTTGGGGGAGTTCAAGTATTAGTCTTCAATATTTAAAACGCGCTTACCTTTATACCTGCTGCAACTTGGGCAAACTCGGTGAGGTAAAGTGGGCTCTCCACAGTCTGGACAAGTGGTGACACTTGTCTTTTTAAGAGCCAAATGGCTTCTTCTTTTGGTTTTTCTGGTATGTGATTTACGTTTCTTAGGTACTCCCACGATCTACTCCTGTTTAAATAATTTAACTTCTTGAAGCACTGAAAAAGGGGTGACAGATTTTTTCTCTGCACACTGACACATTTTCGTGTTCAGGTTACTCCCACATTGCTGGCAAATTCCTAAGCAATCGGGCTTGCATAAAGCCTGATATGGAATGCTTAAAAAGAACTGCTCGGTAATAATAGGATTTAAGTCGATTTCATTACCTTCAAAAAAATTGATATCTAACTCTTCGCTCTCTTCGGTCAGTTCGGGAGAGCGCAACTTCCCTGAGGGAACATTGGCTAAAGCCACTTCAAAGGAAGAATTGACTTTAAGGTCAAACACCTCGGCACAACGAGCACAAGATTGTTCTACCGAACAACATAGCTTTCCTCTTAAATAGAAGTCGGGTTCTACTTTAGTTAGATTGGCATCTACCCGTAGAGGAGTGTTGAATTGATAGCCCTGATTAGAGATTTCCTGAACTAGCTCTTTTAGCCAGGAATCCTTAGTACTATCAAAGTGGAATAGATTTTCCCCTTCCACTAAACTTGTGACTGCAATTTTCATTAACTGTCTTACCCACCTTCAGGCTAATTTGACCCTAAACACCTTAAATAACAAACCGCGATAATGCAACAAGGTCACCTATTTAATCAAGTTGAAAAACTCAGTTCTTGTGGCGGGATTACGAAAATCCCCCAAAAGTGAGCTGGTTGTTGTATAGGAGTTCTGTTTTTCTACCCCTCGCATCATCATGCACAGATGGCTAGCCTCCATAACTACTCCAACTCCCAGGGGATTTAGGTGATTCATTAGGGCTTCAGCAATCTGCGAAGTTAACCTTTCTTGAACTTGAAGCCTTCTTGCAAAAGCATCTACAACTCGAGGAATTTTGGATAGGCCTATAATTTTGCCATTGGGAATATAGGCGACATGGCATTTCCCAAAAAAGGGCAGAAGATGATGCTCACAAAGACTATAGAGCTCGATATTCTTTACAATGACCATTTCAGAGTAGTCAGCATCAAAAAGAGCTTGATGAATGATTTCCACTGGGTTTTTGTCATACCCTTGGGTAAGAAACTTAAAAGCTTTAAGAAATCGAGAGGGAGTTTTTAACAAGCCATCTCGAGAGGGGTCTTCACCTACGGCCTCAAGTAAAGACGTGATATTTGATATAAGCTCTTGATTTAATTCTGGATTTTCTGTTTTTGTCATGGGGTTGCCCTTTCATTCACAAACGACAACGTTAGAGATATTCTGGGCCGAAATATTCTACCCAATGGTAAAGAGAGCTAGCTAACTTTAACTTCATTAATCTCCAAGGTTCCTGTTGAGAGGCTTTCTGAATCTGGTCCCAAAGAACCATGACTACATTTTCCGAGGTAGGAATGAGTTCTTTTAAAAAGGGGATATCCTCATTGAGATTTTTGTGGTCCAGAGGGACCACGACAATCTCTTTAAGTAACTGTTTTGCTTTAGCAAAGTCGATGACCATTCCCGTGGCGGGATCCATTTCACCTTTAAAGGTCGCCTGTAGGGTGAAGTTGTGGCCGTGACCGTTAGGATTTGCACACTTGCCAAACAAAGCTACATTTTGCTCAAGACTCAAATCCGGGCGATATAGTTTATGAGCAGCACAGAAGGCTACCTCTTGGGTCACATAGAGATATCTTTTCTCCTGAACAGGTTGATTAGAGCGACTCATAGGGCGCACCCTACTAGAAACGGTCAATCAGTGCAATGGTAGCCTTGTTCGTGCCTGGATCTCTGAAGAAAAAAGAGTTTACCCTCTCTAAACTCGGGAATCAGAAAGTTAGGTCTCTAACACTTGTTTGACAGTTTGACACTTTTATCTAGAGCCGAATCCCATTGATAGGTGCCCAAACTTGGATGAAAGATAGGTATTCTGATTGAAGTCACCCCCCGAAAAGACCGTGGCATATTGATTGCTCATACAACCTATCGAGCGAAAGTCTCGTGTGTCGCTCACAGGAACAATACACGAGGTAAATTTTGAAGTTAGAAGTTGAAGTTGAAGTTCAAATGGCTAAAGGAGACGCTGAAATGAAAAGCTCGAAAGTAGATATCAAAGCAAAGTTGTCCGTATGGAGCGGAGTTGCCCTAATGGCACTAGCGCTATCCTCGGGTAAACCTATACTCGCTGCTAACGATATCAAATTGTGGCACAAAGCTGAGAAACCCGCTGATCAAACGCTGCTTCTTCATTTGGAAGAGAAATCGCTCAAGACCGAAGCCGACGAGTTGATTTTTGGAAAAGACTCAAAGAAACCGGATTTGGAAGCCTTTTCAAAAAAGTTTTCGAAAGAGCCAGTTCAGTTCTTAGAGGCTATCAAAGCCGCTTGGGTTAAAGTGGATAAAGAAGATACCACTGAGAATAAAGACAAAGTTAAAGAGTTTAAAGAGAAGCTGATTAAAGACTTGGAATCGATTGATTTCAAAGCATTTGGAAAAGTTCACAAGAAAGACACTTTGATTGCACTCGTTAAGCAACTTTTTGAGAAAAAGATTGATAGTGAGTCGGCGATTGCTGAGCTTTTAGAAAATCCGCTCATTCAATTAGCTTTAGAGATTACAGATAAAGCACCTCAAAAAGACGAAGCTAAAAAAGATGAAGCTAAAAAAGATGAAGACAACACTGTGAAAAAAGACACCACAGCTCCCCCTACTAAAGAGGAACCTAAAAAGGAAGAACCCAAACCCGAACCTCCTAAGCCTCCAGTAACTCCGCCCGTAGGTGAAGTGGGTGATGATGCAGCTGACAGATTAAAAGCCCAACAACTTTGTGACGCCATCAAAGGAAAAGAGGCTAATCGAGAAGCTGAACTTCAAAAATTAATGGATGCTGCTAACCAAATCCTAAACTCCAAAGCTTCGGAGTCTTCGATTGACCCAGCAGCTCTACAAAACAAAAAGAATGAGAAAGGCTTGGAAGAGATATTGCCTGGGTTGTTAGCGAATGCCTTAGGACAAGATAAGCAGGAGGATATCACTCCAGCTCCCAATAATACTCAACCGTTCACGCCTACTGCAAGGAACGATCGAAATAACGATCCTAGTGCCTTCAATCAACCGTTACCGCAGCAAGCGCAGAATCAAAATCCTCCGTTCTTCTTGCCTCCGAACACCAATCCTGGAGTTGCTACTCCTGTCAGATTGGATCTGCCTTCAAATTCCGGGCAGCAAGAGTTGAGAGACGCCCAAGCGTTATCGGCTCAGAACGAAGGTAGAACACCGATTTCAGCTCAGTTAAGTCCCTTAGCTACTCCGATGGACTTGATGTCAGCTAGAGTCAAAGTAAAAACTGATATTCAGAAAACTCAGATTACTCTGACTAACGCTAAAGATAGAGCCGCTAAGCTTGATGAGCAGTTGGAAGAACTTAAAGAAGGGGGGCGTGCCGCGCTATCTCCTGAAGTTAAGAAGCAACAGGCTCAATTACAAAGCGATGTGGATACAGCTAAGAGAAACTATGATCAGCAACGACAAATGTTGATGATGGTAGCTCCAGAGCAAAGAAATGAATTACAGAGCATGTTGATGACTCTTCAACAGGACTTGAACTTCAAAGAGCAAAAACTCTCTCAGTTCAATGCTAATGTGGATGTAGCCATCGAAGATGGTAACAAACAGATTAAGAAGTTAGCTAAAGTTCGAGACATGTTAAACTCAGAAGTTAACAAGTTGAACTCTCAGTTAGCTGGAATGAAAGAAGATGAGCAAGCTATCGGTCAGCTCATCAATCAAAACCAGCAGCTGCAAATGGCACAGTTTCAACAAGGTGGAGCAGTTCAAAACGTCAATAACGGTACCAGACTTCAAGGGTTCAGCGGAAACGTAGGCGGACCTAGAACTCAGCTTCCTTCAAGATTCGGTGGAGTTCTAAATAATAATCGAGCAGTGACTCCGAATAATGGAAACGCAGTTCGAGGGCCGTTGAATCGAAACAATTGATAGAAAAAGCTTAAAGCAAGGTCCCCCAAAGGACTTGAGCTTAAAGGGCTAAGAGGAACTACTAAGTAGAGT
The DNA here is from genome assembly GCA_900299195.1 of Deltaproteobacteria bacterium. Classification (GTDB taxonomy): domain Bacteria; phylum Bdellovibrionota; class FAC87; order UBA2466; family UBA2466; genus UBA2466. The sequence goes on from OMIX01000112.1 coordinate 5,036, forward strand.
TGAAGTGGTTGTAGAGTTGGGTTTTCACGGTAGCTGAAGTTCCCGCGAAGAGTTGAGAGTAGTGAGAACCAAAGTTCCTCTTAAAGCCTTTAAAAAATAAAAAAAGCCTCTAGCAGTTAAGCTGGGGGCTTTTGATTTTTGGGTCATAACCACTTTTCGGTTTTTCTTGTTTTCTGGACCACTTCTAAGCTTTGCATAAGCAAACTAAAACAATCCCTACCCCTGTTTTAAAAAGTCGTTAAGAAACGATAGAGTCTTTTTAAGTGTCTAAACTTTAGACACACGTCCATCATTGGAAATGCCCATCCCACATGGTTTTTGACCCTAATCTCCGCATTGGATATACTTAAAGTAGATGTGCATTCCCTCTCTGCGGTAAGGTGGGCTTTATGAAGAAAAGAAAGAGCCATCGATTAGCTCCCCGATTTCTAGTGGAGGATAAGTATAGCCCCAGTACCTACCTTCGACTCTGCCACCGTTGTTTGTTTTTAAATGAGGGCTCAAAATACATTGAAAAATGCAGTCGATGTGAAAGCCAATTCGCTGAGTTTTCAAGTAGTGGAAAATCCGACTATAAAAAGATGGATTTTGAACATGAGGAAGATCCGATTCATGAAGCTATCACCGATTTTGACACTGACCACATTTCATCCGAAGAAGGTTCGGTTTCTGTGGATTCGGAAGAACACGATGATGATTCTGATGAAGAAGAAAAAGAACAAAAGAAGAGGGCTTATCCCATTAGCGGTTTAAGTGTTCTTTGGTAGCTCATTACCCCTTAATCACCCCGAGCGGCTTTAGCTTTGCGACAAAACTGGCAATGTGTGCGTGGCGAATGGATTCGACAACTTCTGTAATATCTTTGTAGGCTTCCGGCATTTCCTCAACGACCGTATCTCTTCCAGAAGCTTTGAGAAAAATTCCTCTGTCCTCCAGCTCTCGTTGGATGGCTCTCCCTTTAGCCCTTTTTTTAGCTTGAGTTCTTGAAAGCTCGCGACCGGCTCCGTGACAAGCACTTCCAAAAGACAATTCCATGGAATGGGGACTTCCTGCTAAGAGATAACTAAATCGACCCATATCTCCAGGGACAATCACAGGTTGTCCAGTGGTTTGGTATTTAGCGGGTAGGGAAGGGTGCCCGGGCGGATAGGCCCGAGTTGCCCCTTTTCGATGAACACAGACCCTTTGAGAATTTCGGTTGTTTTTGAAATGGAATTCCTCCCATTTCGCAATGTTATGGCAGATGTCATACAAAACTTCTGTTTTTAGTTCGGGAAAATGGTTTTTAAAAATACTCTTTACCCAGAAGCTGATGATTTGTCGGTTGGTGAATGCAAAATTGGCTGCAGCAGCCATCGCGCCTAAGTAGTTTTTTCCTTCTTGTGACTGAAGAGGAAGAGCCGCTAATTCCTTATCAACTAAATCAATTCCAAATTTGTCAGCACAATTTAATCCAAGATCGATGTACTCGCTGCATACTTGATATCCTAATCCTCTTGAACCCGTATGAATCATTATTAATACTTGTCCCTTTTCTAGTCCAAACGCTTGGGCAACCGTAGGATCAAAAATAGTATCTACAGATTGGATCTCAAGAAAGTGATTGCCCGATCCTAAAGTTCCTATTTGGTTATGGCCTCGTTCTTTGGCCCGTTCGCTTACCTGATTGGGATCGGCGTAAGAAAGGCATCCCTTTTCTTCGATGAATTCAAGCTCTGATCTTTCTCCAAATCCATTGTTAATGGCCCATGAAGCGCCCTCTACCAGTAAAGTATTTAGTTGCTCCAGAGAAAGTTGGAGATCTTTTCGGCGTGAGCCTACCCCACAAGGGATGATGTCAAAAAGTTCCCCGACCAGAGTTTTAGTGAGTTTGTATTTTACTAATTGTTCTTCTGTTAGGTTGGTTTTTAAGAGACGAACGCCACAATTAATATCGTAGCCCACACCCCCCGGGGAAACGACTCCTGTTTTTTCATGAAAAGCAGCAACTCCTCCAATAGGAAATCCATAACCCTGGTGAATATCCGGCATGGTCAAAACGGGATCGATCACCCCAGGTAAAGTTGTTACATGGGTGGCCTGTTCTAAACTTTTGTCATCTTTAATCCGTAGAATGAGTTCCTTGGAAGCTACAACGTGAACTCCAACTCTCATTTTCCCCTGAGGATCAATTCTCCAAATTCCGGGCAATATTTCATTGAGGGTGAACTTTTCAAGTTCAAGCTTTTCCAACTTCATTGCGATTCAATATAGTGGACTCTTAGAGATCAAGAAAGACCTTTGCGTAGAAAACATGTTCGGGTTGGGATTTCATCCCGAGCTCAAGTTGATGATAAGTGACTGCTTTTATTTCTGAAACGTGGCCATGTTTTATCGGATTATATTTTTCACCAAATAGCGAGGCGCTAATTTTCTTGCCGTCAAAATGGTTAAAGACGATTCTTTTGCTCAAGAATTTATGTTTTTCAAAAAGAAAAAGAATTTCGTTAAGCCATTTTACTAAGAGTTGCTCTTTATTTTCTGCTTCTACACTTAGAGTCATTTTCTCTTCATCAGAAATTTGGTCGAGCTTTACCATCAAGTCTGTTAAGGCTGAAGCCGAATCGATATATAGTCGCTGGAGAGAAGGCGCCTCTACAAAAAAACCGCTGTCAGATTTGTGTTCCAAAGATTGATAAGTCAGTTTCCGCTCGGGCATCACAACATTATAAAAGCAATGGGGGAATGAATCCAATAAAAAACCCCTGCACCATCCTCATCAGACTGTTGCAGGGGTTTTGTTCATCGGTTTTTTTATAATTCGCCGGGTCGTTTGCCAGCAGCCATCAGCTTTCGCTTATCCAAATTGTATTTTTCAACTTTGTTGATGAGGCCCGCACGGCTGATTCCTAGCTCCTTAGCCAGACGAGATTTGTTCCATCCGGTACGTTTGAGTCCTTCGCGGATCATTTCTCGTTCTAGTTCCTCCAGAGCATCCCTTAACTTACCCTGAATTCGAACTCCTTGAACTTTATTGCGTTCACCGAATTCACGAATTCTTGCTGAGAGCATGTCGACAGTAATTTTGCCCTCTGCTCCAGCTAGTACAGTAACTCGCTCCATTTCATTTTCGAGTTCCCTGATGTTACCTGGCCAAGGGTAATCGAAGATTTTCTCGAGAGCTCTCTTAGTTAAAAGTTTAGGCTTGATCTGTTTTTCAGCAGCAGATTTAGCTAAGAAGTGCTCACAGAGAATGAGTATGTCCTCTTTGCGATCTCTTAAGGGCGGAACCGTGATGTTGATCACGTTGATCCGATAATATAAGTCTTCTCTGAAAGTTCCCTTTTCTACCATGTCTTTCAGATCTCGATTGGTTGCCGCAAGAATTCTTACGTCAACTTTGCGAGGTTCTGTTGCTCCTACCGGTAGAAACGTACCTTCTTGGATGACTCGGAGCAATTTCACCTGCATGGTGGGTGAAGTATCTCCGATTTCATCTAGGAAGAAGGTTCCTCCGTCAGCGGTTTCAAAGAGACCCTTCTTGTCTTTGACGGCTCCCGTGAATGACCCTTTCACATGTCCGAACAATTCTGAGTCTAGAAGGTTATCGTTGAAAGCTGAGCAGTTTTGGGTAACGAATATTTTGTCTTTCCTTGGTGAATTGTAATGAATGGCTTTGGCGATGAGCTCTTTACCAGTTCCGTTTTCCCCTTGAATCAGAACGGTACTTTCACTGTTTTTGATTTTATCTAAAAGCCCATAAACATCTTGCATGGGTTTCGACTTACCAATCATGTTGTCGTACTTGTATCGAACCCCGAGTTCCTTGTTCAACTCCTGAATTCGGTCATCTCGCATGCTGATTTCTTTATGTAGAGTACTGATTTCTTGAGAAACCAAATCAGACAACTCAGAGAAGTACGGAAGCTCATCTTTACCTAAGCAGCGGACTTTCGAGACCGCAAGATCAATTTCTTGATGAGGTAAATTAAAGTGAGCCATGGCTTTGGATAATTCTTTCTTCTGTCCGTCGCTGACTCCATCTGGAAAGTGGCCCAAGCAAACCACCGCACCCATGAACTCGTTGTCGATCACAATGGGGAAAGCAGAACCCTGGAAGTTGGGAAGAAACTCTTTGATGGCCCCTTTCTCCTGGGTCTTTTTGAGTTCATTGGTGGTATTTCGTATAAAATCAGCAAGAGCATCATACCCCTCGTCTCTTTGGAGAATGAGATTCATGACTTTGTTGGCATGCTCTCGTTTTCCGCCTTTCTCAATAATTTTGAGGTTGCCTCGGTCATCAGCAAAATAGACATCGATGCTAAACCATTTGGCAATCACCTCTTTAAGTTTTCTAATCACGTGTATATGTTCGAATTCATCCCAATTAATCATAAGAGACCTCCCAAACTTGATAAGTGAACTAAAAAATGACGGCTAACTAATTACTACTGTACAGACTGTAACGCATGGAGTCAATGCTCGGGTGGCCAACATTCAGTCGATGAATTGTGAAGAAAAAATCACAATTAGAATAAAGAAAAAAAATCAATGATATAAAAATCTGAGATTGATAATTATGTGGGCGATCATAATTCAGTCGTTGCAAAAAATCGCGACACTGTGTCTAGAAAATAAGTAGAGGTTTCAGTTACAGTAAATCGGATAGATATCGACTTGTGTGTAAAAGTTTTTTCTGGGCGACCGATTTAGGAGTTCCTTGGGCGACCAAAGTTCCACCGCCATCGCCCCCATCAGGTCCCAAATCAATGATGTAATCCGAAGCACAAATTAATTGCAAATTGTGTTCGATGACAATCACAGAGTGTCCGTTCGAGATTAGCCTTCTAAGAACATGGATCAATCGCATCACTTCATTGAAATGAAGCCCAGTGGTGGGTTCATCAAAAATAAAAAGTGTCGAAGAACCTTTGGAAAGAGTTTGAGTAAGCTCTCTCGCAATTTTTAAACGCTGGGCCTCTCCACCCGAAAGAGAGAATCCGGGCTGTCCAAGTTGTAAATACCCCAAGCCTACATCCATGAGGAGAGATAGTTTGGTTCTTAAGGAAGGGATGCCCTTAAAGAATTCATAAGCTTCATCGATGGTAAGTCTCAAGCAATCATCAATATTTTTTCCTCGGTATTTCACACTTAAAATATTGGGTTTAAATCGCTTTTCATCGCAATCTTGGCAGGGAACCCAAACATCTTCCATAAAAACCATATCCACTTTAACTCGACCTTCGCCTTCGCACGTTTCGCAGCGACCTCCAGCAACATTAAAGGAGAAAAAACCGGGAGAATAACCCTTGCTGACCGATTCAGGGGTTTGAGCAAAGAGGGCTCTGATTTCATCGTAGCCTTTGATGAAGGTGATGGGATTGGAGCGAGAGGATTTTCCTATTGGACTTTGGTCCACGAGTTCCACTGAGCTTAAATTTTCAAATCCACTAATAGAACTGAACTTTCCGATTTTATCGCTGGTGCCTTTCAGAATTTTTGATAAAGCTTGGTAGAGCGTGTCTACAATCAGTGTACTTTTTCCAGAGCCCGAAACCCCAGTGACTGCCACCAAACAATTAAGAGGAATATCAACATCGATATTTTTTAAATTGTTACTAGAAGCTCCTCTAAGTTCAATGAAATCTTTTTTGGGTTCGGCTAAAGGCCGCATCAATGAGTGACGACATTCACTGCGCCAATCGCGAACCGCACGGGAAGTAGTGGAATCGGCCTTCATAAAAAGATCTTTCGAGCCCGAAAAAATCAATTCACCACCACGGGTCCCAGAACCCGGTCCCATATCAATGATATATTGCCCCCACTCAATCACTTCCGGATCGTGTTCTACTAAAAGCAAAGTGTTTCCTAAAGAATGGAGTTTATTCAATACTTTCAATAACTGTTGAGTGTCTTTGGGGTGTAGGCCAATGGACGGCTCATCTAAAACGTATAAGGTTTCAGTGAGTCCTTGGCTGAGCTGTGTGCCTAATAAAATTCTTTGATATTCTCCTCCTGAGAGAGTTCTTGTGAGTCGGGACAATGTCAGATATCCGAGTCCTACAGTATCCAGAGTTTCCAAACGTCGATTAAGCTGAGAGATAATATCAGCAGATATTTTGGTTTCTTTTGGGCTGAGCTTAAGAGTTGAAAAAAAATCCCTGAGTTGCGAAACAGTCATTGAGGAGACTTGAGCAATGCTCAAGTTGTTAATTTTGACTCTTAAAATTTCATTGTTTAATCGCTGGCCTTCACAGGCTTTACAAGTAAAGGGAGAAGTATAGCGACTGATGAAGACACGAATGCGCATCTTATATTTTTCTTCTTCAAGAAGTTTAAAAACACCTCGAACTCCTCGAAATTTTTTGTCGCCATTAAAAATAAGATCCCGGTGTTTTTTGGAAAGATCTTTGTAAGGGAGCATGTCATCAATTTTGTGGGAATCACAAAACTCTAACATTTTTTTTTGCCAATTTTTTAGTGAAGGCTTGGTGAAAGGATCAATGGCTCCTCGAGAAAGAGATAGCGAGGGATTGGGGACAATCAAGTCTTCATCAATTTCCAAGGTGTTTCCAAACCCCTTGCAAGTTTCACAGGCTCCCAGGGGACTATTAAAAGAAAATGAAATGGCAGATTTAGGCGTTGCAGCCTCATGACAATTCGGGCACCGGGCAAAACGAGAAAAATTTCCTGAAATTTCATAAGACTGCTGACTTTCCAAATAAACATTAGCTTCGTTATCACCCATTCCCATCGCATTTTGAATGGCCTCGGAGAATCTTTTTTGCTCATCACGGTTTTCGTCGAGGGTGAGTTTTAGCCTATCAATCACAACGATAAAGGATTTGGGAAGCTTCTTTTTTTTGAGTAATTCTTCCACCAAAACAGCCTTGGAATTGACCAGAATTCGAGTGAAACCTGTTCTTAGTAACTCGGAAAGATAGTCCTGGGAAGATTCTTTGGGCTTGGTATGGGCGCAAATGAGCAAGGTCTTCCCTGCAAATTTACTTTTGATTTGTTCATAAATTTCTATGGGTGTTTGCTGTTCTTTAGCGAGATGACATTTGGAGCAATGTTCTTTTCCAATTTTTTCGAACAACAAACGTAAGTAATCATTCAGTTCGGTGGTGGTTCCTACGGTAGCTCTCGAATTTCTAACCGGATTGATTTGCTCCAAGGCAATGGATGGGGGAATATTTTGTAGTTTCTCTACCAGCGGGGCCTTAAATCTTTCAAGAAACTGACGGGCGTAAGTTGAGAGAGATTGCATGTACCTGCGTTGTCCCTCAGCATAAATCGTTTCAAAAGCCAAAGAGGACTTACCGGAGCCACTGGGTCCCGTGACAATAATTGTTTTTCCCAAAGGAATATCTAAGTCGATGTCCTTTAGATTATTTTGCCTTACCCCCCTGAGGATTAATTCGGGCTGGGTAGTTATGTCATTTTGTTCATTCATGAGTTAAAGTGTTAGTCTAACAAATTACTACCAAGGGTAGCTTCCAGCAATGGACAAGAATAATAAAGTTTTATTGAGTATTTTTTTAGCTCTGACTGCGCTTGTGGGGGGCGCCATGGCTTTGATTTTGGATGCTTTTGTTCGTATTCCTGATTTTACTCAGATGAGGAGTAAAATTGTAGTTCCTATAAAGCTTGCTGATAAAACTTGGGTAGATAGAGAGATGGGGCCAAAAACAGCCTCTTGGGTAGGGGCTAAGCAAATATCGAATCCTATGTTTATGGCAGTCATTGCCTCGGAAGACACTAGTTTTTATAGTCATCAGGGTATCGATTTCCATGAATTGCAAGAATCAATCAAAAAAGATTGGGAAGAGAAGCGCTGGGCCAGAGGGGCCAGTACCCTCACACAGCAGGTCGTTAAGAATGTGTTTTTAAGTCGGGAAAAGTCATTGTGGCGGAAGTTTAAAGAGATGGTTTGGGCCCGCGAAATTGAAAAAGTTCTCTCAAAAACAGAGATTCTTACTTTCTATCTCAATATGGCTGAATGGGGGCCGAGTCTGTATGGCATTAAAGAGGCGTCTTTTCATTACTTCGGTATTTCTCCCTCCGAAATAAGCCCGAAACAAGCTGCGTTTTTAGCCATGCTCTTACCTTCACCGATTAAATTTCATTCTTATTTTGTGAAAAAAGAACTGACTCCTTATGCTCGTTCTCGAGTTGGAAAAATTTTACGAGTCATGAATCGAATGGGGTTCATCGATGAAGAACAATATTCGTTAGCGCTTACTGAGAAATTGTGGGGTGTGACTGGGGAGTTACCGGCTTTTAAGGAAGGTGGAGTGGAACCCGAAGAGGACTCAGATGCGGGCCTGTTGCTTGATGTACTTAAAGAGCCTTCACCTCAGAAGTTGCAAGCTCCGCTGCAAGAGGAAAAAACTATGGACTACTCTGAGCCAACCCAAGAGGAATCTTTGGCCCCTGATGTTTTTTCCGAACCCAACCCAGAAAAGAATCCGAATCCCTAATCCCCTGTTTGGCATTCAAGCTGCATATTCCTCCATAAGAGAACTATTTTGATTTGGAGGAGTTTATGGCCCAGGCAGTAAGAGAAATCGGCCCCGTGATTGAGACACCGTATGCCACCCAATATAATTGGCTGCAAAAGTATGCTTTAATGCGATCTCATCCCAGAAAACTTTATTTTGATACTGCAGCTCTTCTTTGGGTGGTGAACTATCTTTGGCACGGACGGTGGGGAATAGCTCTCACTCTATGGCTAGTGACTAATGTGGTTAGCCTCATCGCGGTTTCAGATGTTGATGTTAATAAGATGGGAGAGACTATTTATGGAAAAATTATTTTGCTTCATGTTAAACCGAGCAATGTGTTTTTTCATTGGGTGGGTTATGTTTTTTTGGTCCAAGGATTATTAAGTCATTCCACTCAGTCGATTCTGATAGGGAGCAGCTCAATTCTCCTGGGGCATCTGGTGGGATGGAATCAGGTTCATTCTTGTTTTAAAGGTAAAAAATAAAAGTTTAAGCCAGTTCTTTTTCCCATTCTGAGAGGAGTAGGGTAGTCTACCTTGAGTTTTTCTTTTAAGGGGGAAGAAATGGCAATCAAATTGGTAGAGGGTTTTTCTAAATCGATTTTCATTTGTTGGGGATTAGCTTCTTTTTTTGTCCTGTCTTGTAGCCACTTGGATAAGAAGGGTTCTCAAACCTTAACGACAGAACCCACGAAGTTTGAACAAGCCTATCCCAATCGAATCATTGATGCTCACAGCCATTTTTCGTTAGACTCCAGCACGGAGCTCTCTCAACCCACTTTAGAAATGCAGACCATGTATCGTGAAAGTAACGTTCAGGCTGCTGTGGTTCATCTTCCCAAAGATAAGCACAAACGCAAATCCTTAAAAGTAGAACGAGCCAAGTCTCAGCTTAAGTTGGCAGTGTGTGCTGCAGTTGTTCCCGGAGAAAGTTCTTCGGCAGTAGAGCAGGGGATCCAACGGGGAGATTATCAGTGCATGAAAGTCTATTTGGGATACATTCCCAAGTATGCTTCCGATCCCTTTTATCACGATTTTTATCGCTTAGCTGAGAAGTATCAACTCCCTGTAGTTTTTCACACCGGGGATACTTACGACAAAAAAGCCAAAGTGAAATTTGCAGAGCCTTTACAAATTGATGAAATAGCTCTGCAGTATCCTAAAGTAAACTTTGTGTTGGCCCACATGGGAAATCCTTGGATTCAATCCGCCGCCGAGGTCGTGTACAAAAATGACAACGTTTTTGTGGATGTTTCAGCTTTGATGTTGGGTGATGTTTCGAAAGCCAATCCTGAAGCCTTGGAAGAGCTGGCTATCAAACCGATTCGCTGGTTTTGGCTCTATGTTGAAAACCCTAAAAAGATGATGTTTGGTTCTGATTGGCCCTTAATGGAAGTAAAACCTTATGTACAGGCCGTGATGAAAGCTATTCCAAAAGAGCACTGGGATGATGTTTTTTTTAAGAATGCAGCCGAGGTTTTTAAGTTGAACTAGAGTTTAGAACCCAGAGGTTAGGTATAAAATTTTAGTTCTTGTGTTTTGAGTCAAAAACGCAGTGAGATCCACCAAGGAGTTTACCAATCTGTCCCAATGGCTGTTTTCCTCCTCAGCCTGTCCCAACAGAAGCTCTCTCAGGAGCCCTTTGGTAGGTTCCTTGATGACCACTGAAGCTTTATCAGGCAATCCTGCCAATTTTTTAGCCTCTTTAACGGCATCTTGATAACCGCCCAAAGCGTCGACTAGTTTCGCCTTGTGTGCTTGAGCCCCGGTCATTACTCGGCCATCAGCCACTTGATCAAGTTCAGAATCTGTCAGACTTCGTCTGGCTTTAACCTCTTGTCGAAATTGGACATGAACATCATTTAAGAGTTCTTGAAGAAAAGCTTTTTCTTCAGGAAGCATTTTACGAGTCGGAGAGCCGACATCTTTGAGTTTTCCGGCTTTAATAGAGAACCGCTCGAGCTTTGCCCAATCCATCAACTTCTCAGTGTTCATAAACTCCATGATGACACCAATACTAGCTGTGAGAGTCCCGGGATTTGCAAAAATTTTTCTTCCACCCAAAGCAGCATAATACCCACCGCTTGCAGCAAGGGATCCCATTGAAATCACCACGGGTATTTTTTGGTCTAAAGATTTGATCGATTGATAAATTTCCTGAGAGGGTCCGACTAAACCTCCTGGAGAGTTAATCCTAATAACGGCAGCTTTACATTCGGTGTTGTCCAGTAGGGACTCAACGTCTTTGATGAAAGACGAACTCGAATAGATCACACCATTGAGGTCAACCACAGCTACATGGGGGCTGTGGGGGCCCTGAGATGTGGATGAAAGCGAGTGTTTAAAGACGGTGAATGTGAGAGACACAATCATGGCGGTAAAGCATACCGCCATGATTGTTCCAAGAATTCGCATGAGCTTTTTCATGCTTAGTTATTTTCTGAACCTTCTCCTGAAGAGTCAGTTTCTGGTTTTCCAGCTGCCCCTTTCAGTTTTGCGGCTAAAGATTCATTAAGAACATCTCCAAAGCTTGTGCGAGATGAAGAGGAGGTCTGTTTCGCGTAGTGGCGAATGTTCTCTCGCTCTTCAGCCTTGTGCATAGCTTTTACGGAGAGTGATAGCTTATGTTCTTTAAGATCTACAGCTGTCACCATGCACTCAATTTCAGTGCCTTCAGCAATGGTTTTGAGTTGTTCTTTGGGTTTTCCACCTTCGCCATCTAATTCGGAAACATGGAGAAGCCCTTCAACTCCCTGCTCGACTTCTAAGAAAATACCGAAGTCAGCAACTTTGGTAACTTTTCCTTTAACTCGAGTTCCAGGAGCATATTTTTCAGCCACGGCTCTCCAAGGATCATCCGACAATTGTTTAATACCCAAGCTGAATTTCTCAGCCGATTTGTCGATCGAAAGAACCATGCACTCGACTTCTTCACCCTTTTTGAAGTGGGTGTTAGGATCGATAGCCTTGTTTTCCCAAGTGATGTCACTGACGTGAATCAACCCGTCGATACCTTCAGGGACTCCAACAAAGACCCCGAAATCGGTGGTGTTTTTCACGACACCTTTGATTTTGCTTCCCGCAGGGTATTTTTCAGCGATGATATCCCAAGGATTGGGCTCGATCTGTTTCATGCCTAGAGAAATACGTCGGTTACCAGTATCCACGTCGAGAACAATAGCTTCGACAACATCATTCTCATTAAGGATCTTGGAAGGATGTTTCACTCGCTGAGTCCAAGACATTTCAGAAACGTGAACTAGTCCTTCAACTCCGGGCTCGAGTTCAACGAAAGCACCGTAGTCAGTTAAGCTGACCACTTTACCTTTAACTCGCATTCCGATGTTGTATCTTTGCTCCACGGTATTCCACGGATCTGGCAACATCTGTTTGTAGCCCAAGCTAACTCTTTCTTTATCCTCGTCATATTTGAGAACTTTAACTTGGATTTTATCTCCAACCTTAAAGAGTTCGGAAGGATGTTTAATTCTTCCCCATGACATATCGGTGATATGTAGGAGTCCGTCCAAGCCTCCCAAATCAATGAAGGCGCCATAATCAGTGAGGTTTTTGATAAGACCTTCAGTGACCAATCCTTCTTCGATGTTAGAAAGAGTTTTCTCTTTCATGCGAGCTCTTTCTTCCATGAGCAGCATTCTTCTAGAGAGAACAATGTTTCCACGTTTTTTATTGAACTTAATGATTTTGAATTTGTAGGTTTTGCCTAGATATTGATCCAAGTTCTTGGTTGGGCGAATATCAACTTGAGAACCGGGGAGGAATGCCTTAACCCCGATATCCACTGACAATCCACCTTTGACCTTGGCAACGACCGTTCCTTCTACCAATTCATCTTTTTCACAAGCTTCACTGATTTCATCCCAAGCTCGTAAGACATCGGCTTTTTCTTTGGAAAGAATTAAGCGCCCTTCATCATCTTCCACTCTTTCGATATAAACAAGAATATGATCCCCAGCAGCGACTATAAGTTCGCCTTTGTTATCAGTGAATTCTTGCGAGCTGATTTGGCCTTCAGATTTGTAGCCAATATCAATGGTGACAAAATCTCGATTAGTTGTAACCACTAGACCTTCAACGACTTCTCCCTCTTGGAATTTAGCCCCTTTTTGGCTTTCTTCTAAGAGTTGGGAAAAGGTTTTTCCATTCTCTTGTAGTTTTTCTCCAAGATCCTCTAAAAAACGATCTTCGGAGGGAAGTTCAGGTAACTCAGTTACTGACAGTTTTTTTAATGTGGATAATAAGCCTTTGCTTTTTGTTTCTTGACTCAAGCTCATCCTCTTTTGGTTTCTTACGGTTTGTTCTCCCAAACCAGGGTTATCTAATGACATGATGATTAACTCCAAAACTTCTAACGAGAACTATCGTTGGAAGCCACCTGTGAAATCTTCAATCAGGATTTTTCAATGGGTTCTACCCGTTAACTTAGTCAAAACGTTTCTGGTTTTGCTTCCGAGAATCGCGATTAAAGCCCCGCTTCAACCGTAGGGAATTAGAAAGATAGGAATAAACCCCCTACTTTGAGTGGCCAAGTTTTCCTATTTTTATGCTCTAGTGTCAATAAAATTAACGATTTATCGAAGATCTAAGGCTTTAAAACCCCGCGAGCGATTTGATCTCTTTCAATCGCTTCAAATAAAGCAGTGAAGTTTCCTTCGCCAAAGCCGTTATCTCCGCGTCTTTGAATCACTTCATAAAAGAAAGGGCCTACCACGTTTTTAGTAAATATTTGAAGCAAATAGCCTTTTTCGCTTCCGTCGACCAAAATATCCAGGTCCGCTAACTCATTTAGGTTTTCTTTAATGTTCGGAACACGCTTGGGGACGGCATCATAGTAGGTTCTGGGAACACTTAAAAAATCTAAACCTTCTCTTTTGAGTTTGACCAGGGTTTCCACAATATTGTTTGTGGTCAAGGCTAAGTGTTGAACCCCAGCCCCATGATTCATATCGAGAAACTCTTGAATTTGAGAAGCCTCCTCGGTGGGCTCATTAACGGGCATTTTAATGACTCCATTAGGGCTCTCCATCACTTTAGAATAGAGGCCTGTTCTTTGGGTGTGGATATCGAAAAAGCGAGTGTTCCGTAGCCCGAAAATTTGTTCGTAGTACTTAGCCCAATTTTCCATCTCTCCCTTTGCCACGTTATTAGTCACATGATCGATTCCCATGAGACCAAATCCACGGCTAGTGACTTTATGAGGGACGTCAAATCCTTCCGCAAAAAGGTTTCCCCTTCTAGAGATAAAGGTGTGTCTGACATCTCCAAAAGCTTTAATGGAAGCTTGGGTAACCGAACCAAAATCTTTTTGGTAGGAGCGCGGACTTTCTACCACTTCAGCACCTCGAGAAACCGCAATTTCCAGTGCAGAAACAGCATCTTCACACAAAAAAGCTACAGACATGATTCCATCCCCGTGACTGTGGTGGAATCTGGCAACCGGGTCCTTAGGATCTGTGCTGTGACTTAAAATGATGTTGATATCATTTTGAACGACTCGATAGGATCTTAATTTTCGCTCGTGAATCTCTCGAATGCCGGCCTTTTCAAAACCCATGTGCAAGTAAAGCGAAAGAGCTTTATCTAAATCGCCCACTGCAAACTCTACATAATCAAACCCAATAATTTTTAAAGCATCAAAGTCAGTCATAGAGGCCTAGACTAATGATTGGGGACTCAAATTGTCAAATGGACTCAAGTAGATCGGGCCGATTTTTTAGGGTTTTAAGTTTTGCCTGCTCGGTTCGCCAAAGTTCGATTTTGGGATGATTGCCGCTAAGTAAAACTTCAGGAACTTTTAAACCAAGAAATTCACTAGGGCGAGTGTAGTGCGGATACTCTAAGATGGGCTTGTTATCTAAACTCAAAGAAAAAGATTCTGATTTGGCCCCATCCACGGCACCCAAAACACCCTCTAATTGCCTGATCATTGAATCAGCCATAGCCACAGCCGGCAATTCGCCTCCCGTGAGCACGAAGTCTCCGAGAGAGATTTCATCATCTACCCAATGATCAACAAATCTCTGGTCCACACCTTCATAATGACCGCACACAAAAATAAGTTCCTTTGCGATTAAACCCTCGGCATAGTTCTTGATTATCGAGTGGGTCAAAGGAGTTCCCGCTGGAGTAAAATAAATCACTCGGGTGTTTTGTTTGCCGACGACATTTTGAATGGACTCTACAGCTTTCACTAAAGGTTCGATCTTGAGGACCATTCCACCACCGCCACCATAGGCCACATCATTAACGTTCAGGTGTTTGTCTGTTGAAAAGTTTCTTAGTTGATAAGTTTTAAAATCGAATAGCCCTGCTTTAAAAGCCCGTCCTAAAATACTGGTAGTCATCCAGATTTCGATAGTCTCCGGGAATAGAGTAATAAAATGAAAAAAAGGCTTTTTCATTCTACAGTTAAAATGTCTGAGAGGTTTTTTAACCAGATCGTCTTTTGGGAAACATCTATTTTCTGAATGTACTGTGAAGTGGCGGGTATGGAAAAAATATTTCCCTGAGATTCAATCCACCACCGGTCCTGTTGAATGTCATTCGATTGGGTAGAAACTGGTTCTACCGAAGCCAAAGTTCCACAAATTTTTTGAGAGTAACTATCCACTACCGAAGAACCTAAAAGGTCGTGAATATAAAATTCGTTTTCAGCCACAGGAGCTAAATCTTTTCTCAGGGCGTAGATAGAGAAGGTTCTATAACTTTTTGCCATGGCATCGCTAGTGATGCCAGAGAGTTCTAACTTCCAGCCCTTGGGCATCCAAGCGCTTTCAAGAACCTGGTGCTCTGTGGTTAAATCGGGAGACTTTCCTAGGAACAAGGTCGTTAAATAAGAGAGTGCAGAATCGCGACCTGAATCGGTTTTTGCAACTAAGGCCCCTTTGAATCCGTGGGGGCGACTGACTTTGGCAATTTCAACTAAATCCTTCAACAGCCTTACTCTACTTTGTTCTATTCTAGAATTTCTAGAACGGAACGCTTTCGAAGTTTAGTAGAAACGGCTGCTAAAATAGTTCTCAAAGAACGAGCTGTTCTGCCTTCTTTGCCAATGATTTTACCGAGGTCCTCTTTGGCGACTTTTAATTCAATCACGGTAGTTTGTTCTCCTTCGACTTCCGCAACATTAACTTGTTCCGGGAAATCGACGAGAGCTTTTGCCATCACTTCAACTAAATTTCTTAACTCTTCCACTTGAGTCCTCCGTTTTCAAGATAACCCAAAAGTAAAAAACTCATTAAGCCTCTTTAGCTTGGGTTTTGGCTTTGGCAGTTTTTTTGGCTTTGGGTTCTTTTGCAGGTTTATCTTTAACCACAGGTTGAGGAGCTGCTGCTTGCAACTGCTTCATTACCGGTTTTAAACGAGTACGAACAGAGTCAGACAACTGAGCTCCAATGCTAAGCCAATATTCAAGACGGTCTCTTTTTACCGTCAGCGAGGCATCTCCCTTAATGGGATCGTAGGCCCCGATATGCTCAACGAAACGCCCGTCACGAGGAGAGCGTTGGTCTTGAACTACCATACGAAAATAGGGTTTTTTCTTTGTTCCGTGTCTTGCGAATCTAATAACTGTCGCCATTTATTTATAAGCCTCCACAATGCGCTTTTAGCGAATAATTCTACTGGTTACACTCCTACCACATCCTACCGCGTTTTCCCAAAGACATTTTTGTAAGTCGTGTCATCATCTTACGGGCTTCAAGAAACTGTTTGATGAGCTTATTAACATCCTCGACTTTCGTGCCTGAGCCCATCGCAATTCGGCGTCTTCGGCTCCCATCTAATAAGTTGTGGTCGACCCTTTCCGTGGGGGTCATCGACTGAATGATAGCTTCAATTTTCTTGAGTTCAGTATCTGGGGGAGCCATGTTCTTGAATTGCTTAGTCATTTGGCCCATACCGGGTAAGAACTTCATTAGGTTTTCAAACGACCCCATCTTCTTGATTTGTTGAAGATGAGAGTAAAAATCGGCCAGGGTGAAGTCGTTTTTCTTGGCTTTTTTCGCCAATTTTAGAGTTTCTTCTGGGTCCAAGGTGGTAGAGGCTTTTTCGGCTAAAGACAGCAAATCCCCCATGTCCAAGATTCTAGAGGCCAGCCGATCTGGGTGAAAAACTTCTAAATCAGCCGATTTTTCCCCAATTCCCACAAATTTAATCGGGACCCCAGTCACTGCTCTGACCGAGAGGGCAGCCCCCCCGCGAGCATCTCCATCCAATTTAGTGAGTATGACCCCGGTCAATGGGAGTCTATCGTTGAAACTTGATGCAATTTTTACAGCATCTTGCCCGGTCATTCCGTCAACGACCAAAAGAATTTCAGCGGGTTCAAAGACTTGAGCCAGTTCTGAAACCTCGTCCATCATCTCGTGGTCCACATGGAGTCTTCCAGCGGTGTCCACTAAGAGGACGTCCATATTTTTCCGGATAGCTTCTTCCTTGGCTAAAATAGCTCTTTCTCGAACCGATTTGGTTACGGAACTTTCAAAGTGTTCGATCCCTAGGGCTTCCATTTGGGTTGCCAATTGCTCAATAGCCGCAGGTCGGTAAACATCCATCGAGGCTGCAAAAATAGATTTTTTAAATTTCTCTGTGATGTGCTTGGCCAATTTGACCGTACTGGTTGTTTTTCCACTTCCTTGAAGTCCGACCACCATGATTACAGCGGGAGGCCTCACTCTAAAATTAAGTTCAGTGGCTTTGCCTCCCATAATCTGCGTCAGCTCTTCATAAACGATTCGAATAAAATGCTGTTCCGGAGAGATGCTTTTTTGAACTTCTGATCCCAAAGCCTTTTGGCGAACGGATTCGATAAAGTCTTTCACAACTTTTACATTTACGTCCGCTTCAAGAAGATTCGTTCTAAGTTGACGGCAAACTTCATCGAGTGTTTCTTCCGACAAACGAGTTTTTCCGCTAAGAATTCTTAAAGTTCCAACCAATTTTTCTGTGAGTGAATCAAACATAATGGCCGTAAAATAGGCGCAATCTAGACCGTTGTCGAGAGGGGGATTTTAAATTGAGGAGTTCAGATTCGATGCGATGCAAAAACTTTAAAATGAGTAATCGCGAACATAGTGGCAAGTGTATCCACCCGGATTTTTTTTGAGATATTTTTGGTGATAGTCCTCAGCTGGATAAAATGGCATGGCTGGGCTGATTTCAGTGACCACAGGTCGTTTCCAAGCTCCGGATTTGTCTACGAGCTCTTTTACTTTTTGAGCTGTCTTTTTTTGAACTTCATTATGGTAAAAAATAACGGATCGGTATTGCGAACCTATGTCATTGCCTTGACGATTTAGAGTTGTGGGATCGTGCATTTTAAAGAAAAACTTCAAAATTTCCTCATAGGAAATTTGAGAAGGATCAAATTCGATTTGAACAGTTTCTGCATGGCCAGTGGTGCCAGTTTTGACAATCTCGTATGTGGGCCCAGGTAGAGACCCCCCTGTGTAGCCGACCTGTGTGGAGATAACCCCGCGGTAAGTTCTCAGCAACTCTTCAACTCCCCAAAAACAACCCCCTGCCAGAGTTGCGATTTCAGTCTTTTTCGATTTGGCTTCCATTCTAGCCCCCAGTAACAGAAATATTGTTGATAAGAAGAGTAGGGCTTTCTTCGTCACAGTCAATAACTTCTGTTTCCTTTGAAATATCGACCAAATCATTACCCAGGGCCTCAAAGATATTGCCTGAAATAAGCGTTTCTTGAACATAATATTGTTTTTCTCCATTGACCCACCATTCAGCCCCTTTAGCGACCCCTGAAAAATCACCCGTTACAGGATCCGATTGTCCGGAATACCGATGAACCACTAAAAAGGCTTTTTGGGATTCGGTGGCTTGAGTGTAGAGCGTTTTTCGAGTGGAATTTCCAGAAGCTAGGCAAAGGGTGTGGGTTCCCACGGTTGGAAGACTGGAGGGCCCTCCGGCAGCATGGCCGGTGCTTGATAGTTGGAGTGCATGGGCTGCATAATGATCCAAACAGAAACTTTTAAGGACTCCTTGATCAATGAGGCACACAGGTTTCGTCGGGGTTCCTTCTCGGTCAAAACTAGAACAACCAGAACGGTCTCTTAACCATGGGTTATCGATTAACGTTAATTGGGAGTTTAAAATTTTTTGATCCCGGTGTTTCATTCCCCAACGGCCAATATTTTCGGCAATGACTCGACCATTAAAATGGTAGGCTAAGCTCGATACTAAAATATCTAAAACCGCTCTCGGGGTAAAAATAACTAACCCCTTGTAGCTTTCGGATTTGCCCGTTTTTAAATTTCTAAGAACTTCTTCAACAAAGTTTCTAGTAGAGAGAATAATTTTGTCGGCTCCTTCAGCCGCTTTTCGAGTCATGTGGGAAAAATAGTCAAAACTCGTGATGGAATCACCTTCAACTCCCATTCCCATGAGGCTCCAACTTGCAGCCGCGTCTGTTTCTGATTGATGGGTGCCCAAAGAATTGAGAATCAACGAAATACTTGAACCAATTTCTACGGCTCCTTCATTGATTCGAAAACGTTTGTCTTTAGTGGCCTCAGCGACCATGAGTCGAGTCCAATCCTTCTGAGTTTGAAGGGAGAGATCCACCAGTGCGGGATCCATTAAGTTTTTGGGGGCTTCAGTGGGAATGTTCTCCCCTTGTTTGATCTGATAATGGGGGTTGATCGGTGAAAATCCTGCGATCTCGTTAGCTCTAAGGGCAATCTCTTTTAACTCAGAAGGCTCGGTAGAATTACAAGAGGCAAATCCCTGACGGTTATCCTTAATAACTCGAACGCCCAGTGAATAACCATCGTCGGATGAGGCTAAATGATAATCCTGCTTTTCTAAGGCAATTTTAGTTTTTGATCCATAACTTCCGCACACCTCAGCTGACTCTGCACCTGATTTGATCGCGTAGGAGAGAAGTTTTTCAGCTGCCGTTTCTAATCGATTCTTTTCGTTTTTAAATGGAGAACTCATTCCTGCACACCTCCGATGGTAGCCCGACATCGAATGAAAGGTCCACCCGCATCAACTTTTGCGGGTTGCCCCTTTCCACAATAACCCGAACCCAAATCTAGGAAGAACTCTCTAGAGACCGCATCTACAGTCGATAAAACTTCAAATGCTTGGCCAGAGATGGTAGCCCCACGAAACATTTTAGTCAGCTTTCCGTTTTCGATTCGAGTCACCTTTTGGGCTCCAAACATAAACTCTCCAGTCGCATCGGCTTGACCACCTAATGGACAATCAACCAAATACCCGTCCTGTGTTGAGCTGATGATCTCCTCCAAACTCTGATGTCCTGGTTCTATGTAAGTATTTCTCATTCGAATGAGGGGCTCATCATAGTAAAGCCAAGCCCGACCATTACCCGTAGGTGTGACTCCGAAAATGGCAGCTGACTCTCGATTGTGTAAATAAGAGTTGAGAACGCCATTTTTGATAATGGTGGTTTTAGTGGTCAAAACCCCTTCATCATCGACAAGAAGTTCACCACCTGTGTTTTCGATTCCGTTAACAGTCCCACTATCGCTCAAAGTTACCAAAGGACTTGCAACTTGAGTTCCGATTTTGTCTTTAGCTACTGAACCTGAAAGAACGAAATCGGCCTCTACAGTATGTCCGATGGCTTCATGAGAGAGCAGGCCCACCATAGCCGGAGATAAAATGAGAGTAGCAGTTCCACCTGGGATCTTGGGAGCTGAAAGTAAATCGACCGCAAGTTTTGCAGCTGACTGAGACATTTCTGCCAAACTGTTTTTAGAAAATAAACATTCCCAGCTTCCAGTTTTACCCACAGACTCATGGCTCTCAGCCATTTCTCCATCTTTAGAAGCGATGGCGCCCAATTTAATTTCGCTTCTAGCTAAATTCGAACTGGCGTGGGCACCATCGGTAGTAATAACAACCTTATCTTCAAATAGTTCGTTATAAACGCAAGTGGCACTTTGAATGAGCGATGAGTTTTTTCGAGTTTCTTCTTCTGCTTTTAATACGGCTTGAAGTTTCTGTTCTAAGGGCATTTGTTTCAAAAGATCGTAGCCTGAAATTTTAAATTCCCCCTTGGCCAAATGGGATTCAGGTAATTTTTTTACCTGCGCTTTTTTTAACTGACTCAAAGATTTAGCGCATTCGATAGCTAGTTTTAGCGCCCTTTCCAAAGAGTCGGCGGTGAGGTCTGAGGTCGAAGAAAATCCCCACGCGCCATCGACTAAGACTCGAATTCCTACCCCGGAAGTCAGATTAGATTTTGCTTGTTTGACCAGTCCTTTTTGAACCGAGAGCGACTGTGAGTTTCGTCTATGATAACGGGCTTCAGTCCAATAGGGGGACTTTGCTAATGTTTTTTCAAGAAGTTCTGAAATGTGCTTCATGAATTTCCTTTCGAAGATAAATTGAGAAAGTAGAGACTCACCATGATATCTAAAAAACTCGCAAACATCATTGAAATGAGCATATCACACAGGGAGGGATGTCCTATTAGGCTAGATAGAGAATCAACGAAATAAGAGATGGGCAACTCCATAAGGAGTGTTGCGAGCGCGAGCCCGGCGGTCGTCCAAAAAATGTTTCGAGATTGGGTGACTATTGTTTTTGAAGCAAAAAGATAATTAGCAATCGGTTGGATAGGTTCTCTAACAACCAAAATAGGAACGAAAAAATAGAGAGAAATAAAATAAAGGCCCGGCAAAATAAATGCCGCCAAGCCGAGCCCAAAAAAAATAGCAACACATAACGAAGTAGGAACCAAATATTTTAGTTTTTTTGAAGAGTCTTTTAACAAATGAGCAAAAGTCGATAACTTGCGGGGACTGGGCGTTTGTAAGTAGAGAAAAGTCAGGGCAGTGCTTAAACTTGAACCCACCGAGAAAAGGGGGAGCAGTAACAGAACTGCCAAAATGGGATGACTCTCAAAATGACTGTCGAAAAATCTTTGAGCTACTACCAAAATACCTAACGGCAATTGAAGTAAAACGACAAAACCAAAGTGACCGAACCAGAATTTGAGTGCCTCATTGAAGATAGTCGCTATGGATTTCATGATTGATGGTGAGTGTCATGGTAGCTAATTTTCGGCTGCAAGTCTATCTAAGCTGTGTCACTGATTGTGGACCGCTAGATAGAGATGATGACTTTGATTTTAGGAACCATTAATATTTAATTCTATGAAACATCTTTGGCCAGCTCAACCAGTTCAAGTTCTCCACACTACAGGAAGCGATTTCGAGATTGGAAGGCAGCATGCTGAAGTTTTAGGCGACAGAGTGCATGCGGGAATGGTTGGATTCTACGGAGACTTTTGGCAGCGTCTTTTAAAAAACAAACCCAAATCCCTCGTAAAAAATTTTACGGTCTCTCTCCTTCAGAAGCTGATAGATCCGGGGTTGGTCAATCAGTTAATCAAGCAAGTTCCCGATCATGCTCGAGACAGAATTTTAGGGGTTTCTGTGGGATCGCAATTGCCCTTTCAGAAACTCCTGACTCCGTTAGTATTGCCTGACTTATTACCCTTGCTTCAGGCTTATGCTGGGCGATTTGGGGCCGTGAATTTCGTGGATGTCTCTCCACCTCCGTTATTTGGTTGCTCTAGTTTTGTTCATAATGGAAAGAAGTTTTTGCAAGCGAGAAATTTAGATTTTCCTGGAGTGGGTTATTGGGACAGATATCCTGTCATTCAAATGATGGCCCCTAAAAAAACACTCCGATATATTGGATTTACTACTGCGGGTGTTCCCATCGCGGGGATTACCGGAGTCAATGAAGCCCAGATCAGTGTGGCGCTCCATCAACATTATTGTTTTGAAACTAATTTGAAAGGGCATTTACCTTTTGTGATTGGAGAAGATATTTTAAGGCGGGCCCGAAACTTAGAAGAGGCTTTGGCAATCTTAAGAAATTATAAAGTAGCTTCATCTTGGGCATTTGTGGTTGCTGATGGCAAAAAACGAAGAGCCTTTATTTATGAGACCCATCCCAAAGCTGCGGGGGTGCGGTGGTTAGATGAAAGTAATCCTACTTTAACCCACTCTAATTTTTATCAAACCTCTGAACCTGCCTCTCTTGAGTATGCAACCACCGAAAGGATGGTTTGGGATAATTATTCCCGTTCTCAACGATTGAAACAAATCATTGAGAAAGCCGGTGACAGGTTTGATATCGCAGAGGCTGTGAAAGCGATTAGTGACCATTGGGATCCTTATTGGGATACCGAAAAAATTATGAACCGAACTGTTTCTCAAATCTACAATGTCCAAAGTGTGGTCTGGGATTTGGAAAACATGAAGGCCTATTTTGCTGAGGGAGATGCGCCGGTTCAGCTAGGAAAATATTTTGAATACGACATGGGAGCTATTTTTGCTGGCCACTCAGGAAAAACAGGACGTAGTTTTGACGGGTATGTTTTCCAGAACGATAATCGAAGAAAAGCTAAGCATTATTTTATCCAGTCTTTTGTCCATTCCTTTGAAGGCAAAACCTCAGAGGCCAGGAGTGAATTAACTGAAACTCTGAAGCATGAAGATTTTGCAGAGGTAAGACTTATCTCGGGTCTCATTGCGATGAAGGAGGGGGATTATTCTTGCGCCTCAGAAATGTTTAAGACAGCCAAAGAGTCTATTGAGCAAGAAAAACTAAGATTAAAAAAAGAGGTGTTTCCACCTGAATATTTTGAAATATGGCTCTATTGGGCTCGTAGTTTAGATCTTCAAGGAAAGCGAGAAGCGGCTTTAAAAGAGTATTCAGGGATAGAAGTCCACCCTGATCTTAAAGACACAAGTATCAAGAAAATTGTTTCACAAAAAAAGGTCTACACTCGGGATAAATTGGACCAAATTGTCATGCCTTATTCGAGTTATTTGCCGTTTACTTGAAGTTAATTTGGGGCTTGGGTGGCTAGAGCAATTTTTTCGGCCCCTGCAGCTCGGGCTGCATCCATGATTTTTACAGCTTTGCCAAGAAAGATCGATTCATCACCCCTAATGACCACGGTCTTGTCTGAGGATTGAAGAATGGTTTCTTTAATGACTTGGGCTAAAGCTGATTCCGTGGCCTCTTTATCATTGACTGAGATTCTGCCGTCTTTTGAGAGCGTGACAAAGGTAGGCTTTCCAGTTCCAGACTTAGTTAGATTAGTAGTTTTGGCAGAGGGGAGTTTTACTTGCAGACCCCCTTCAAGCATCGCCGAGCTAGAAATCATAAAAATGATTAAAAGAACTAAGAAAATATCGGTCAGCGGAGTGATGTTAATTTCAGCTACAATGGCATCATCTTCATTTTCTGAGAACCTTAAGGCCATAGACCACCTACATTTAACTGTTTAGGGAGTTAGAATAAGCCAAATCTAACAATTCTTCGGTCGCTAGTTTCACTCCGTTGATTGTTTGATTAGCTGTAGTTACAAAAATATTGTAAGTGATGAGAGCCACAATCGCTACAACGAGACCCGCAGCAGTAGCAATCAATGCTTCCGAAATTCCTCCCGCTACTACTGAAAAACCACCAGCTCCTTTTTCAGCCATATCATGAAAAGCCCTGACGATACCTACTACGGTTCCTAAAAGACCCACAAAAGGGCTGGCACTTCCGATGGTACCTAAAATCCACAAATTTCTTTTGAGGTTTCCCATGAGTCGAACTCGACTTCTTTCAGTCATCCGTTCGGCTAACTCTCGTGGTCTTTTGGTTTCCAAGGCATTAATAAAAACATCACTGATTTGTGGTTTTCCCGCCATGCAAATTTGACGGGCAGTGGTTGAATCTCCAGAACGAAGACTTTGAATTAGAGAAGTTGCAATTTCAGCAAGCTTGGGTCTTAGGGTGAAATAGGTGTAAATCCGCTCTAGGATCACAGCCCATGAGAGCACTGAAAAAACGAGAAGGGGCCACATGACCCAACCGCCGGTTATAAAAAGTTGTCCTAAATTGGTGTTCATGCTGCGATCTCCTTGAAAATTCAGATTTAGAATAACAGATCGATATCAAGGTGGGTAGAAAAGAGCTATTAACTCGTTGAGCCAAAAAAAATAGCTCCGAAGAATCTTCTTCGGAGCTATTCATAAAGAGCTTGTGAGTTCTCTGTTAGATAAACAGAGGAGCCATCAAGAGAGTGATGGTGGATAACAATTTTATCAACACATGAAGGGAAGGCCCTGCAGTGTCTTTAAAAGGATCGCCAACAGTGTCTCCCACGACTGCCGCTTTGTGTGCATCAGAGCGTTTACCGCCGTGAACTCCGGTTTCGATGTATTTTTTTGCGTTATCCCAAGCGCCACCACCGTTGTTCATCAGTGTAGCCATGAGGATTCCAGCGATGGTTCCAACCATGAGCAGCGCAGCTACCGACTCAGCACCTCGGCCAGGTTCGCTAGATAGCATTTTAAAGGTAACCCCAACTACTAAGGGGACCACCACAGCAAGTACTCCAGGAGCCACCATAGCTTTTAGAGCTCCGATGGTCACGATGTCGACACATCGGCCATAATCAGGAGATGAGGTTCCTGCCATAATTCCTGAGTTCTCTTTAAACTGTCGGCGAACTTCTTGGATTACATATTGAGCTACATTGCCCACAGCTTTAATTGCCAATGCTGAGAACAAGAAGACAAGACCCGCTCCAATGAGACCTCCGATGAAAACTTCTAATTTCGCCAAGTCCACTGAGTGGAATTCTCGACCCAAAAGATCGGAAATTTCATCCAAGTAAGCAGAGAAAAGAAGGAAAGCAGCTAAAGCGGCACTTCCAATTGCGTATCCTTTAGTTAAAGCTTTAGTTGTGTTACCCACTGAATCTAAACGGTCGGTACGCTTACGAATCTCCTCAGGCTGTCCCGACATTTCAACAATGCCGCCCGCATTGTCGGTGATGGGTCCAAAAGTATCCATCGCCAAAATGTAAGCTGCAGTCGACAACATTCCCATGGTAGCCACGGCAGTTCCGTATAATCCGCCTCCGACAACTGCTTTTTCGCCTAGCCAAAAAGCAGAGTAGATAGAGACGCAAATGGTGAGAACAGGTGCAGCAGTGCACTCCATACCTACCGCAAGTCCAGTGATGATGTTGGTAGCAGCACCAGTGACACAAGACTCAGCAATCGAACGTACTGGACGGAATCGGTACTCGGTATAGTATTGAGTGATCAAAACGAATACAAAACTCGTTAAAACCCCAATCACTCCAGCTGCAAAATAATACATACTTCCTTCAAAAGGGAGTAACCATTTTACAGCAAAGAAGAAACCGATAATCGCTAGTACAGTCGACACATAATAACCATGGTTCAATGCTTCCATGGGATCCGACTCTTCATCTTTCATTTTTACCCAAAAGATTCCAACGATGCTGGCTAGAATTCCAAAAGCTCTAGCAACCAAGGGGAAGAAAACGACCCCAGTTCCCAATTCCGGATGTTTTTGGGCTAAGAAAGCTCCCAAAACCATGGCTCCCACGTTTTCAGCAGCAGTTGATTCAAAAAGATCTGCTCCACGACCCGCACAGTCTCCAACGTTGTCGCCTACTAAGTCTGCGATCACAGCTGGGTTTCGAGGATCATCCTCCGGAATTCCCGCTTCAACTTTTCCTACAAGGTCAGCACCCACATCAGCCGCTTTGGTGTAAATACCACCGCCCAATTGAGCAAAAAGAGCTACGAAACTCGCTCCGAAACCATATCCGACGAGTTGTAGTGCAACATTTTTTAAATCGATAGCTTCCATGGAAACTTTTCCACCAAAAGCAACGAAGAGACCTGCTACGCCTAAAAGGCTTAGAGCTACTACCGCCAAACCTGAAACCGCTCCACCCCTCAAGCTGATTTGAAGTGCTTTATTTAAGCTGGTTCTTGCGGCAGCTGCGGTTCTAATGTTGGATCGGATAGAAACAAACATTCCGATGAACCCTGAAAGACCAGAGGATAAGGCTCCTAAAAGGAAACCAACAGTCATCTTAGTTGCAACGTCAACTCCCTTAAACTTCATGTAAAAAATGAAGAGTAAGACTGAGAAAACAACACTTAATAAAGTAATTGTTTTGTTCTGACGTCTTAGGAAGGCTTCTGCCCCTTCCTTAATAGCATTAGAGATTTTTTGCATTTCTGGTGTCCCAACGTCCTGTTTCATGACGTAATTGGACAGGTAGAACGCAAAAACGAGCGCTACTAGAGCAATCGCAAAAATGACAACGAGTTCCATGGTTCCTCCGAAATTGAAATGGGGCTACCTCCCCACATCATTTGTGATTTAAAAGGCCCTAATATATGCAGTAACCCCAAGGGTCTGGCAAGACAAAGTATAGAATTTACTTAAATAGTGGCTGACAGCAGTTGTTTTTCACTAGTTTCTATTTAATGGGAGATTTTTGTTCGGTGGCGTAAGAGCTGCGGTGACGGGCTTCCGGTAAATGGGCATCCCAGCATGCTACGCTACAAAAAAACAGCTGAAATCTGACCCGATTGCAGGTGGAAACCGAACATTTGTAATAAACCGAATTAAATCCAATCGGTTTTTTGCAAACGCTGCATTTGTTCCAATTGGGCGGAAGAGGCTGGGGAGTTTGGTCTGTCATGGTATTCTCGTTGTAAGTTTTAAACTTTTAACCAGGTTAATGGGTTCGTTTTAGCCAAAGGCTGATTCCATTTTATCATAGGATTTCCATTGAGCGCCTTAATCGGATGAAATCCGAATGGTCTCGGATCATGTCCATCGCTGAGAATTCAGGCTCCCATTTTAACCAGGCTTTCATTTTTGAATTGTCAGCGATTAAAATGGGTGGATCCCCTGGACGGCGAGGAGAAATAGAGACTTTGGCTTCTTGGTTAAAGACTCTTTCAGTGAAGGTGATAGCTTCCTGCACCGAGAGCCCTTTCCCCGAACCAATATTTAAGGTTTCAAATCTCATTGGTTTCTGTGACTCCAAAAATTGAAGGCCTAAAACATGGGCCTTCGCCAAGTCCTTAATATGAATGTAATCTCGAATACAGGTTCCATCGGCGGTCGAATAGTCGTTACCAAAGATCTCAAAAGAAGTGTTTTTTATAAAACTAGTAATCAAATTAGGGATTAAATGGGTCTCGGGTTCGTGAAGTTCTCCAAGATTAGCTTCATGAATAGCTCCTGCAGGATTAAAGTATCTTAAATTCAAAACAATCAGATCTTTCCATTGAGAATATTGCTGCAAGATATTTTCCGAAGCCAGTTTACTGTGGCCGTAGGGAGTGACAGGGTTCAGGGGTGCTGTTTCACTAATGGGTAATAGCTTTGGATGTCCGTAAACTGCACAAGTTGATGAGTGAATGAAAAAAGGAATGGAGGAGCGGCAGGCAAATTCAGACAGGTTTAAAGTGGCATTTATATTGTTATAAAAGTAATCCCTCACCTTAATAGTGGACTCTGGAACCAAGGCTTTTGCTGCAAAATGGAAAATGGCGTGGGCTTTTTTAAATTCCAAGGGAAGCCCATCCAAACCGTTTGCCTGGGTAAGATCGATTTCAAAGGTGGGAAACAAAAACTTTTTGGGGCGTTGGCTAGAGGAAAAGTTGTCCAGAATAACAGGTTGGTAACCCGCTAAAGCCAGAAAATAGGCGGTACAAGAACCAATGTAACCTCCGCCTCCAGAAATCAGTACCACTTTTTTTTCCATAAAAGTCCTTGATGCCCTGTTTTATTGAGGGCTCCAGTGAGGAAAAATCCACTCTTGAACTTGGTCTCCCCAAAATAAATAGACTAAAGCTCCCAATGCTAAAAAGGGCCCAAAGGGAATCGCAGTTTTAAAATCTTTCTTTAAAAAAAGCATGGTACCGATACCCACTACTGACCCTAACAAACTCGATGTGATAATCACAACAAGTAGACTTTGAACTCCCAACCAAGCCCCAATCATGGCTAACAACTTGATATCCCCACCGCCAAGCCCTTCTCTTTGGGTCATTTTTTCGTAGCCCCAGGCAATCGCTAGAAAAATACCACCGCCTACAAGAATTCCTGAAAGAGATTCTATCCATGAAATTTTTCCGAGCCAAAAAGAAAAAAGAAAACCCACGACGATACCCGATAGACTAATTTCATCTGGAATGATCTGATGATAGAGATCAATCACGGAGATCACCAATAAACTCGAACAAAAAATAGTACTAAAAATCCACTCTAGGGTAAGTCCGAAGTGAAGATACAATCCGACAAATAAAAGACCGGTGATCAACTCTATAAGGGGATACTGCCAAGAAATTTGGGTTTTACACTGATTACATTTTCCTAGAAGTATTGCGTAACTGACAAGGGGAATATTGTAATACCAAGGAATGAGTTTGTGACATTGGGGACAGGCTGATCTTCCCCAAACAATTGATTTTTCTTGAGGTAATCGGATGATGCAAACATTAAAAAAACTTCCCCAGAGCAGACCCAATATAAAAAGTAAAATTGAAATCATCTGAGGTGAAATGACTTCGTTTAATTTGTTCACGTTAAGATGTCTTTCTTTTGGAAAGTCAGGGAAGCTAAAGTCAAGAACATCGCAGTGCACACCAAGGCATAACTCAAACTGAGTCCCAATTCACGATTGGAGATGGTGACACCGTAAGAAGCAAAAGTCTTTAAATTAAAAACTTCAAGATTGGGGACTATTGTCACGATCATTTCTGTGATTGGATTTGATTTAGTAGCTGGAGAACGTTCGGAACTAAACGAGTAGTGTCCCAAAGCAAAAAACACAAAAGTTGCCAATGCAGTGGTGATACTTCCTGCGTTGACTGAAAAGAAATAAGTAATCGCGGTGATAATACAAGTTTCAAAAAATATGAGCAGAGTGGCTTGTAGCACCGACAGATATTGAACATTTTCAAATCGACTCAGGCTTAAAAATATGACTCCAGTGAGGGTAACCATGACTCCCAATTGAACCAGGATCTGACCAAAGTACTTTCCCAAAAGAAAAGAGGTTCTTGAGATCGGTTTTGAGAGCAGCATTGATACACTTCCCATTTGGAGCTCGCGTTGAAACAAACTAATTCCCATAAAAATAGAGAACAAAATCATGGCTAAGTGGGCACTTCCCAACATAAAATCGATAGTCAGTTTGGTTTGTTCTCCGAAGGTCAGCTGACCCAGTAAAACTCCGAGCGCCAAGGCTAATCCTACGAAAGAAAACAAAAGATAAAACACTTTCTCATAGATAAGCTCTCTAACGGCTATCCAGGAAATAAAAAAAATGGATTTCATAGAGATGTCTCCAAACTTTGTGTGTTGTCATTTGCTTTAAAAAGACTTTCCTCAAGGTTTTTTCTCTGGCTGTTGATTCCTAATATTTTCGCAGGAGAGGACACG
>OMIX01000113.1 GCA_900299195.1 Deltaproteobacteria bacterium
CTGCCGATTCTAATAATTGCGCCCAACTTCCTTGAGGAATGCCTTTTTTGTCCTGCGGTATAAAAACGGTCAGCGAAGTTTTGGCTCGTGTTAAAGCCACATAAAGAATTCTTCTAGATTCTTCTGAATCTAGTCGCTCTTTGAGCTCTTTCAGCTTTTGGTATTGCGGGCACATCACCGTTTCATTCTCTAAACGATACTTCATCCCTGGTTTCTCTTTGGGGTGAATCAGCAACGAGGGTGGGTGCGTGGGAGGTTTTCGTAAATTATCCACTAAAAAGACGTGTTCAAATTCTAGGCCCTTGGATGCATGAACCGTCATCAATTTCACAGCTCCTTGTTCAGAATCCTTAGACTTAGATTTGAACAATATTCCCTCTTTTTTCCAGAGTTCAAGATCCGTGAGTGCCTCCGAGACACTATATGGGCGTTCTGTTAAAGGTTTGAGCCACTCAAGAAAGGCTTCAGCTTGAACAGGAAAATAGGTCGTATGTGAAAAAAGAGCATGTAAGGCTTCTCTGACGGTAATGTAAGATTTCTGCGATAGCTCAAAAAACCAATCCAAATTTTGAGGGAGAATTTTCTTTAATTTGTTTTCGAAAGGTTCATTGGAAAGATCCTCTTTGAACGAACTTAACTGTTGAACCGTCAGTCCGATCCAAGGGGTATTGAAAAAAGAAAAAAGAGCAAATTCATCTTTAGGATGAGCTAAAGCGTTCAGAAAGTGATGGAGCCCTAAAATATCATAGTGATCAAAAAGAGAGAGCGTTTGCGTGCATTCGACCGGAATGTTCTTCCCTTTCAAAGCTGTAGTATAAGTTTCAATCCGGTCTCCCATGCGAAAGAGTAGTGCCACGTGGGCTGGACTCACTCCACTTTGAAGTAATCGTTCCACTTGGCTAATCACCGCATTAAGTTCACTCTCCTTTTTATCTATTTTAGGATCGCACTCATAGTGAATGATTTGGATAGGATCTCCCGATTCCGGATTTCCACTTTCCATCGGCTGAAATCTTAAAGAGCTGCCTCTAAAGAAAGATTCACTTAAGCGATTAATATCGGAAATTAAACAGCTTTGGGTTCGGAAGTTTGTGTTAAGTTCAGTCACTAGCCCACCCCAGGATTGGGTTAAACGACTGACCTCAAAAAAAATGGAGACGTCTGCTTGCCTAAAGGAATAGATCGATTGCTTAGGATCTCCGACTACGAATAGTTTGGAAGGGTTTTGATCTATTAAAGCCTGAAATAGCATCCACTGGTTTTGACTGGTGTCCTGAAATTCATCAATCAGGATAGATTGAAACTGGCTTTGTAGTTTTTGTCTCAAGCCTGAGTGCTGAGTTAAAAGCCTAAGGCTTAGATGTTCTAAGTCGTCGAAACGAAAAAGTCCTTTTCCCCACAGCTCTTTCTCGAGCTCAAAAATAAACGGTTGAGCTGAAGAAAAACATAACCCGAGCGGTGAGGGATCCTCGTTAGAATAGCTCTGTTTAGAAAAAATATGGCGATTCTCGTAAAAAGTTTTAAAAAGAGGCCTCATTTCGTGGCGAGGAACGTGTTTTAGAATCTGTTTTAATTGAGAGTTCGGAAGAGTGCTCATCCACCTTAGAAATGCTTTTTCGAGTCGAACCTGAAATTGATAGTCGCTGATAATTTCCTCAATTTGTGGCAGTTCAACCACGCTTCCATAATCACTGAGAAGCGTGAAGCAAAAACTGTGAATCGTTCCAATGAAACGAGTTCGTAAGACTTCCACTGAAAGATGGCTCAGTTCCGTAGTTAGCTCTAAAGCTTTTAAAATTCGTTCTCTGAGCTGTTCAGCCGCATCGGTCGTAAAAGTGACAGTCAGGATTTGATGGGGAAGTAGTCCAGCTCGGAGAAGCTCTAAATAGCGAGCCACTAAAACAGTTGTTTTTCCAGAACCAGCGGCAGCCGTAACGACTAAAGGTTGTCCTAAAGTTAAAGCAGCCGTCTTTTGTTCAGGAGTAAAGTTAAACATAGCCAGCTCCTTGCCGACAGAAAGTCACTGCTTCACATCGACTACACTCCTCTGGATTGGGCTTGGCCGGAAAAAGCCCTTCCTGTATTGCGGTGGCTATTTGAATGAGGTGTCTTTGTCCTTGGTCTATAAGCGATTGAAAAGCGTCGGGAGACAGAGTGTGACCTCGAGTCAATTTTTGTTTGAGCTCTTTAGAAATTAGGTCTTCTCGAAACAACCCTCTTCTCAGTTCTCCTTCTTTAAGATCATAAAAAAGCACTCCGGAACAAGGGGCGTGGTCAATCGTTTTTAATGAGATAAAATAAAGAAGGGCCTGAAAGTGTTTACTTAAGATAATGTGATTTGGGGAAAAAGTAACTCGTCCTGTTTTATAATCAATGAGTAGAAGTGAGCCATCATTTCTTTGAGTGATTCGATCCATCTTTCCAGAAAACTGAAATCCCTCAATATCCATTTCGAACGATTTTTCTAAGGCGACATTGCTCTTGACTCCAAACTCCTGAGTCAGCTCCTTTTCAAGATTTAAAAAATGGGTCTCTACTTGTTGAAATTGCGAAATCATAGACTCGTAAAGAAGAGGTTCCGATTTGAGTTCGGGTGAAAGAGAATCAAGAACGGTCAGAAATTGTGTCTGAAGGTTTTGGGCGGGATTTTTAAAGTGATTTTCTAAACAGCTGTGAACTGCCATTCCGAATATTAAAGCGTAGCGGTCTTCCAAAGGTTGATGGGGTCTCAGCTTTAAGCGATGACGAATTAAATATTGAGCCGGACAATTGGCATACGATTCGACTTGAGTCGCTGACAATTTTATCTTTTTCGGAGGAAGATTAAGCTCGGGAATAGGTAGTCTCGATCTTGGGGTGACTGGAAGTTCTTCCAGTTGGACAAAATCTCGATTGGGGACTTGATTGGATAAAAACAAGGGTTGTCTTCCAGGTTTTTGCATTTCTTCAAGCATTGATTTTAAATAAGCGCGGTCCGTGCTTATTCGGGGGATATTGAATCCCCCATTCATCAACGTGAAGAGTTCGTTTTCAGTCAGACAAAGGGATTCTTTAGCGGAGAAAAAGGATTCATCGATATAGCTCCAATAGGTGAGATGAGATTTTAATGGAACTGCTTGAAAAGGGGCTAGAACCACCTTGGGGGAAGACTCGTCAGACCAAGGCTCATGAAATAACGAACGAAAAGATACTTTCAATGATTTTAACTTTGACTCTAAAAACAAGAGAGCCTGGGGAGAGCCACCGAATGCGACCCACTGAAGAGAAGTTGCCTGAATATCAGCCAATCTTTGAGCTAAAAAAGAAAGCATCTGAGTGGGAGGAGCCATTATGGGAGACAACGAAGGGCCAGTAGATTCTAAATTCGAAATAGGAAGTTCCCAGAACTCGATAGGTTCGACAGAGTCACTTTGCAGAGATTGATGGCTTCGGGCCCACTCGGCAAACAGATAAGTCGAACTGCGACTTTTGACAAAACATTTCTGATTGGCCTCAGAGCGATTAGGGTGCTCCTTAAGAAATCCGATGGACCTCCAATAAAGTTCTGCCAAGTCGTTACGCAGAGGAGAATCTAAATAAAGGTGAAGTAATTGCTGAAGCCGATTGTTCTTAGGTGAGGGATATAAAAGAGAAAAGCAGAAATCGACCTGCTCGTGAGTGACAATAAGAGATAAACGAAGTTGTTCCAGAGTGGTTAACCACTTCGTGGCTTCTGTTTGTTCTTTGGATGAAAGAAACTGATTCAGGATTGTCATCCTATTTTTGTTTTCTTGGTCCAGGCATAAAGGCGAGCCAACCATCATTTCGGCAGCCCATCGAGCGGATCCTTTTTCTTCGGGAAATAGAGTGCAGAAAAGTTGGTAGTGTTCGAGACTTTCGAAGATAATTTCGCGAACCATTGACATGGTCTTAGAGATAACACTATTTGTTTTAATAGAGGAGTTTTTGAGTGGAAAAGGTCATTATCGGGGTGGGCAGTGTAGCTCTTTGGATTCGACATGCCAGGTCATTAAAGGATCGTCGGCAAATTACTCAAAGTCTCATCCAGAAACTCAAGAATGAGGGATTTAGCGCTACAGAAGTCGATGTTGGCGAAAATTTTAAAAGGGCGCTCATCGGGTTTGCGTTTTGCTCAGCAGAGGCAGCACTCGTGGAAAATCAAATAGAACGAGCTAAACGAATCTTTGTTGGAGACTTTGAAATTGTGAATGCCAAGACCGAATACATGGAAATGGAAACTGGGTTTGAACTGCCCCTGATTGACCCTCTAGAGGATTAGAAGACTATCTCTTGCCCGCGAAAATCGAGCGAATTTTGGGGAATAAAAAGTTTCTTTCTTTTTTAGGCTCTGAATGGCTGTCCTTATTAGGTTTAGCTCTTGGTAGACTCTGACGATTTCTGTCAATTTCAATGGCCCGGTCGTCTATGGGGCGCATTAAATGTTTACTTAAGAAATACTCCACTACAGCGTCTGTGGCGCTCTTCCCATTTTTACTACCCGTAGGGATGTCTCCCACGGCTCCTAGTAAAGCGTGAATGCAATTGACCCCAGTGTCGGAATTGGCAGCCGCTAGCATTTTGTAAGGTAGCTTTCCGGACTCCAGAAAATCTTTTCTCTTTCGAGCACCCTCAAATAGGGATTCGTCGATAGAGAATTTTCCGTGTTGAGTTACCGTTTTATTTCCAGCGATTAATAAGGTTTCTTCTAAAGTATGATTTTTGCCGGGAACTGCAGTAAACAAAGGCATTCGGTTAAAATTCCCGATATATTCCGGTTGGGGCAACCAACTGATATCAATTTTTTCAACCGCTTTTCCGTTGACGATTTTAACAAATCTCCCAAAAGTGTGTGTCCCGCTGGGTAACCCGAGGTTTCCTTCGTAACTATAAAATTCAGCGAAATATTGGGGCTGTTGAGAGCCTTGTTTTAGCTCACTCAATGAACTCTCAGCTTGAGATAGCATAGAGAACATTCCCAAGAGGACGACACTGTATCTAAAAAGAATACGCAACATGATCATAAGTTGCTTTTAGAAGTAGCAAATTTAATTCCATTTTAACTTATGCCCAAGAAGAGGGTAGACTAGAAGAGGTCATTGTTGAACAACTAGCCAAACACGCAAGCTTATACAGCCAATAATTGAGGAGAATGAATGAAAAAAGGATGCCTTCACGAAAAGTGGGTGTTGATCACTGGAGCCGGACATGGCCTATGTAGGGCGCTCAGTTTGAAGTGCTCAGAAAATGGCGCCTATGTGATTGTGAACGATCGAGATTTTGCGCGAGCCCAAGAAACTTACGAACTTGTTGTTCAGTCGGGAGGTCGAGCTCTTTGCTTTGAGATGGATGTGACCGATATTCAATCGATAGCTAGAGTTCGAGATGAAATTATCCAAAAGATAGGAACGATTTCGGTCTTGATCAATAATGCTGGAGTTGTCGTTGGAGGGAGTTTTGAAGAAGTTTCTCTTGAACACCACTTACGAACCCTTGATATCAACTTAAAGGGGCCCATTCTAGTCACTCACCAATTTGTTCAAGATTTGATGGAAGATTCCAATTCTGTCATCGTAAATATTGCAAGCGCATCTTCTTTGATTCCACTTCCTTGGGCCTCAACCTATGCTGCCAGCAAGTGGGGGGTTTTAGGGTTTACCGAGTCATTACGCGAAGAGTTTAAACTTAAAAAAAGGGTTCGGCCCAAAGTGATTGCCATCTGCCCAAGCTATATTTCAACAGGAATGTTTCAGGGAGTTAAATTGCCGTGGTTGATGACTTGGATTTCTCCGGAGAGTTTGGCTAAAAAAATTGTACAGTCGATAGAGTTGGGTAAGGAAAATGTCCTGACCCCATGGAACGTGGTTCCTGTTCCTTTGGCGAAAGCTATCCTACCCTCCAATTGGTTTTCAGCCCTTTGTCGATGGTTAGGAGTCAGTCGCAGTATGGTCGAGTGGCAAGGCCATTCGATGAAAAATTAGGGTTTTCCAGACCCCGCTAGTAGGGATTTTTTGAGTGCGGCCATTTCTTGATCGACGGGAATTCCAAACCAAGTTCTCCACACGTCGGTCACCAAAGTGCTTCCTCTTTCGGTGATCGACTTTTTATCCGTGTAAACCATGAGGTGCTCGAAACTATCGTTCGGCACATGATAGCCAATCAGATAGGCCCTCTCTCCTGCGTTAAGAGAATAGGTGGTTTGTTCTCTAAGAGAGGCAATTTCAGGAGAGTTCAAATTAACTCCATTTACGTCTAAAGCATCATCAAATTCCGCTCGAATATCTTCAGCACTCACATTTTGTAACATTTGCAAAATCATCATTCGCTTTTGAGTTTTGGCTAAACTGCCAATGGGGTCTTGAGAGTTCAGCACGGCGGGGTTGTCCAGGTAATGGATTCCGACGTAGGCGTTCACTTTAATAATGGCCATCCATTTTTGGCGCAATCCCTTACCGCTTAGCGAAAACTCGAGAATCTCCCCCGACGGCAGTGTTACGGTGGCGTTGGGATAGAGAGAAATACTGGTTCCTCCAAAACTGTAGGCAGTGGGGGTTCCGGAAAATTGGATGGGATTTTTCGGACCCGCCCAAATTCTAGGAGACAGAAAACAAACCAAGGTGAAACAAAGTAAAGAGGGTCTCAAGAAGCCAAAATATTTAGTTTTCATATAGTTTAAGGATATCTGGTGTTTCCCAGCTCTGACAATCGGAATCTTTCACAGGTAGAGTCATTCTGTCACCAATCAGGTGATAATTTCACCCCATATCAGATTTTCTGGGTTTCCTTTTGAAAATTAGCCTCAAAAGGGAGAAGCGAATAGATAAAAGAGTTGGTCTCCCCTTTGCAATTTGAGCGGTTCAAGAAGTTTAACACTGTTCTAAAAAGGAGTGAGGGATGAGAAACATAATACAAAGAATAGGAACCGGGGTTTTAGTCTTGGCTGGAGTGATGGCTTTAGCGGACCATAACTCTCCCAGTGGATCCGTAGGGAGATTGATGTATGAGTCACAGGAATTGACCCAAGTGGTTCGTTATGTCGGGCTGAATTATCAAGTCCAACAATCGGTGGAGCGATTTAACTATGAGGTCAGTCGTTTGGCAGATTGTGTCCGGTACAACGGCGGCGGAAGGTTAGGCTCTGATCGATTGAATTCCAATGTGGGCGATCATTTAGATAATCCAGTTATTTTAGATCATCTTGAAGATCCGGGGATTCCTTATTCCTGTCGAGCTAATTTAGACATGGCTCGCCGAGCTTTCGTTTCGGTGGACCGATATTTAAGTGATACTTATTACGACTTCCCCCAAGTTTACCGAGCTTACATGGATACCAGAGAAGCTCTCTATAGTATTCAAGTGGGTGGATTTCCTAATCCCGGCCCATTTCCTGGCCCTGGTCCTGTCCCCGGCCCTGGTTTCCAAAATGTTTCCTGTGTGGCAACTGATGCTGGATGGGAAGAGCATGGAGGAGGCCATGTGGGCTACGGTCGAAATGTCGCTGAAGCTCAAAGAACAGCTTTGATGGCCTGTCAACAGTTCCACGGACGGTGCCGAATTCGACAATGTCGTTAACTGCAGAGCGACTTTAAAGAATAAAAAAACTGATGGAGAGCCTGTCCTTAGGATGGGCTCTCTATTTTTTCTTTAAGTTGCAAAACGTCACTTCTAATTTTGTTGATAATGGGTTCTAGATCTTTAAATTCGTCGTTTTCCCCAAGACGTAGTTTATGACTCCAATCGCCCCGAGAATATAAAAGAAGCTGTCTTTTCAAAGTAGCAATGGGAGTGGTGAGTTTTCGTACCATCAAAAAGGCAGCTAAAAATATCGTTGAAAGAGATAAAATAAAAAGAATGAATAGCCAGGTCTCTAAAATTCGTTGTTCGTGTCGAACAATTTGAACCACTTGGGCGGATACTCCCAATTCATCGCCCATAAATAAGTTGTAATTTCTTTGAATAAACCAGGCCATGACAAAAATCATGATGAGAGACGTAAACCCTCCCGTGACCGTGAGATACATGACGTATTTGAGTTGCAGTGGCAGAGGCCGAGTGCGTTTTGAACCCTCTAAGGTGTTCGAGTGAGAATTTTCTTTAGGCATGCTCTAAGGATAACAGTCTTTTTCCTATTTGAGAAAGGGTCTCTAAATCATGGATGTCCTGAGATTGTTTCTCGATAGTGATTTGAGGGACTTCATGAAAAAGTTGAGTAAATTGGGTTACCCAATTTTGCTGCTCAGCAACGAGCTCGCTTCGGTATTTTAAAATGTCATTGATTAACTTTTTGTCCTCCCGTGAAATGGGCATGTCTTCAGAGAGAGGGTGAGGATATTTTTTTTCTAGCCGGTTAAGAATCACTCCTGAAATAGGAATTCCTTTGTCTTTTAGCACAGCCATAAATTCTCTAGACTCATCGAACCGGATTTCACTGGGGTAAGTCACCAGAAAGAATCCAGTGGTTGCACTTTTTAGAATTTTAATCACTTCTAAATTTCTATCGCGAAATCCGGTGTGCATTCCCTCAAGATCATCCATGACTTCTGCTAACGCTTTAAAAAAATCGCTCCCGAATAATTTTTCAAGAAGTTTCATGGCAACTTTGGTGCCTTGACGAAATAGGGAGAGAGGTTTGTTAGAGCTTTGAAACCACCGAAGCACAGAGTTGTCCATGAAATCGGCCAACTTTTGTGGAGCATTCAAAAGATCTAGAGCATTTTGGGAGGGTGGGGTATCGACGATAATTTTGTCGAAAGTTGAGTCTTTGGTGAACTCAAGGAGTCTTTCCATCGCAGCATATTCATGGCTGCCACCTAAACTCTCCACCATGATTCGATAAAGGCGATTGTTTAGGATTTTGTCTCGTTGTTTTTCACTGGCTGCGAATCGGGTGATAATTTTATCAAAGTATCGCTGAGTGTCGAGCATCGAGGCGTAAAGCATTTTCTCTTTGACGCCTTTCAAATGGACCGGTTGAAGTTCGCTTGAAAATTGATCAAAACCCAAAGCCTGAGCCAGGCGTTTTGCGGGATCTACCGTCAGAACGACCGTTTTAAAACCCTCTTTGGCGAGTTGAGTTCCTAAGGAAGCCGCTACTGTAGTTTTGCCGACTCCACCGGGCCCTCCCACCAGAAAAATTCTTTTATCACGCCAAAGTGTGTTCACTTAAGTCTCCAATTGGTCAGAAAGTTTTTCAATGGTGACTTTTAAAATTTCGGTGGGAAGGCGGGGTGTAGTTTTGAGTTTTAGAGGCAATCGAGCCGCATCGCCGAGAACTTTATTTTCTCGCTCTTGTCGACAACGATGGTCCTCCAAACATTCTTTAATGGCTTCCGGAATCGCCTCATTGAGGGTTTTAGGTGCTTTTAAATCTGGAGTGCACTGATTCACCAGCAAAAAACCTAAGGGAAATTTTCCTAATTCGGAGAGATTTCTTAAAAACTGTTCACTTTCTACCATGGGCATTTCTTCGGGCAGGGTGACTACATCCAGCCGAGAGTATGGGTCTCGAAACATTTCACAAATTTGACCTGCCTGCCGGTGAACAAAGCCGGTGGCGAACATTTTTTCAATTCCCATCGGAGATTTAAAAAAAGATAAGGCATGGCCTGTTGCGGGGAGATCTACGATGAGAGTGTCTTGCTCGGCTCGGTCATAAAGATCCCAAACTTTTCCAGCGACCACCGTTTCTGAGAGACCTGGCGCCACATCAATAAAAGCTTTGAGAATTCTGTTTTCAAAAACGACATCAAAAATTTTTTCAAATTTTAATGTTTTTAGAGTGTATTCCTTAAAGCAAGCCGAAGGCTCTAATTTTTCCCAAGGAATCTTAAAAGAGTTTAAAGGTTCGGCAATTTTCGGGTTGTCAAAAGGGCTCCAACTCACCATTCGGACTTTTCGATGGTGCCGGGAAAGAAGTAAACCCGTAGCCCATGCCATGGCGGTTTTTCCTACGCCGCCTTTGCCCGTAAAAAAGATCACTTTGCGTTTTAAAGAATCATCAAGAAAGGAAGACGAATGAGAGGTTTTCACAGGGGATTCTCTTCATTTAAGTGAGATAGCACGATGTCTAAAACTCGTTTGGAAAATAAGAGGCCAGCGTGTCCCACATGAGACAGATGAATATTTCTCACCCCATTCCACCACATACAGTCTTTGGGGCGGATGACTATATCCAGTTCCCCTGAAATGGCGATGGCTCGTGTTTGTTTTGGCGGGCCGCTTTGGTTAAGCAGTTCTAGAGTTCGGCTTTGAGGTTTGAGTTCCCTTAAATGGGGCAAAATGGAATATCGGGACCATTCGGTGCCTTGGTGGGGGGTGCCTAAAGTGATTAGGTTCCTGACGATTCCATCGCCACCTAAGAGCTGAACAAAATATCGGGCAATTACGCCACCCATAGAATGCGCTACGATATCGATTTCAGAAACCTCGTGTTTTTTGAGAAGTAAACGGGCCTCTCGTGCAATTTGTTCAGCCAAGTGAGGAATTGGCCGGATGCTGGTCATCAAATCCACTTCTTTAAAATGGCGAAATCCTTTGGTGTAAAGTTTCTGCTTAAGCCAAGCAAAAGTGCTCCGGTTATGAAAAATTCCGTGAATAAATAAAATCGGTCTCTTGGGGGCGGATATTTTTCGGGGTAGGGCAGGAAAGGTGGGAAGCGACCTAGAAACTAGTCCTAGCGGATAGAGCTCGTAGGTTAGAATAGACGCTGCAGATTCTCGTGCAATGTCCCAACCCAATCGGGAGGCTTTATGAATGGGGAGTTTGAGCTTCATTTTAGGACAGCTTTGACCTAAAATCTCAGTTTGGCAAGGAGGTTAGCAAAAAACGGTATTATCCTAATTACTTTGCTGAGTTTTCTTTGACGGATTTAACCTTGACTTGAGCGCTTAAGGAAACGATAAACATGGGCGCTTAAAAAAATAGTAGATGTTGAACTTTTATTGACGGCGGTCTGAGATATGCCAACACCAAAATTTCCTGAATCGGAAAATGCAATTACTCGAAGGGATTTTTTTAATTGGGTCGTAGTCGGTTGGGCTGGATTCACTGCAGCAATGGGTGGGTTTTTAACCGCGGTAGGCCGATTATTTTTCCCTAATATCACATTCGAACCTCCCCAACA
Source organism: Deltaproteobacteria bacterium (assembly GCA_900299195.1). GTDB lineage: Bacteria > Bdellovibrionota > FAC87 > UBA2466 > UBA2466 > UBA2466. Next base: position 11,120 of record OMIX01000113.1, read on the forward strand.
GTTTAAAGCTGGGTTCCCCGCGGAATATGCGGTTAACAAAGTCGATGAGCGATTCAAAAAACGTTATGGCGTTTGGATAGTTCGAAATGAGCGGGGGATTTATTGTTTGTCTACGGTTTGTACCCATTTGGGTTGTACTCCAAACTGGTTGGAGGGTGAAGCCAAGTTTAAATGCCCTTGCCACGGTAGCGGTTTTTATTCCACTGGGATTAATTTTGAGGGACCCGCTCCTCGACCTTTAGAACGGTATAAAATTGGGCGTTCGGAAGATGGCCAAATTGCTGTCGATAAAACGGTCAAATACCAGTTTGAAAAAGGTCAGTGGAATGACCCTAGTTCATTTTTAGAGTTAGCTTAAGAGGTTAGTTATGGCGTCGTTTAAAGAGTTTTCAGAATCGATCACGAAATCCCAAGCTTGGAAATCTATTTTTAGGCACGGGGCTCCGAACAATGCTCGAAATCGAGTTCTGGTGGTTCTGATGAATGTATTTCTTCATTTGCATCCTATTCGAATGAAGAAGTCGGGAGTTAGAATGAGTTTCACCTGGTGTATGGGTGGGCTCACCTTTTTCCTATTCTTAGTGGAAACCGTCACGGGTGTTCTGTTGATGTTTTACTATCGTCCGACAGCCGAGTTTGCGTACATGGATATCATTGCTTTGAGAGAGCATGTACCCATTGGAATCATGAGAGAGGTTCATCGATGGGGAGCTCACTCCATGGTGATCACCGTTTGGCTGCATATGTTCCGTGTATTTTTAACGGGTTCTTACAAGCCACCTCGTGAGTTCAATTGGGGGGTAGGCGTGATATTGCTGGTTCTGACCCTCTTGCTGAGTTTTACCGGTTATTTATTGCCTTGGGACCAATTGGCCATTTGGGCTATCACGGTGGGTTCCAACATGGCTCGTGCTACACCCTTTTTGGGGCATGAGGGGCCTGGAGCTTCGCTGATTAACAGTCTCATGGGATTTGATGTGGTTCATGCGGGGAGCGATGCTCGATTTGCGTTGCTTGCTGGGCGACTGGTAGGAGAAGCCACTTTATTAAGGTTCTATGATTTACACTGTATTTTTATTCCGTTAGCGGCCAGTGTTTTGATGGCTATTCACTTTTGGCGTGTGAGAAAGGACGGGGGCATTTCAGGGCCTCTGTAAGAAATAATGGCATCCATCGGAAATTTTATAACCTCATCGATTAATGCGTTTTGCCAGCCGTCTATTTTGTTCACGGTTTCCTGTATTCTTTTTTACCTGGTGTTTTTTCGCTGGCGTGAAAAGTTTGCAGAAAAAAAGACGCTTTACTGGATTGAAGGATCGATGGCGGTCTTCATTTTGGTTAGCTGTTTAAATCCTACTTTTAAAGATGTGGTGACCAAGCCAGATAATATTCCGATTGTCGGGATGCTGTTTTTGGTGGTCTTCTTCACTTGGCTAGCCGTTCACAAGATGGTGATCAACGATAGACTGATTGATGAAGGCAAAGACGTTGAAAACAAAAAAGAGGCTAAAGAGTTGGTATTTACTTGGCCCGATTTAGTTTTTAGCGAATTTATTTGTGCGATTGTTGCCTGGTGTGTGCTTCTTGTGTGGTCGATTGTTCTTAAAGCTCCCTTAGAAGAACCGGCCAACCCCGTAGAAACTCCCAATCCTTCCAAAGCCCCTTGGTACTTTCTCGGGCTTCAAGAAATGTTGGTGTACTACGATCCTTGGTTAGCAGGGGTTGTATTCCCTTCATTGATCGTAGTCGGTTTAATACTTATTCCCTTTATCGATATTAATCCCAAAGGGAATGGTTACTATACGTTTAAGGAAAGAAAACTAGCTATTACCTCTTTCATGTTTGGATTTCTTATCCTTTGGATTCTGTTGATTATTTATGGAACCTTCCTCAGAGGTCCCAACTGGAACTTTTTTGGTCCTTACGAAGTTTGGGATCTTCATAAATTAGAAGTATTGAAGAATGTGAATCTTTCCGAATATTTGTTTCGAAGCACAGGCTTAAATGGGGGCAAGCTGCCCGATAATCCCTTTATTCGCGAGGGGTTAGGGATGTTTCTAGTGATCGGTTATTTTGTTTCTGGTACCATCCTGTTACAGAAAAAATGGATGAAGGACTTGTATGAGAAGATGGGTAAACCACGATTTTATATCTTGGCTGGCCTTCTTCTTTCGATGGGTGCACTACCCATCAAAATGGTGCTCCGATGGATGATCAACTTGAAATACATCGTAGCGATTCCTGAGTGGTTTTTTAACATTTAGCTAGGGGCTTAGTTATGGCCAACAACGCATCAGACGATAGGTTCTATCAAGGTAAAACGCTCATTAAGGCCTTTGCCATATCCAGCATTGTCATGTTGGTTTTTACTATTTGGATGATTCTGGATGATTTTGGCCGGGAGTGGAAAGGCTACCAAAGCCAATTCATGGCCCTAAAAACTAAGAAGTACAATGAACAGATTGAAGCTGCCAAAGGGGCAGTGGACGAAGCTAAGCTTAAAGAAACCAAAGAAAAATTGGCTCAAGCGGCATTAGAAATTGAGAAAAAATCCAAAGATGAAAAGAAACTTGAAAAAGAGTTAACCGAATCCAAAACCAAAATGACCAATGCCACCGTGAATTTCCAAGGGGAAAAAGCGGTTTGGGACGTAGAAAAGTATCAGCACGAGGCCAAATATGGTCACAAGATTGCTGAAGGTCACCTTGAGCTTTCTGATCCCAAGGCCAAAAAATCTTATGATGCCTTGATGAAGCATTGGGATGAAGTTCAAAAGCTTCGCAACATCATGAATGTTCGCACTCAAGAGTTTGAAGCCAAGCAAGCCGAAAACTGTCTCTTATACACA
>OMIX01000114.1 GCA_900299195.1 Deltaproteobacteria bacterium
ATGGATGTGATAAATCGATTCACATCCCCTTACTCTCACTATCGGGCTAGAGCCGAGATAAAGCCACGAAGCCTTCATGGTAAAAATGATGGGATTTGAGAGGATAGATGAGAGGAATCGTTGTTTTAGCTGAAGAGGTGACCCAGTCTACCTGTGGGGGGTAGGCAGGGTATAAAAAATCAGCGTGGGCGAGCAAGTTTCATCAAAGCAAAGGCACAATGACGGTTGAGCCAACCGCCTACTTTCGTGGCGGTTTTTGTAAGCTGATATTTGGGAATTTCAAACGCCAACCGCGCGATCATTTCCGGGGTGAAGGTTCTTCCGGACTTGCCGGTTACGAAGCGATAAAAGTCTTTCGCTAGCCCGCGAAGTCCGCTTTGTAAAAACAGGGATCGGGCAGTAAAGCGCCCTAACTTTTTATCAGGGTCTAGTTGGTCTAACTCTGAATTGAGTGTTGAAATATGTTCTTCTAAAGAAAGTTTTCCGCGGAGCAAATGGATTGTCTCTGCTGCAATCGGAATTCCCATCTGTTGGATCTGATTGAGGATGAATCCCGCTTTTTGCCCCTTAGGGATATGATTGTCCTCCAAAATCAGCTGGATATTTCTTTTAACAGCAGTCTCTTTTTCCGCTGGAATAAAAGCGTCATCTTGAATAGCTTTTAAAATAAGACCGGGATTGTTTAAGTGAATCGCACTCAACAGTCTAATAAAACTTCTAGCAGTCGTGGGACGAAGGTTAATCGTGCTGCCAAAATCAATCAGGGTTTGTTTTCCGTTGGGGTGGGACTAGGAAATATCATAAAAAATATTTCCTCCATGTAAATCAACATGGGCAAATCCTCCGTTGAAAAGAACTTGGTAAGCCCACTTTTTTACAAACTGAAAAAACGTTTGGACTGTTGAAATTTTTCTTGAGCGGTCATTGTGGGCTGTTTATTCATCGGTTTCCCATCCGCAAACTCTAAAAAAAGAAGATCTTCGTAAGCTTCAGTTCCTTCAGCGACTCCTGCTACATAAATACCTTCGGAAGGACTTTCGTAATTTTCTTTTCCTCGCGCAATTGCCTTAGCTTCTTCGTAAAGATTGAGTTCACGCAATATTCCTGCTTTCAGCTCATCGAAAGTAGGCAAGTATTCAGGGGCCAGGTTCTCTCTAATTAACTTAAACTCATATTCTGCTTGTGATTGGATGTTAGGACGTAAGATCTTGATGGCAACTTTTTTGTTTGAACCTTTGAGCTTTCCAGTGTGGACTTGACCGACCGTTCCAGCTGCAAGGGGCTCGATATTGAATTCAGAAAAAATATGTTCGATAGATTTACCGGTTCGTGTTTCAATTCGTTTTTTCACCTCTGCAAAGGGAAATGGCTTGATGTTTGAGAGTAATTGGTCAGAGGCCTCACGCACGAGGGGATGGGTCGATCTCTTTCCGATAAGTTGAAATAGCTTCTGCATGAGAGGACCTGAGTTTTGTAAAACTACGCTTATTTGTTGCCCTTTCGTTGCAGAGGGCGGAAGTGAAAGCAGATCAATGATTATTTTTTGCTTGGTTTCTAAAGTCATATGATTGAAATAAGTTTCCACGACTGTTTCAAATATTTTAACGGCTTCTTTAGGGACTCCTTTAATGTCTTCTAAAAACCTGGGATCTTTCAGCTCTTGGACAATTTGAAAATCTGAAAGCTGCACTCTTTCGATTTCTTCAGTGATCTTCGAGATGAGTTCATTTTTAGCAACAGGAGAAATAGCTTTCATCATGCTCCGTTTAGTGTCGATATTCACCGATCGAGCAAGACTCAGTAGGAGTTCTTCGTGGGGTTTTAGGGCTTTTTGCACTGTTTCTGCATGGTTAAGTTGCCACTGGAAGGGCATTTCCGAACCCTTTGGGAAATCTGATTTTAAGAAGTTAAGTTTCTGGAGAAAATAGGCGGATAATGAGTTTTCAATGTGAGCACGAAGGGTATCGTCTAATTGTAAACCTGCTTCACTTAAAAGATCCTTGGGTGTTTTGCCACGGATCCAGGCTTCAAAAACGGCGGGATGCTTGAGTAATGCCTCATCTAGGAGATGGGCACGTTCGGGTTGATCTTGAGAGAGAGAGGCCGTAACGATATCTCTTAGGAGGTACCGAACCTCCGTTCCAATATCAGAGGCCCGAGAAAAGCCACTGGCGAAAAGACTGATAACAAGAAAAAAATAAAGGTTTTTGGCAATCGACATCTAAAACTTCCCACCCAGCTCCTCCGGGTGGCAAAGCAACTTAAGTGCCAATCGGTGGGTGCCTAAGGCTACTCTTGAAGCTAAAAAAGACGTTAGCAAACTAACGTAGATGACAATTTCCGCCTAAAAAGGATCCCTAAGCCCCTCCCTAAAGCTTTAATGTTTTTGGTTTTATCTAAGGTAAGAATCCATTTCCAACGGGCTTTAAGGGATCAATTTCTCATTGGCCATGTCGCCTGGAACAAAGCGCTCCACTGGGTGATGACCCGTCGTGTAGGTTTTTGTTTTCTGAACCCAGTCGGACATGGTCCCCTGCTGGTTTGAGGTTTCAACAAATCCTTTGTGAAGCGCTACAGTAAATTCTGAACCTGAAGATCCTGCATTGCTGGTTTCGTTCGATCGAGAAGAGGCAAATACAAATAAACTTTTCCAGTACTCGGAAGCTCTGGAAGAGTAACTTAATTCTTCTATTAGATTATCAGTAAATGCGTTGGCTTCAGCATCATCAGCGATGGGGCTGATTAATTTTCTCAATGGATCCACGAGTGAACCAGAGTAACAAGAATCAAAAATCATGACCAATCTAGATAAGGGTCCTAATCCTTCGCGTCCTTTTTCTAGGGCTTGTCTTATTTCGGAAATTCTCATCGAGCGATCTTTAAGTGAAATACTTCCCCGCGAACCATGGCCCGAGTAATAGAAGAACATCGTTCCCTTATCTAAAGCATTAGCTGATAAAGTTGTTAAGCTTTGAGCGACATTAGCGACCGTTCCCTGGCTACTCCAAAGTTTTGAAGAAACGAATTGATAAGCTGGATTAATTCCTATTTCCTCAACCATTTTTAGGTCTTTATCAATCCCCGGCAGGCCTCCGGGAACTCCCACTACGAGCAACTGATTATTCCCTGAGGGATCAGTAACTAGATCTCGAGACTCCGAATAAACGAAAAAAGAGGCTGTGAAAATAAAAAGGGCTGAATACAAACTAAAAAGTTCGTTTCGCATAAGTGCTCCTATTTTGTTTTAGTGCGATTTGAAATAGATGTTCTTTATTGATTGTTATCCGAATATAAAAAAAGTGATAATCCAACGAAAAGCTTCCGTTAACAGCTGTACCCAACAAAAAACTAGCGATTTCAAAAAATCAACGGCATCCGAGATATGATGAAAATATCTTAATAGGCTAGAAGTCTTCACTTTAGTGTTGCAACCAGCTTCTTCATGAATGGATTTTCTTAGATCACTTAAAAAGAGCTCTTCTCCTATTTTAATAATATCAACAAAGTGACTACCCGTTTCAGCGGGGGATAGTGAGGATAAAATGAAATCTACGGCACATGTATCAAAGTTGTTTGACCCAAGAAAAATGAGTGTTGTGTTTTTGGCTTGCTGTGAAATGTTATTAGGTTCATCGGCTAGCCAAGCTGATTCTCGATATGTTTCTTTTTCTGAATCTTCAGTTAAACGATGCACGATTGCTCATATCCGTAAACCCACGCTTAATATTTGTTTGGCGGGACAGTCGACGGGGCCTGATTTTGAAAGGGCTAAGGCTTGGGCAGCTCGTGCATCTTTAACTTGGCTTAGAGTTCTCAAAGTGATCGATCAAAGCGTCACTCGACAAATTGCATTTACTTGCAACCAAAAACATTTGACCATCAATTTGCGCCCCGGGGGAGGAACTTCTTTTGCCTCTCCTAGCGTCTCAACGATCTATTCTACTCGGCCTTACGGAACATGGACTCACGAATTGGGGCATGCGCTGGCAGGTTTAGGAGACACCTATGCGGGGGGAGCCGGAAAGTGTGGAAGCCAACCTCAGTCTCTGATGTGTTGGGGAGCCTACGGTCCTAGAGCCAACCCGGATCAATGGAGTACTTTGTGGTCGGACGATATCAAAGGTATCCAAGCCAATTTTCAAAAGGTTTTTCCCGGAGCCTCAATTGCGCCTGCCTGGGCTCAATCTGTCGATTTAGAAAAACCGGTCGATCCGATAGACCCTTGGCCGAGTGATGCCGTGATTGAACCGAAAGTTCAAGATCACCAAGTCCAACTTGTTAAAGGTGAAGCTTCTGAAATAGATTATTCTGAAGATACCGACAGTATTGACCTTTAAAAATGAGTTAAATCCAACTGCTCGATTGTCAAAATCACTCGCCTAGGTAAAAATACCCTCAATTTAGCTTAATTGAGGGTATTTATGACACAGTATTGGGACAAAATGTGGGACGAGCGCTTCGAGCTTCCTGGGTATTATTACGGCACAGAACCCAACGATTTTTTGCGAGAAAACTCCAAAGTGTTTAAACCCAAGGGTAAGATTCTTTGCTTAGCCGAAGGGGAAGGGCGAAATGCCGTGTTCCTAGCGGGCCAAGGTTTTGATGTGACGGCTGTGGATGGTTCTCAAGCTGGAATGGTAAAAATGAGAGAACTAGCCCAAGAGCGAAAAGTCCGTGTGGCAGAAGTGGTCAGTGATTTAGCTGACTTTGATTTTGGAACTGATCGCTGGGACGGGATTGTCGCAATTTGGTGCCACCTTCCCAAAGAACTTCTGACCCGAGTGTTGAGAAATGCTTCAAAGTCTTTAACTCTCGGTGGGTCCATTCTGATTGAAGCTTATACGCCCAAACAACTCGAGTATAAAACGGGGGGGCCCCATTCGGTCGATTTGCTGAATCAACTGCACGAATTTCAGCGCGATCTTAAGGGCCTGAAACAAATTCACGGAATAGAATTAGAGCGAGATATTTACGAGGGAAAAGGCCATACAGGAAGAAGTGCGGTGGTTCAATTTATAGCTCGCCGAGAACAATAAGCGTTGAAACTAAATGTTAACAAGGGAAATACGAACCCTTGTAGGCCCAATATTTGCCGTGTTATTTTTGGGGCTAGGTAGAATGTTTTTTTCTTTTTTGGGTGAGGTAAAAAATGAATAAGCTTCTTGGTGTTTTTATTTTAATTCCTTTCATGGCCCAGGCCACTTGCCAGTTAGGAGAGATGTGTCAGCAAGATGTTCCGTTGGCTCAATGCGGGGATGGTTCTCAGTCTTATATCAAATACATCGACCGAGGGTCTGAAAATTTATTTGTTTACGTGCAAGGGGGCGGAGCTTGTTTTGATGCGGTGACCTGCGGATGTCGCCTTAAAGAAAAACATTGTAAAGGGTCAAATGAAGGTGGAGATGGAGCTTTGACTAGTTATCTCTCTCGTCCGCCTGCGGACTCTCAAACACATCCGTGGAGTCAGGAGAGGCAAAGTCCTATCGGATCTTCAAACTACTTTGAAATTGTTTACTGCACCGGGGACGTATTCACTGGGTTTGGAACTGCAGATTACGGAAATGGGATTATTCCCCGTAAGGTCAAACACGTGGGGGCTAAGAACTTTGAACTCAGTATCAACATGGCAAAAAAGCTTTTTCCGAAAGTGAAAAAAGTGGTGGTAGTGGGGTCAAGTGCGGGCGGGGTTGGAGTCACTTTTAATCTTCACCATATCGTAAGAAATTTTGGTGAAACAAATCTTTCAGTTATCAATGACTCAGGCATTCCTATTTTTGGAAAATATCTCGACTCTCACAAAGTGGAATCGGTAGTAAAAAAATGGCATGTGATGGAAGCGGCCCCCACCGAAATGGCAAAAGGAGATTCTATTGATTTTGAAGATGTACACCAGTTTAATTCTGAGAGATTTTCCCATGTGAAATATGGAATGTTAGCTGCTGACCAGGATGCTGTTTTTCAAATGTTTTTCGGATTACTAGGCGGAGATGAAAATTCGGTCAAATACTCGATTGAGCGAGCTGCCACTCTGATGGATTCTGCGTCTTCACACCGGTATTTTTTTGATCAAGGTCGTTGGCATACGGTCACTTTTTTAGCCAAAATGGGAACTCCCAAAAATGTTCTACCTCAATCTCATGGCGTGAATGTTTTGGACTGGATTCATTTTATGCTCACCGATTCTCCGGAATGGAAAAGCCTCTCGGCAGACTGAGTGTGGGGCCCAAGGCTCCACAAAACTAAAAGCCATTTAGAAGTCTGCCCAACATTCTGGGGTTTAAAGTAAATAGTTTCTCTATTCAAATGATAGGGTTAAACTATGGATGCATGGAAAAGATTAAATTAACCGCGTTAAGTTTGGTAGTTTTAACGGGGCTTGGTTTATGGGGGCAGGAACCATCCAAAAAAGCTCAGCACAAAGGGTTTGATTTCAATTTAGAGAAGAAGCTGAGAGCCGTGCCATCGGGGCAGGAGCTTGAAAGTTTTTATCAAGAAGCCAAAAAACGAGGTTTTCCCACTTTGTTTTTTGATGAGCTTAAAGCGAGAAACGCTTGGATCGTAGTGAAAAACACTTCGGGTGGCGCTCAATATCGAAGAGGAATGATCTCTGGGGGCACTATCTATGTTCCTTCAGCAGAAAAAGAATTAGAAAAATGGACGTCAGTAGATTTTTCCAATTTTTACAATGAACTGTTTCATGCGTGGTGGGATAAGGTGTTCTTGGTGGACAAGAAATATGAGAGCGAGCGGCAGAAGCTGTTTGGAGATAAAAATCGTGAAGAGAAATATAATCGAGCTTTCCCTGGGGATCCCAGAAGGGCACAAGAAGAGGCTTATTCGGAAACAGTGGCCACTCTCATGATTTATATTGCGGGTCGAAGGTATGTAGATCCTAAAACCCAAAGGGTTAAAGAGAAACCTCTAGATCTCAATCAACTGTATTATCGAACCGATTTTTCAGTATCGCCGGTGAGTCACAGTGACGTGCCTGGTTATACTGAAGCTTCTGAGAATATTTATCCAGACGAAGAAGAGTATGATTGGCTTTTTGAAAAAATGTTTAATCGAAGGGCTCCAAAAAAGAACTCTTCCCTTCCGGAAAAACGCTGAGAGTTCGTTTTGGATTTTTGAAACTATTTTCCTTTAATGAGTCTTTGCAAGGTCATTTTGCATTGTCTTGCAAATTCGGCGGAACTCTCGATAGGTGGCCTTCCTATAGCTTTCTCGATCCCCTCAATCAGCGGCTTTTTGATTTCTGGCTTAACAGATTCAGAATCATATAGTTCCCAGAAGTTATTAAGATAATCAGTTCGTACAGTACCAGTTCTCAAATTCTTATTGAGCTCCTCTTTACGAACATGGGGCGGACAGTCTTGAATATTGCCGACGAACAGAATTCTTCCTTGATTGTCATAAAGAAAGTTGATGGCAAGAGCCCCCGGACCGGCATTTCCTCCGATGCTCTCGTTAAGCCCAATTTGCGAGGAATCTCTTTTCCACATGTAACGATTAATATTTTCCGTCTTAAGGGCATCCCCGGATTTTAAAACTTCTAGATTGGTGCTTAAGTAGGTAAGAAAGATCGGGCTTAAAGTGCGTCCGGCGCTGGTTTCTGAAAAACGGCTTGCGGAGGTTGAAATACCCTCTTTCATTTGTTGATTAGAAATTCGGACGAACTCATCCGCATTCATTCCATACTGAGTTTTGAACTGGGGCTCAATTTCTAAATCAGAAAGTCGCTTCCACGAGCTATTCTGTGTTTTTAACCAATCCAGCACCAGCCTCTTTCCAGGATTGGAGTCATCACCCCAGGCCTTAGACAAAAAAGCAGAGATGGGTATAAAAAAAACAACTAAAAAGAAAAATCTTTTTAATTTCATTTCATCTTTTCGATTCGATTTTTAACTGCGGCATAGGCATTAGCAATCCCGTAGCCAAACGTGTTGTTTGGAATGGCAGAGCCTTCAGTTCCGCCGCAGGTTTGGGTTGAAGTTTTGGGTTCTGCAGTGGAGCGGATCAACTCCTCGGTGGCTTCGATATTGCCTACTAAAGAAGGATCGGAAGACCAAAGAAGCGCCACTAAGCCGACCAAGTGAGGGCCCGCCATGGAAGTTCCGCTCCAACCTGATTCGGCGTACCCCCCCGAAGGTACTGCCGACCTCACATCCACACCCGGTGCCGTAACATGAGGTCCAATCTTATTATCAAAACTGCTGGGCCCACGGCTTGAGAAACTAGCAATAGTGTCGGTTCGATGGTTCACAGCACCGACACTCAAAACGAGATCGGAGTGAAAAGCGGGTCCCGTATTGAGAGAACCACAGCTGCTTCCATCGTTGCCTGCGGAAACTACAACGAAAATACCGGCAGCTCGCAAAGCTTTTAAAATTCTTTCAAATTCGTTGCCCTCGCAGCCCTCACTCTTGGGACATCCCCAACTATTGTTGATGACGTGAGGGGCTAACTCGGGTCGGGCATCTTGAATGGGATCGCCATTTTGTGGCCAAGGGGCCAAGAACCATTGAAAACATTCCACATACATTTCTGGACTCCCAATACCAGAGTCCATATTTCGGCAAGCCACCCATTTGGCCGAAGGCGCTACGCCAATTTGATTGCCTTGACTGTCATCTCCTACCACCGTCCCTAGTGTATGGGTTCCGTGGGAGTGATCATCACACGGAGTTGTTGAGTCGTATCCACAAGAAGAACTCCCCCCAATATTTTTATGAACGGAATCATGCCAAGAGTAGCTGTGGTCGGCAGATTTTCCATCCCACCCTCGATAGTGACTTTTCAGGGCCGCGTGATCCCAGCGCACTCCGGTATCTTGTCCGGCGACTACAATATTTTCTCCTTTGACTTTAAATTCATCCCAAACCTTCACAGCCCCGAGGCGAACCAGATTAGCTCCAGGGCCTTTGGGCTCGTCGTCTGACTCTCGCATCACTTTGGGAAGGGTCTGTGGCACGGGAGGATTTCCCACAATTTTTAAAACATCTTCTCGTTGAGCGATTTGCTCTAATTGTTCTAAAGAGACTTTATCGGCTACGATCATGTTATTGATATAAAATGACCGTGCAGAGATTTTTTCAGATTCTAACCAAGCCAATAAATCGATTTGTGATTTTTGTGAAGTTTTGACCAATTGATGAAATACGTTTTTGATTCGGTCGGCCCGAGGAGCCTTTTGATTGATTTTGGAAAAATCGGCCTCCTCCTTCATGAAAATTAAAACGGTCGGAAGTTCGTCCCTTTGGGATTGTGTTTTGTATTTTTTAAGAAGCCAATCAGAAATCTTCGAGTGTGAAGATGTTTTCCCTGCTAGGAGGAAAAAAGAAAGACCGCAAATCACTAAAGTTGAAAATACTCTCAGTTGAATCGATGGCATGACAAGCTCCTTAATGGGTGATTACTCGCCCTAATTATACTGAAGAGTTTCGTCGGTTAGAAAGATAAAAAAAGTGTTTTCTGACTGAGAAAAAGAGGCGTGAATCAACGTGTCAATCTTTCATCGAGTCAGTTTTTGAAATGCAGAACTCATTTGGTTGAGTGCTGAAGGATCCAAAGGCTGATCCCATTTACCTTTTTCCTTAAGCGAGGATCCGACAATCCAACCCTGCGCTTCTTTGTACTGAATTAAATTGGTAGGTGTCACTCCGGAACCAATCCAGACAGGAATAGAAACATGTTTTGAAACTTGGTGTAGCTCTTGAGGGGAAGCTTCCGATCCCGTAGCGGAACCGGTCAAGATGACTCCATCGACACCAAAAAATTCGGCAGCATGGGCAGTCTCCGAAATGGAAATGTCAGAGGTGATTGCATGGCTTGAATGTTTTTTCTTAATGTCAGCAAAGATTTTTATATTTTCGGCGCCTAACTCTTTTCTGAGCCTTAATAGCCTACCTGCACAAGATTCAATCATTCCCTCATCGGCAATATGAGAAAAAACAAACCCCTCAACTCTGATAAAATTTAATTCGGCAGCTTGAGCTACACAGAGCGCTTCCTCGTTAGCACCTGCTAGAATTTGAATGCCGATAGGTATTTTAACCGATTGTCTCACTTCGTAAGCGATACTAGCCATGCCGGCCGTAATTTCGGGACCTACTTGTCCTCGGAGGTAAGGAACATCGTGCATGTTCTCTAAAATAATCGCTGTAAAGCCAGCCTTTTCAAGTTGTGAGGCTTCATTGATGGCAGTTTCAACGATAGCATCGATATTATGGCAATGGCGAGGAGTTCCGGGCAAAGCTCTCACGTGGACCATCCCGATGAGTTGAGGTTTTTGAGAAGTGAGATTCATGATTTGCCCCCATTCAACTCACGGACCATGGCTTCAACACGGTTTCTTTCTATTTGAGCTTCTAGACTAGGCTTAAAAGCAGAACCAACGATAAATCCATCGGCATAGAGTTTGAGTTCGGAAATGTTTTGCAACGTGGTACCGCTTCCAATCCAAACCTGAGTGGTTTGAGCTATCTCTTTCACCGCTCGTAATCGCTCCAAATCAACGGGTTTGCCCGTGGCTTCACCTGAAACTATTAAACCATCCGCTCCCGAGCGGTGAAGCGTCTCTTCGACTTCATTTTTTAATGTTCTATCGGTGAGAGGCGAAGAGTATTTAACGGCGATATCTGCAAAGATCTTAATCGACTGAGCTCCGATTTTTTTTCTAAAGCGCAAAATCTCATGGGCTTTTCCACTAATAATTCCTTGATCGGTAAGTCTAGCCCCAGTCAAAATATTCACTCTGACGAATTGAGCTCCGCTGGAGTGAGCGATAGCTAAAGCACTGATTCCATCGTTGCGTAACACGTTAATTCCCAAAGGAAGTGCAAAACGCTTCTTGAGAGCTCGGGCCAGGACGGTCAAATGGGCTACCGTTGCCGAGGGAACTGAGTCGGGAAAAAACGGAAGATCCCCATAGTTCTCTAGCATTAGGGCATCGACTCCACCTTCAACTAAAACTTTTGCATCGTTCATCACAAATTGATGAATGTGTTTTAAGTTGTTTTCGAACTGGGGGCTCGAGGGCAGAGCAGGGCAGTGGATCATTCCAATGATGGGTTTGGAATTCTTAAACATGAGAGGTCCCTCGCAAATGAAATCAAAGAGTCAACTGAAATCAGAATATCATGGCGAGTTCTTTCGGGTAAAAACAAATTACTTCTAGTGAACGGATAATCCAGAGTCCAATAGCTTGCAAATGGGTTGACAAAAATGGGGTTCAAGTTTGTCATTTGGCCCACGGAGGAAATATGAAACTTTGGAGTTGGCTCTTTTTTGGCTTAAGCGGAATGTCTTTTGGATTGGATCTCTACCACCATGAATTAAAAAGTTACCCTCGAGGGGCGGGATGCCAGCAGACTGCCCAGAACTTAGCGGAGCGATTACATTTAGTCTCAGGTGCTGAGATCTATTGGACCGGTTTTACTAAAGAAACAGAAACCGTTTGCGATATTAAAATATCTTATTTGGCGGCACAGCCTATTGCGTTTTCTCAGAACAGCGATTCCATTGCGTTCGGAGCTATAAACCAAGGAATCAAAGCCAAAATGGAAGATTGCCAGCTTGAACTTCAAAGAGAGGAGAAGTTGTTCCGCCAGTTTACGGGAATTGAGCCCTGGATTTCTTACTGTTACAAGGGGGACTCCTTTCTAGATCCGATGCCTTACTTCGCTTTTGTTGAAGGGATCGGAAAGGGGACACTCCAATTTTTTTCTTCCGAGGCCATCGTTGGGGTTAGACCTAATGGCTCTTGGAAGGATGCTTTTACTGGAACTTATCAAGCCGCTGAAAAACTGGGAATCGGATTGGTTTCCATTTTGGGAAGGCCCTATATTTCAGAACTGGATATGTCGCTGACAGTAAGATTTTACGGGAACAAGAGACTTTATTTGAATTCAGAACAGTTAGCCGAGCATCAAGACCCATCCATTTGCGAACTTCAAATAGGAGAGGTTCGCGCCGGATTAGCTCAGGCACAAGTGCCCCCTCTGGCGGTTTATTGCGGTAAATACTCCGATAAACGCTATCAGTTAACCATTGTGACACTTTCCGAAAATATTTTGGGGCTAGGTGATTTAAAAATTCTTCAAGACCCTAAGACTTTTGAATCTTTGGAGCATTGTCGCAACGAGAAACCCAAGATTTTGGAGTTTTATCGTAATCAGTTGGGCAAAAAAAGTTTAGCCGGATTTTGTGCTAACCCAAACGGCCCTTTTCAAATCACTGTAGTGGAAGAAAAAACGCCCCAGAGGTAAAACCTCCGAGGCGTAAAGAGTACCCATGCCTGGTTAGAAACGATTTACTCGTTTCTTAAATCAGGTCCACGATGCCTTGTGCAATTGGCTTCGAATTGATTTTTGGAACTGGGTGAGGAATCGATCAAATCAAAGAATTGCGAAATAGCAGGAACTGTTTCGTTGACGTCTTTTTGTGATCCATTCAGTAATTCCACTAGCAAAGACCAAGAACCATGTTTCCAATAAACGAAGTCTTCATAACATCCATTGGCAGGATAAATGGCGTCACCGGAATTGCCATAAGAATAGCCGTTCACATCAGCCACTTTTCTAAAAATTTCTCGGTATCGATTCTCATCCTGAGTCTTATTGTTGTCGGTGTAGAATCCCCAGGGGTAGGTAAAATTACCAACGTACCCGTGAGCCGTTACACTGCCTGCGAATGGGCGGCTTTCAAGAAAAGCAATAAGGTTTCTAATGCTTTTCAATTTTCCAAAGCCTGAGGGTGTACAAGGACCTGGGTAATCTCGGTTAGGATCTTGCCCATGTTCATGTCTTTGATTGGCGTTGTATCCCGAGATGTTTAGAACGGGTAAAATCGTCCACTCGGTTTGATTAAGATTTCCTCTCCAAAGTTCATCGCTTTGATATCGGCGAAGAAGATCTTTCATGAATTCTACAGCCAAGAGAGTTGACCCTCCTTCATTACCATGGTGGGTAGCAACCAAAAACTGACCTATTTTAGATTTGTCGATGGCTTGAGGTTGGGTGCTGATGCGAAGTGCATACATTTCAACCCCATCATCGTTAGTTCCAATCGAAAAGACTTTAGCAATAGTGGGGTTCTGAGTTTCAAGCGAAACCATTTGCTCGTAAATGGTTTTATATCTTCCCGACGGGGGTGTTGCTGCGACACAAAGAGAAGAGAGCAAACCAAAAACCAATACTCCTCGAATACAATTCATGATGCCTCCTAAGGATAGCTTGTAATGTAGTTTAGTTGCCGCAGTGGAAAGAACGATTTAATTTTAAAAGCAAAGACTAAGGTTTGTTAAGTTAAAAAATAAAACTTTTTAAAATAGCTAAGCTCGCCGTAAGCCAAACGCAAAGAATGACGTATTGTGTTGCCCTTTGTTAACAGGCGATAACGAAAGCTCGAGAAGGGCTAGGGGTCAATCGACTTTCAGCAAAGGGCTAGGGGTCAATCGACTTTCAATATTTAACAGGGCTAGGGGTCCAAAGGGCTAGGGGTCAATCGACTTTCAATATTTAAAGGTAGCGGAGGAGCGGGTGTAGTTTCACTCAAGCACTTTTCAATATTGAAAGTCGACTGACCCCTATTTAGACCCCTATTTACCTGTCAAACAATTCAACATTTGATTGCCCTTCAAATAGCATTCAAACGCTTAAGGAGAAATAACCACTTAAAATGAGTATGTTGTCCTTAAGTATCCCTAGGCCCTAAAAATGCAAATTACTTAAAATGATGAGCTTCTTATGTGGTCTCCGATTGTATTCAGCTGTGGGATATCAATGGTTCCTCTTAAGCTTTTGTTCTTGGGGGATAGCGAACCTTACTTTTGCCCAATCCTCTATTCCAAAAACAAAAGTAGCTCTCCTTCTTTCATCGCAAGGGGTGGAGCAGACGGTTTCTTATGAAGTCAAAAGGGGTGTGGAAGTGTTTCAAGTGGCCCATCCCGAATTGTATCAACTTATCAAGCTTAAAATGGTTGATACCCGCGGCTCATTAGAACAAGCCTCTTCACTTGTGACAAATTTGAAGGAGCAAGATTTTAGTTATGTGATAGGCCTTCGAAATGGAGAGGAAGCTTTGTGGGTGGCCCAATTCGCGGAGGTAAATCCCATGTTGTTTCTTTCTCCGTTATCGACTTACTCGAAAGTCACGTTAGGGAAAAAGAATTCTTTTCAAATAGCGGCTAATGAAGTCCTTCAAGGAGCAGCGTTGGCCCGATTTAGTGAAATAGATCTTGAAAGAAAGAAAATACTAATTTTAGTCAACGATAGGTCAGTTTACTCCCAAGCTTTTGCAGAAAGTTTTATTAAAGCCATCCAACTCAAGGCGCAAATACACACTGAAATCCATCATTCTAATGGTACTGAACTTCGCATTGAAGAACTGGAAAGTAAGTTAAATAAATTTAAACCTGATCTTATCGTTATTTGCGATGAGCTTACTCGAAGTTCAGTCTTAGCGAAATATATCCACAAAAAAGATCCTTCAATGCCTTTTTTAACTGGGGACATCTTCGGCAATGAAAAAGCGGTGAAATCTCTTTTAAAAGAAGTCCCCAATATCCGAATTTTTTACTCTTCGCTTTGGAGTGGAAGAGAAAACACAGAGGAAAACCGACTTTTTAAGAAACATTATCGAGAACTTTGGAAAAACGACAATCCAAGCCAAGAGGCGGCACTGACCTTCGATGCCTTTCTGATCCTAACGCGTTCACTAAAACTTTCGGGAAACTCTAGAGATTTGGACCGAGTGAGATATTTTCTTGAACGAACCACTTTTGAAACCACCCAAGGAAAGCTCGATTTTATGAGCTCTCCGACTCATTCGCCTATCAAAAATGTCCATATCAAAGTCACGAACGCCAAAATTCATAAGCATGTAAAAACGTTGAGGACCCAGTGGAAAGAAAAACGCTAAGAAAGACTTTAAAAGCACTTAATAGTCGGCTTTCCCTTTGGTTCTTTTTTGTTGTGCTTGTAAGTTTCGCAGTTTTGCAATCGGCTTTCTTTGTCATCGAAATGGAAAAAACAAAGAAAGGGGTAGAACAATGGAGAACGAGTCACTCCGAAAGAATATCGCAGGCTCTTTTTCTTAAAAACAATTTGGATCTCAAAGAGCTTTTGCAGCCCATTTCTGTTCAAAAACAAGTTGAAGGGTTCAAATTGAATGTTGTGGTTTTCGATCAGAAACTCAAAGAAGTGATGGGGACAGGAAAGGTGGATTCGAAAATAAGGGCGCCGGTTTTAGTTCCCTCAGTTGAGTTTCAGTTGACTCAGGCTCAGGTGCTTAGCAAGAGTCCTCTTAAAATTGGAGATTCTATACAAGGGTACTTGTGGGTCATTGGACAATGGCAAATGGGGTCCGTTTATCGTCAGTCAGTTTTTGTACTTCTGGGGTGTGCCCTTCTCTTTGTGATGATGCGATTGGGAGTTTCGGTCTGGTTAAAGTGGCTGGATCAAAGCGTTTTGCTTCCCATACAGAGGATTACCCAAGAGTTTGAAAAAGATTGGACCGGATTCCAAGAATTGCAACCTATCAATTGGAGCCTGACAAGCTTTGAAAGAGCTCCTAGCGAAATAGAAATCCTTGTTTCTAGGTACAACGAATTGGTTCGGATATTGAAGTCTCAAAGAATCGAAGAAAATAGATTCCTCGAGGCTAGAACAAGGTTAGAAGTTGCGAGCCAAGTGGCCCATGATATACGATCTCCCATGGCAGCACTGTCTCTGGCTCTTGAGGATCTTTCTGAAGTTTCGATTCAAAAAAAAGAGGTTCTGATTCATGTTTTAAAAAGAATGGATGAAATCAGCCGTGAGCTTTTAAAGAAAGAAGAAAAAATGATAAATCCCAATTCCGAAATGACTGAAGCCATCACCAAAGTAGAAGTCAAACCCATTCTTGAATCCATCATTGCAGAAAAAAAAGTTCTTTTCATTGCCAAAAAAGAGGTTTCCTGGGGAGCTCTGAATCTTCCTACGGTTTATGTATTTGCGAGAGAAACAGAACTAAAGAGAGTTCTCTCGAATTTAATTGATAATGCTGTTCAAGCTATCTCCCAAAAAGGTGAGGTCAGTTTTAAGCTTACCGTAAGTCAAGGAATTGTCTATCTCTCTGTCAGAGACAACGGAAAAGGAATGTCCAAAGAAATGATTCAAAAAGTTGGAGAACGAGGTTTTAGTTTTGATAAACCGAATGGGCATGGGTTGGGACTTTCCTTAGTGAAACAATTTGTAGAGTCCTGGGGTGGAAAGGTGGCTATTGATTCAGCTCCTGGAAAGGGCACTGTGGTCAGTCTTCAATTAAGAAGTGCCGATGAACCTAATGGATTAGGGAACTAAATTTTTATTTTCAAGATAGTTAGCAATACCATCAGCGGTTTTCTGAATGAGTAAAGGGAGGGAATTAGCATCTTGAAAGGTGAGAACTCCCGACCAGATCGCCTTCTGGTTGTTAAGATCTATAAAATCGATCTGGGCGGTTAAAGTCCGTAAGGGTTGACTAGATTTTTTTAGCAATAGAGTTTCTCGTTCGGTGCTCCCAACAGTAGCGTTAGGTGAGCGGTTAGTTTCAGTGGCAATTTGAAGGTTTTTGATCACCAACAGGGCTTCGAACTTGTCTCGCTTAAGAATTTTCATGACCGGCTTGAGCTCTCTTTGTTCGTTGTTCTTTAAGAGGAGCGATGAAGTCAGAGTTCGGATTTTTTTTTTGTAAAATGCATCTGAGAGCGATTGTTCTAAAAGCAAGTCCCCTCTCAAATTATCCCCTGGAGAAAAAATCCCAATGCTGGAATAGGGTTTCTTTTGGCTATCCGGCAATCGCGTCGTTTGCGCTGACGGAGTTCCTTTCGAAGGTAGTTCATTCACCTCTAAAGAGGAACAACTGACTACAGTGGTTAATACAATTCCTGTTACAATGGCTTTGATTATCTTCATGCCCTAATTATCGGCGCGATGCATTAGGGCTTAAGAAAACAAGTAGGGAAATTTTCACATAATCAACAATGAACTCGATATTGTCGTAGTATTTTAGGAAGGTCGATTTCGCTTTTTTGGCAAAGCTCGGCTTGAATTCCCAGCTCTTTAGCGCCTAAAACATTTTCTACTCGATCATCCAAAAACAGAATCTCTTGAGGCTGTACACCTGTAATTGTGATCAATTTCTCATAAATGGCCCGTTCAGGTTTTCTGCAACCTAATTGATAGCTAGTCAGAACCGATTGGAAATAGTGAGTCCATGGGTAGTGTTGAAAGAGATGATTGATATGGGTTTCGTTGGAGTTGGTCAGTGCGAATAGTCGGTAGTGGCGGCACAATTTTTCTAATGTCCGTTCCATTCCTGGCACGGTTTCTTCTAGTACGGAATTCCAAACTTCTCGAAAAGCATCCTGAGATAGTTGAGTCCCCAGTTCATCATTGAGTTTTGTAAGAAATTGCGTTTCATTGACCGTTCCGCGCTCAAATGCATCGTAAAGGGGCCAATGGTTCATGGAAGTGATCGACTGATCTAGGTTTTTTATAGCTAATTTTCTTAGTCCCATGACTTTAGAGAAGTTAAGTTTGACTAAAACCTCTCCTAAATCGAACGTGATCACTTGAATGTTTGAGGGCTCTTCCATCAAGCGAATATACCTAACTCAAGGCTAGCTGAGAAAGATAAAATAAAACTTAAGGATGGGTTTCTGCTAGACTTAAGACAGAGGCAGAGTGAATTTATGAAAACATCTACCACTATCATTCCCATTGAAGGCATGCGATGTGCGGGATGTGCGCATACGATTGAAAAGAAAATTCGAGAGAATGCTGGGGTTGAGTGGGTTTCGGTCAATTTTGCCTCAAAAAAAGCGTTTGTACGCGGGGAAATAGTTCTTCAAGAAGTGATAAAAGCTATTGAATCCGCAGGGTACCGAGTCAGTTCTGATAAAATTCAAAGCCCGGAAAGGGAAAAGGCGCAGCTTCAGAGGCAGAAATGGGAAACTGTAGCTGCTTTGGTTTTTTCTTTTCCTGTTTTCGTTCTTTCCATGGCTCATGTGACGGCCGATTGGAGTCCCTGGGTTCAACTGGTTTGCTCCATTCCCGTTTTAGTTTTAGGAAGACAGTTTTTCTTCGGAGCCTGGAAAAATCTTAAAGCACGGACAGCTACGATGGATTCTTTAGTGGCATTAGGAACGGGCTCGGCCATGGCGTATAGCCTTTATGCCATGTTCATGGGATTATCCCATCTCTATTTTGAATCGGCTACTGTGGTTCTTTCGTTGGTGCTTCTAGGAAAAACGCTGGAAGAAATGGCAAAGCGAAAATCTTCCGCCGCACTTACTGAACTGATGACGTTAACTCCCACCCATGTGGTTCTCTTTAATCCCAAAGGGAATTTAGCTCTGCAGAAGGAAGTCCCTTTAAGCTCCATCCAACTAGGGGATTGCTTTTTGGTGAGACCTGGAGAAATTGTGGCTACCGACGGTAAAGTGGTTGAGGCTTCGGCTCTAGGAGAAGATACCCGTTTAGCCAAGTTGATTCGAGTGGTGGAGGAAGCTCAAGGAAGCAAAACAGAAATTCAACGGTTAGCGGATCAAATTTCAGCTGTTTTTGTCCCAGCAGTTCTTATAGTTGCGATTCTTACTTTTCTGGGCTGGTGGTTCACAGGCCACACTCTAGCCCAAGCTCTTTTACCGAGTGTTTCAATTTTAGTGATCGCTTGCCCTTGCGCTTTAGGGCTTGCGACCCCCACAGCGTTGATTACTGGAATTGGGAGAGCTGCAGAACTAGGCATTTTAGTTCGGGATGCTCGCAGTTTAGAGCGCAGCCATCAAGTTGATATGGTTTTACTCGATAAAACCGGAACACTCACTGAAGGGGCGCCCAAAGTGGTGGACAGTTATTATTGCCCCTCAGGTAAAGAAGAACTACCTTTGATTGCGGCTGTTGAAAATCAAGCCAGTCACCCTTTAGCAAAAGCCATCGCCAATTTCGCCAGGACTTTTCCTACTCCTTCTCAGGTTATCAGTACGATAGACAACTTCCAAAATGTCCCAGGCCTTGGCTGCTCTGGAAAAGTGAATGGGAAACAGGTTTTTGTGGGCAGTCGGGCCTGGATGGAAATGCAGGGGATTAATACGATTGTGGATTGGCTTCCTCACGCGGAACTGGAACGCATCAAATCGGAAGGCAAAAGTCGAGTTTGGGCTTCAGTTGAAAATCACCTGGCTTGTGTGTTGGTGATTCACGATACGTTACGGCCCCACACCCTAGAAGCAGTCAATCAACTTAAAAAAGAGGCGCAGGTTAGAATTGTGAGTGGCGATAACGCAGAGGCGGTCGCCAAAGTGGCTCGAGAATTAGGCATTGAAAGTTTTCTTTCCGAAGTCACTCCCTCACAAAAAGCAGAGGAAGTTAAAAGATTAAAGCAATTAGGGCACCACGTTGCGATGGTGGGAGACGGAGTGAACGATGGTCCGGCCTTGGCATTGGCCGACGTGAGTTTTACTTTAGGTAGTGGCACCGACCTTGCCAAAGAAGTCGCTTCTATGACTTTTCTGAGTGGTAATCTAGAGCAAGTCGCTGTTGCGCTTCGGATGAGTCATCAAGTGATGCGAGTGATTCGACAAAATCTTTGGGCGGCTTTTTTTTACAATACGATCAGCATTCCCATTGCGGCGATGGGATTGCTTAACCCCATGGTGGCAGGACTTGCTATGGCCTTAAGCAGTGTGTCTGTGGTTTTGAATTCGCTCAGGTTAAAGGGATTGATCCGCTAAAGAATATCTACCTAACGGTTTTTTAAAGCGTTCATTAAGATAGCCCCAGTCGCTGAGACGTTGAGTGATTGAACCTTTCCGGTTAGAGGAATTTGCACTAAGAAGTCACAAGTTTTTGAGACAAGAGAAGAGATGCCTTCTAACTCAGTTCCTAAAACCAAAACCACTTTTTCTAACGAGGGAAGTTGGTCCAGTGTTTGAGACTTGTCTCCAATGGCAGTTCCTACAATCCAAAATCCAGCTTCTTTAAGTTTTCTTAGGGCTTCGCTTAAGTTAGTGACTTGAGAGATCGGCAAGGTTTCCACGGCACCCACCGATGCATTATAAACTCCTGAAGTGACTGTGACACTTCTGTCTTTAGGAATGATAACTCCCTCCCAACCCAGCCCTTCTGCGGTTCTGCAGAGAGCTCCAAAATTCTGAGGGTCTTGTAGATGATCCAAAGCTAAAAGGCAGCTCGATTTTTTTTCTTCCAAAGAACTTAAAAAAGGTTTCCATTCCGTATAGCGAAAAGGTTCTAATTGCGCCATTAAGGGTTCTAGAGATTCTGCGTTTTTTGATTTGGGAGTGGGCTGATAATCAAGAGCTATTCCTAATCCCTCTGCTAGTTCTAAGAGTTCCTTGATTCTTGTTGAGGCTCTCTCTTTGGGGACAAAAACAATGAGCTTTTTAATAGCTCGGGGCTTGTAGTGAAGCAGGTGAGAAATAGCACTTAAAGAGGATGTAGAGTTCACAAAGACCTTTCTGAAAAAATGGAGTCGGTCGCTAATCGAGGATCTCGACTTTGGATGATGGGCCGACCGATGATTAAATAATCTGCGCCGGATGCGATGGCCTCCTCGGGGCTGGCAATCCGTTGTTGGTCTTCTTCAAAAACCTGTTTCAGTTGGGGGCGTATCCCAGGCGTGATGAGCAAAAATCCAGCATGAACCAAGGGCCTTAGAACTTTAGCTTCGGAAACTGAGCAGACAATCCCTCGTAGTCGCAACTCTTGCGCTAAAAGAGCCAGTTGGGTCACCGACTTTTCCGAGGTGGTTTCCCAATCCCAATAAGAGGCTTCTTTAGGATCAAAGCTTGTTAATAGAGTAATGCCCAGAAGACTCAGTTTGGAATTTCGACACCCTCGACTGGCGGCTTCCAACATTTTTCTTCCCCCCAAGCAGTGTACAGTCGCGAAATCAACTCCCATTTCACTGAGCTGACGTATGGTTCCGTAGACCACCTGGGGAGTATCGTGAAGTTTTAGATCCACAAAAACTCGTTTTTTATTTTTTTGCAGGTATTGAATCACTTCAGGGCCGGAACGGGTGAAAAGAATGGGCCCAATTTTATAAGTAGAAATTCTTTCGCCCAAACTATCAATCAGTCGAAAGGCTTCTTCTTGGCTCTCATAGTCTAAGGCTACAATGATGTTCTTTAAAGGGTTCATGTGATTCCTATCCTCCAATTTTCGATGATACTTTCTGCAAGCTTTTCTGTAGTTGAAATTAACTCATCTTCTTGGGGTTGAAGGGTTGAACTATGGCTTTTGAATCGAGTCAAAAAAGGCCCTTCATCGTTTTTGCGACCGTATTTTGACAATAATTTAGCGACCGTAGTTTTATCTTCTTTGCAGGGGGTGCCTAATGAAACTGCAATCGGTCCCCTGTAGTTAACCGGCTCAATGAGTTGAGCTCCGCTTTGTTCCCAGTGTGAAAGAAGTTCCGCATTTTCGGAGTCGGTTCGAGCTACAATCACTTTGAGGTGTGAGTGAATCCTAAAATGTCTTCCTAAACGCAGCATTTGCGCTTGAGATTCTTTTTCTTCGGAATTGGCATAGGTGGGATGAGAGAAAAAATCTTTTAACCGGTCCGAAAAAGCGGTTTCCGTTAAAAGACATCCTCCTCCAGGGCTGCTAAAAGCTGAGATGCCTAATTGCTTAGCTAGAGCTAATTGTTCCGTCCTACCTCGCCCCGAAATTTTCAGCAGACAAGATCTTAAGATCCAACCTTTTTCCTCAGCGAGGGTAGGGGGAAGATTGCCTCCTGAAAGAGGTCTTACAACGAGTCTTTCTAAAGGGGATTTTCTTTCGATGAGTTGAATATTAGCTTTATTTTGGGAAAGAGGTCTTTGTCCGACCACTTCTCCTGTCACAATAAAATCGGCTTTTTGCTCATTCATTATCTTTTCAGCGATTTGGAACATGTAGATCCGACAATCGACACAAGGATTCATTTGGCTTCCATATCCGTATGTGGGGGCGGACACCAAATCGATAAATGCTTCGCCTTTAGCTTGGGTGATAAGTGAAATATTGAGCTCTTTAGCCACCTTTTCAGCGTGAGTCTCGCAGCCAAAAGGTGAAGTGAGATGGAGCCCTATCACTTCAATTCCCCAGCTTTTAACCAAGGCCGCCGCCAGAGCACTGTCTAAGCCTCCGGACAGCAAAGCAATGGCTTTGGGCGTATTTAGATGAGCGGATTGAGCAGTGAGTGGATTCACATCCCCTACTTTTTGAGAAAGTGTTTAATGCGGTAAAGATATAGCTGCTTTGTGTTGTTAAAACAAGGGGTTATACGTATTTGTGAAAGTTGTTTAAACCTTAGCCAGGGTAAGTCCCTGATATGAAACATTTATTGAGCCGGGTTTTGGGAATGCTCAATTGCTAGCCATCTGATGTAGACAAGTCAGTCCACATTAGCTTGAGATCAGTTCGGCACACCAGTTGCTTTATTAATTCTCAAGAAGAAACAGTTTAAAGGTTTTCAGCTTTGAAAAAAGAGAGACTTAATATCTCTCTAGCATCATAAGGAAAGCAACTATGTTACAGCTATTGAAACAACAACAAGATTCATTTCTCTTCAAAGTTTTATTGCTTGGGGCATTTCTGATTGCCTTATTCCTGAGTAATCCCGTTAAAGCGGAGTCGGTTAATTCATTAATCTACAGCGCTAACAACATTCAATCTAATGCGGAAGGGGCGCAATTTCTTCCAGTATCGGTTTTACAATCCATGACGAGTGGACAAGTGTCTCCTGTGGGACAATTTGTAGTGCTCCGCAATTTAATGATTCAGGCCGTGAGAAAATCCACTCAAGAGGGTCCTGGAGATAGAACTCCTTATGCGATTGCTAAAGAAAAATTTGATTGGGGTCTTTGCAATGTGACCAAAGCTTTTCAAAACGCCTTAGTCGTATCGTTATTGCCCCAAATGAGTGCGATTCGTCAAAACGGAGGATCGAATGATCCCGGAGTCAGGCAAGCAAAGCAGCAACAAGCTTTAGCTATGGCGCAAGCATTTGCAGGTGTCGAGGGTTGCGACCACGACGGTAATGACACAGGTTTTGATTCTAATATTTTAAACGCAATTCAAAATGCTCTTTAGATTTGATTATCAGAAGTAGAGGCTTCTGTTCAGGGGTGGGGCAGCTGACTTAGAGCTGCCCTTTTTTTTATTTTTTCCAAGGTCGTTTCACACCACAATCTAGCATTTGAGAACCCCAGTAGGGGTTTTGAAGCGGTTCTGCTTTGGGTTGAATCCAAAATGCGTATCCTTGGGGAAACATCGGACAGAAAAAAAGATGGTACGGTTTTGAAGCCTCTGGATGCTCTTTGAGGTAGGTCACAAAAATTTTTGAAAGATTTCCAAACGTGATTCTCATTTCTTCAATTTTCACCGAGCTTGATAAAGAAACCAACTCTTTGAGTGCGGGTTCGAAAACAGGCAAAGCTTTACGGGACTTAGAGGGGTCTTTTAGCGTTTTGTCTAAAAGAGTTTTCATGGTTTGGGCTGTTGCCTTGGCTTTTTCAAAGTTATCCTGACTTAGGGCTTTTTGAATTTGGGAGTAAGGTTCCATGGCGTCGATTACCGGATCCTTGGCCTTAGGGACCGCGAGCAGAGGAAGCGTTAAAAGTAATATCATCCAGAACTGCTTGAAGTTGTAATTCATCATGAGACTCCTCAAAGAAAAAAATAATGGTTTCCATGAGATATCCCCTTAAACTTTAAGGGTCAAGTGGCGACATTTTCGGGTTCTAAGGCTTGCGACCGTTGCGCATTAAGAGTATAAACCGTCCATGAGACTATCCTTATTTCTTCTGACCTTCTTAGCCCTTTATTTTCCAGTTCACGCGGTAGATTCCTTTTCTTTGGAATCTTATTTAACCCAAGTGAAGCAAAAACATTTGGGTTATCAAGCATCGCAGCTCGTTAGCCAGGGAGCTATGGAACGCTCCGGAGAAAGTAGTCTTCTCACATCGCCCTCTCTGTTCTCAAACGTAAGCTATCTTGACGATCAAAAACCGACCAATAACCCCGCTTTTCTGGGAAACCGAACTGTATTTCAAAATTATACTCTCGGTGTCGCGGAACAAACTCGGTTCGGACTTGGCGCAAAACTGAGCTACAACATCACTCGCACTGAATTGTTTGGTGTCAATACGGCATTTGTTCCTCTACCCAAATTTTATAACGTGGTGCCCTCTCTAGAGTTGAGTCAGTCTCTTTGGAGAAACGGATTGGGTTCAGAAACTCGAGCGACGGTGGCCGTCGTTGAAGCCCAGGCCAAAGCGACAAGCCTTGCCGAAACCATGAAGTCCAAAGCGATTTTAGCCGAATCCGAAGGGGCTTACTGGCGTTTAGCCGTAGCGAGAGAGTTAGTTTCTGTCGCTAAAAATGGTGTGGAACGAGCCAAAAAAATTCAAGAGTGGAGCAAGCGGCGGGCATCGTTAGCTCTGGCTGACAAATCGGATGCCTTGCAAGCGGAAGCGGGATTACAGGGCAAACAGCTGGAACTCCAAATTGCAATCGACGAAGAAAGAGAAGCTATCAAAAAGTTTAACAGTTTAAGAGGGCTGGATTCCGAAAGTGTTGAAGAAAAACTGGAATCGGTGAGTCCGGAGAAATTAGTCGAGTTAAAACCGATAGAACGAAAAGGAAAAAGGGAAGATGTTTTGGCAGCTGATGAGGCCAGAAAGGCAGCTCAAGCCGCCACCCAACTGGGGAAGGAAAAAAACTCTCCTAATTTGGATCTGATGGGTTCTTATGCGCTCAATGGTCGAGATTCAGCTCTGAGCAAAGGGATATCAGATGCTTCAAAGACGAATCAGTCTACTCTTACGATTGGAATTAAGTTTACTGCTCCTCTAGATCTCGGAACGATTACTTCCGATCGGGCGGGTTATCTTAAGGAGGAAAAAGGGGCTGAACTCAATTATCAGAGAAAAGTGTTTGAAGAAGAGATTGAATGGAATGAATTGATAACCCGTTTTAATGAATCTAAGCGCAGGCTTAAAATGGCCCAAGAAATTGAAAAGGTTCAACAGCAGAAGTTAGAAAATGAAAGAGCTCGATTAAAAACGGGAAGATCAGTTCTTTATCAAGTGGTGTTATTTGAACAGGACTACGCCAATAGCCAAATCATGACCTTAAAAACTGAGCTTCAAATTTTGGCTTTGATGGCTCAAATGAAAACCTATCTACCGACAACGGATCCCACACCTGGAGAGAAACTGTGACATTAGCTGACTTATCAATTAAACGCCCCATTTTTATAACTTGTACTGTCATCGCCATGTTGGTGGTGGGGTACTTATCTTTAAAAAAGTTAGGGGTGGATTTATTCCCTAATGTGACTTTTCCGGTCGTGACCGTAAGCACCCCTTATCCCGGAGCGGGCCCCAGGGAGGTCGAAACTCTTGTTTCTAAAGTGTTAGAGGACCAAATTTCGACGGTAGCCGGAATTAAACGTCTCAGGTCTATCAACAAAGAAGGGGTGAGCATTGTTATTGCTGAGTTCACTCTAGAGACCGATGTGAAATACGCCGAACAACAAGTCAGAGACAAAGTTTCATCTGCGAAAATCAAACTTCCGAAAGAAACAAAAGAGTCAATTATTAGAAGGGTCGATCCCGCCGACCAGCCTATTATTACCGTCACTGTTGCTGCGGATCTTCCCGAGGCTAAATTGTATGACTTAGCGGATCAAATCATCCGACCTAAAATTGAACAGATAAAAAACGTGGGATTAGTGGAAGTTTTAGGAGGACGAAAAAGAGAAGTGCGTGTTGAGTTGAATCGTCAAAAGCTGAATGCTTATGAGATTTCCGCCTCTCAAGTATCTCAAAGAATCGCGACCACAGGCCAGAATATTCCCGCGGGCAAAGTAGAACAAAAACAAATGGATTTGGTATTTCGAACTTTAGGGGAGTTTAGATCGCTCAAGGATATTGAGGATGTGATCGTCAACTTTATAGGAAATGATGTTCCCGTTAAAGTTTCGCAAATTGGAAAAGTCACCGATTCGCTGGAAGATGAAAGTTCAAGAACCTTTTTGGCGCGCGGTGTGAATGGAATGTGGCCCGAAGGCGATGATCCGCCTTGGCCAATAATTTCTTCTACTTGGGCACGTACTGCTTCGAGTGAAATGTTGAGCGACTCAAGGGCTTTGGCGGCAACGCCTTCGCCTTCGTGAATGAGACCGAGCAAGATGTGCTCGGTGCCGATGTAGTTATGACCCAATTGCAGGGCTTCGCGCAATGAGAGTTCGAGCACCTTCTTTGCCCGGGGGGTGAACGGAATGTGCCCCGATGGTGACGAGCCGCCTTGGCCGATGATCTCTTCCACTTGCGCGCGCACGGC
>OMIX01000115.1 GCA_900299195.1 Deltaproteobacteria bacterium
GAGATCGGCCCCAATTTGGAGGTCGAATATCTAGAGGCCTTAGAACAACTCAAACAGGCCGAGGAGGCACTTAAGATAAAAAAGCCTTCCAGCGACCCTAAGAACATAAATGCCTCAAATTCACTTTCCCAATGGTGGAATTGGGCCTCTTCGGGAATCGGCTCAGTGGCTTCGGGACTATCCTCTGTTTTGAATCAGTAGTCTTCTGGCAACTTGAAACCGACCGAGTCTCAATCTAATGAAGTTCATAACGAAGCTAATACTTCAAAATTTGGAACCGATTCGAAGTCTTCCAATGCGTCAAGCCATGCAGAAAATTTAGTATCCCCCAAAGAATCGGCAAAACCCAATCTATCTTCAGAATTAAAACCTAACGCTTCAACGACAGACTCAAATAAAACGGAAATGAATTCAAGAAGCGCTTCTTCCCTAGGAACTAACAATGATGCCCGGTCTACTCAAAATGAAGTACCCACAAATAATTTGGGTTCTTCTACCTCTCGAAGTGAAACTAAATCCCCCATTTCCTATGAGAGTTCTAACCAACCCAGCACTAACTCCGATTACCCATCGAAATCAACAAACCAACCTTCAGATAGGGCCTCATCGTTTAATGATTCTGAAAATGCGGCATCTCAACACAATTTAGAAAACAATCCAGGTAGTCAGAGTAACAGATCCGAAAAATTATCCAATAAATTTTCAAACTCTCCTAATGACTCTAATGCGCAAGCTGGTAAGGGTTCCAGCAACGAGGAAAACGACCTTGCTGGGTCGAATTTATCAAGGCCAGGTTCTTTAAACTCAAACTCTTACCCGAACGGTGGTTTAAACAATCCTTATAATGGAATTGGTAATTCAAGTATTTCAGCCCCTAAAGAATTCTTCGCTAAAAACATAACAAACAAAAATTCCACTTCTTCAGGCTTCTCTTCAAAAACAGATGAGTCTACTCAAAACCAAAATTCCTCCGAGAACTCAGTAGGGACAGAAGAGTCTACCGACAGTGCGCAAGTTAATAACCCATCTTCGCAAACAGGCCCCAATAGTTTGGGCTATAGCCCTAGGAAGGACAAACTCTCTCAGAAAAGGAAGAGCAAGGATAATGAGGAGGGACTTCAAAACCGACGTGAAGCTGCTAACTATGGCTCTATTTCCTCAAACAATTTCACTTCTAATGACTACTCAAATCCTCCAGGTAAATCGCCCAAAGAAAACCTAAACACTTCTTTCCCAGTAACTAAAACTGAATTCGAATATAATCGCGATGGAACGTTCTCCAGAATCAAACCTCGAATTTTAGCGTCTAACCCAGAAGATAGTTCAGTTTTTTATTCTAATGCTCCTTCTCCCAGCGATAATCTCACCAAAGTGACCTCAGAGATTAAGGAGACAAACTTAGAACTCGCCTTAGAACCCAAAGAATCTTCTCAATCAAGAGAAACTTTATGGTCAAATTTTTCTCAGCCCAATTGGGATTCCTTAACCCAAATTTTAGAGGGTCTCTATCCTTTGAAAGGTTCCGAAAAACCTACCGATCTCACAAAATTTATTGAATCAAGCTCGGCTAAGGGAACCGATTCTAAAATCAAAGCATTAACTAATTTAAAGGCAGAGCTTGAAAAGAAAAGCAAAACAAAATCAACTCTACTTTCCGAGGCCAAAAATTTATCTCAGGAAAATAGCTCAATATTATCTAAGTTTCTTGCCTGGCTCGGGTTTTAATTCGCTGGGTTCAAATAGAATGGATAAGCCGCAACCTCGGTAACCACTGGAGCTTCGGGTTTTGGAAAGACCCAACTCTTAATACGGCTTCCAATACAGCTCTCTAGGCCGGTATCTCCGATGGTGCTTTCTTTCACACCTACGGTAGAAACAATACCGTTAGGTTGGATGCTAAAGGACATCACAACCTTACCCGAAAGCTTCGGGTTTCTCTGAAGAGCAGAATCATAACAAGCCCGAATCTCAGCTCGATGACGTTGAACTACAGCATTAATCAGATCTTTTGAAAGGCCGGATAGCACCTGAACGTTCTCAGATACAATACTGATGGCATGCTCCCCTTTGAGACCAAAACGACCTGGGCCGGAAATGCCCTCAC
Source organism: Deltaproteobacteria bacterium (assembly GCA_900299195.1). GTDB lineage: Bacteria > Bdellovibrionota > FAC87 > UBA2466 > UBA2466 > UBA2466. Next base: position 2,105 of record OMIX01000115.1, read on the forward strand.
CGATGCCATCACCATGATAACCACGTCCCAGACCTTTGGTTGAAGGACCATCGATTCCCACCGTTTTTCCGCCACCGCCCGCATCAACTCCCTTAAGCCCTAATCCTCCAGCGCCCCCTGTTTCCTCTAAGCTTTTACCTCGGGCACCGCGAATCGCTTTACCAAAATCATCAAATCCCCCTGGACCTTCAGGTCCCTCACCCGCGTTGATTAAATTGTTAAACTCTTTTTGAATGGCCCCATTTGAAATCGATTTTAAAAGACCCACACTCTTAACCGATTTTTTCTCGGGAACTTTTGTCTTGGCAGGATTTGCCGTTTTAGTAGTCACTGGCGAAGGGGTTGTGTTTTCTTTAGGTTTGGATTTAGGAAGAATCGTTTGGGCCTTTTCTTCCTTTCTGGGTAAGTCCTTACGACCTGCCTCTCCCTCGGGACCAATCGCAGGCCCACCTTCTCCGGCTACCGATCCCCCTTGTTTCGAATCTTCTCCCTTAGCAATCAATCCCATCTTAGAGATATCGGGCCTTTTTTTAATCACGACCTTGGCAAAACGCTCTGGAATTTGCTCGATAGTGACAGGAATAGGCTTCGGAACAAATGATAAACCCACTAACAGCGCTACAAAAAGTAAAACAGAACCCACCGTAGTTCTCATTAAAAGAGCGTCTTGCTCAAAAATAGGAGGTGGTAAAATCCTGGGCGCCGGCTTTACATAGAGGATGAAGAAACTTACGTTTCCTACTGCGATTTTTGCAAAATCATCCTGCTTCAGAGTGAGAACATAATGGTCCCCCTCTTTTCTCACAAACTTCTCAGAACTCAAATCCTTAATGGAATAAATTTTATCACGGGCTCGAATAGTTCCTGACATTTGTTCCGTGAATGCTAATTGACTTGATCCGTCTTCTTGAATCGAGAGCAGAGGAAACTCGTCGGGAATACCCACACTAGGAATAATGTAATCGTTTCTCGGACTCTCCCCGATACTAAGAACACATTCATCGGAGTAGTTAGAAATATCAAGAATGTGATCTCCCCACAATGCAGTCACTTCTATTTCTCTAGCATGCTCGGGAGATTCGAATGCCTTCTCAAGATCTTCTGGCAACATGTCATCATCGGTTTTTCGCTCTCGGCGATCCTCAATCCGTCGCTCGAGACTAGTAATATCGAAAACTCTACGATCCCCTTTTCTTCTCTCATCAATTCGACGGTCTTCAACCAAGGGCTCACGCCGGTCCGACTTGGCTCTTCGCTCGACAGGAATCCCAGGTTGAGTAGCCTCGTCATCTTTTCTACGGTCCTCTTTTCTTTGGTCAATTCGACGGTCTCCACCACGGCGCTCTTCAAGTCGTCTTTCCTCAGGAAAAGCATCTTTTTTCCTTCGGTCGGTTCCCCTTCTTTCCGATTCAGTCTTCGGTCTCTCGATATTCACTAAAGTAGCATCGGTATCTTTAACTTCTGAACCCTCAAAAGACACTACTGATGGGGCCGTGGCCTTCCCAGAACCCTTCTCTAATTTTAGCTCGATAAATCCTACTCGAATGGTATCTCCAAATTGAACTTTGGATTCTACGACTTTCTTGCCATTGACGAAGGTTCCGTGGCTCGAAGCTAAATCGGTCAATACAATTCCATCTCCCTTTTGCTCAATCAGGGCATGAATTCTTGAGACTCTGGGGTCATCAATCCGTAAATCGGCAGATAAAATTCGTCCTAACACGATTTTATCTTTGATAAATTCCCCACTGTGGAGGATGGCTCCATCTTTTCCTAAAACGTCGAGCCTAATCCCTGAACCGGCTGTGTTATTTTCTTTAGCTTCCATATTGCCTCTTATTTGATTAACCGAGATGAGTCTATAACTTCCGAATCAAAGTTCTCTCGAATTCTAATGATGCTTTTGCCTTTCACATCTTTAATATTTGAAATGTAGGAACCCGAAGGTTTGTTGTACAGACCTTCAATATTGGCTCCTTCAAAATCATAAGTCGTTTTCTTTTTATACTTCACTGTGGATCCATCCGATCTTTTTTCGACCACAAAATCCCCTTCTTCCCTTTTTCCTGGAGTGCCCTTCGCTGACTCTTTAGGTGCGACATGTGGGATCCCCTTCTTCATCTTACCCATTCCTTCAGACGAATAGCCCGAAACTATAAGAACCCCGAGCACCATCAAAATCACTTTTCTTTTCATTGTTCCCCTCCATCCAAATCCATAACACTACCGCTTCATTAGACAGAGACTGGCCATTGTCTTATCGCCATCCCTGAATCATTTCATGAGCTTTCGCTGTTTCTTTACCGCCACGCTGTATGTAACGTAGCATCAGCTCTGAAGCCTCTTCGCGTTTTCCCAAATGTTTACCTAATATCGTCGCGTCATTGTAGAGCACCGCTAAACCATCCGGATTGTTTTCTGCAAATCTCGCATAAACTTTATGCGCTTCATCAAATTTTCCTTGGGATTCCAAACAACTTCCAAGTCCTAATGCGGCATCCTCAAATCCACTATCTAGCTCGAGAGCTTTCTGAAACAGCGGTAGGGCATCCTTATAACTTTTGCTCTGCAAATAGAGCGCTCCCAAATTAACTCGAGGAGCGGCAATGGGTGGCTCCGATGTAATAGCCTTTTCGAAATAGCCCATGGCTTTCTCTCGATCCTTATCCTGAAGACTGAGCATTCCTAAATTGTTATACAGCAAGGACTTCCAAGGAAATTTGGCATCCTTTTCCAGAGTCATGAAAAAATGATTAGCAAGTTCCTTTCTTTTGGCACGCATATAGTGAACCCCCAAAAGAAATACGCCTCTCTTCTCCTCAGGATACTTAGCTATAAAACCCTTTAATTTATTTTCTACGCCTGACTTTTTTCCGGTCATGTCCAATTGTGAAAGATAGTCTAAGTATTTTTCGGGATCAGAAATTTCCTCACTATTTTTTTCCGACTCATCCATTTTCTCGGACAAAATTCTTCGATAGGGTTCGAGGTCTTCTGATTTGTCACCGTCAAACCAGGAACTATACTCGTAAGTCTTTCCTTGCAATTCAGCAGTTTCAACAGAAGAACATGAAATCACAGCCAACAACAATAAAGTGGATAAAATCCAATACCTCAATCTCATCTTAATTCCTCTCCTCTTTTGCGGCTCGAGTGCTCCAGTAGGCAGGTTGAGGTTTTAACCCCTCAGGTTCAAAAGTCCCTTCGACTTTCTTGGCGCGCTCTCGACATTTTTTTGCAAAGTCATTAACGACATGAAACTGAATCGCTCTTTCAGCGCAAAAATTAATAATCTCTTGAGCCTTTTGCTCTAAAGGCACTATCTGTTTTTCATCGATCTGTTTTAGAGCGGCTTCTGCTTCTTTGCGCTCCTCAGGTGTGTATCGACCAGGAATCTTAAGCTTTCTGAACTGAGCGACATAAGCATCATAAGCAGTGCTCTTTTCATACAATGCTGCCACTCCCCATTCGGGCACCCCTCTATCAACTTCATCATCATAGGATTTGGCTAACTTAATAAGCGCCTTTTGTTTTCGTTTCATCAGATAGATGAGGTCGTTTTCAGGGAAACGGAGCTTTATGGCATCGTATTTTTTTCGCTCTTTCTCAAGTTCCTTAAAGAAACTTTCCGCAACAAAATAAGCTGCATTCCCGGTAAGCTTAGCTCTCCTATCGGCCCCGACCACTTTTTTGATTTCTCCAACCACAGAATCTTTCTTATTCAACATCCCTGCTTTTTCATAATTTCTTGCAAGTTCTCCCAGGATGTCCAATTTTTCTGTTGTTGATTTGCTTTCTTTGGCTAGCTTGAAATAGATGGCAGCTGACTTTTCCAGATCCTTTTCTTTTCTATAAAGTTTCGCCTTTGAAATCTCAATTGCCCTCGTCTCCTGTGCAGTAGGTTTGGCTTCTTTCAAATAGGTATCATAGAGTTGCAGGGAAAGTTTGTTGTACTCTAAAACCTCAGCGTACACAGCAGCATTATAGAGTGCTTTTCTAGCCTCTTTATCTTCTGGAAACTTTTTATAAAAATCCTGATATTGCTTCTGAGCGGTTTCAAGATCATTTTTCTTTTCTGATTCTTGAGCTAATCCCAACATAATTTTCCCTGCGTACCCACTCTTAGGAAACTTAACAACGAACAACTTTGCCATTTCATCCGTTTTTTGTATGTCCCCTTTCTTCTGATAACTAATGTAGGCGTTATAGAGTGCTTTCTCAGCCAAAGGGCTATTCGGATTTGCCTCGTAAAATTTCAAATAATTAGCCGCAGCCTTATCCCACTGCTGTTCTTTTTCGAAAGACTCAATACCTTTAAAATCGATCTCTCCTACAATTTCTGCGAGCTCTTTCCTAAATTGGGAGTCACCTAATTTTTTAATTCCCGCAAAATCTTGAGCATGGGCTGTTAGAGCGGAGTAATCCTTCTTAATGTTATCAATATCTAAAACAATGTGTGCGGCAGTAGTGGCACTTCGGTGTTCTGGGTGACTGATGGCCAGATTTCGAAACTCATCTTGAGCTTCATTGAAATGATGCCGCCGATAGTAAATCGAAGCTATCCGAAACTTAACATCAACAACACGATCTCCTTGGGGGTATTCTTTAATGTAGTATCTTCCCACTTCGATAAACTTCTGTTCCGCATCGGGAATTTCCTCGGGAGTTAAACTCACACTTTTTTGTTCATTTTTGTCATAGCGGTTCAATTTCGCACTTGCGGCAGTCAGTTTATCGAGTGCGAGTAGGGCGTTATAAACCGATTCACTGCTTACTTTGTCTTTAGGGGGAATCTGAGCCGCTATCATGTAGCTATTTGAAGCCTCAGACCATTTTTCCAGATTAAACAGGGCTTCTCCTTGAAAGAACGCCACTTTCTTTCGGTCGGGGTAGTTAGGGAAATTTTTTAACAAACTCGAGTAAATTTTTAAGGCATAGTCATAATGACCCCGATTGGCACTTTTTTGAGCGGCATTGTGATGAAAAAAAGCTGCCTTCGCAGCTTCACCAGCTAGAGATTCTAGCGCCGATTTTTTATCGGCCGCTTTTTCCTCAGGAATCGATTTTGCCCAATCCGAGTCTTCCCCAAACCTTTCAAGGGCTGTCATGAGGGTTTTTGTTGCAGCGGCAGAC
>OMIX01000116.1 GCA_900299195.1 Deltaproteobacteria bacterium
GAAGTAAGAATCGATAAAATCAACTTTTCCTGGACCCGCAAAGACAGATAGGTTGAGGGAACAACCCAAAAAGAAAAAAATATTAAAAAGGGTTGAGTGCATTTTAAGCTCCACAACATTTTTTGTATTTTTTTCCACTTCCACAAGAACAAGGATCATTTCGCCCAATTTTGGCTTGGGTTCTGACAAAAGTTGCAGGCCTGGAGTGAGCTAAAACTACATCTTCGTCCCCTGGATGAGAGTGAGCATCTCCATATACAAAAAACCATTGTCCCTCTTTAGATTTTCGAAATTGAGAGACTTCGTGAAGTTGAATGTCTTCACCGTCATATTCGTAAGCGGCACAGAATTCGACTGTCCCTTGATCATCCGCTTGAGTTCCTTTTTGGGTAGACATGATAGTTAATTTTTTCCACTTGGCTTCTTTCGCCCACTTTTTGGTCGCTTCAAAATCAAAGTCTTTTCGAGACTCGGGAGCTAAACTATTTTTTATAAAATCAACTTGAGCCACTGTGTAGGCCGTATATCTAGCTCTCATCAGTTGTTCAGCCGTTTCGGGTAAAGCCTTTTCTAAAATAAAGGGTTCACAGCATTGAGCATATTTTTTGGTAGTTCCGCAAGGGCATGACATAGTTAATACTCCTTTTATTGGAGCCTAAGCATAAACAATTTTTTCGAGCAAGCCAAGACGACTAGTAAAGTGAGTTGATTCCACTTTATCGATGGTAGACATTGAATGCTTCATCTGTTTGCCTCCATCCCTCGATTTTGTCTGAAAAAACGAGTTTAAACCCATACTTTTCGGGACTTTGAATGGGCTTTCTTGAGATGTAAACAAAATCAGTATGCGAGCCTTGTGTAGAAAAAAAATTGTAAGCAGAGACGAAAGCATCTTCAAAACCTAACTTTAACCCGTCTGCATAATTTTTATCCCACCACATATGAGTCCCCCATCTTTTAGTTCCAGGGTACCAAAACTGCTTTTTCTGATTCAAATATCCCAAAATAGCAGAGCAGTTAGGTTCATCAAAACACGATATGGGATGATTAACTAATCCAGATGCTTCCAAGAAACGAGCTGTCTTATAAGCGTCAGTGAAAGGGAACCTGATTTCTTTTAGCCAATGCTTAAAAATATCGGGTGCGTTGATGAGAAATAGGGCTACAAAAAAATAGGTCACCTTGGAAGATAATTCTCTTTTTACTAGGGTTGATTCGTGAGATACGGATTGTATTCCAACCCAAGCGCTTACGACTAAAATCAACCAGTTAAAACCAGAATAACGAAGATAGGGCTGAAAAAATTTGAATATAAAAATCCCATTTACAAAAGCTAGCATAAAATAAACTAACCACCTTTGCGTTTTGTGAGGATTAGTTTTTTTAATAAAGCCAAGGATTAAAACTGGAGCTATGACGACAGCAATACCTTTGTAGTCAAAAAAAGGAAAAACACCTTGAGCCATCGCTTTGAAACCAAGGTGAGGATTAACACTCGAAACAAAAGAATCGGACATCTGGCCGTTACCAGTTGGCCAAAGCAAAATGACCGAAAGAGTAAATAAAAAGGCTGGCCAGATTAAACAGAGTAATTGCTTTTTAGTCTTTAAATTTGATTTTTCATTTGTAAACTCCAAGAATAAAAGTCCAGGAACCCAGGATAAAAAATGAACTGAACTAAAACAGAGTAGAGGCCAAGCAGTAAAATATTGAATTCGACGCTTAAGAGAATTTTTCGGAAAGCTCCAGGAGCCCAAAAGTAAGAACAGACCCAGTAAGCCTATTCCATAATTTCTGGCTACTACTGAATATTCGAAGGATAAAAACCAGCTCGAACACATTGCAATCAAAGCCAGAATTGAAAATGGACTCTGAAAAATAATAAGTGCAGTCGCTGCTGAGGTTATGATCCAGTTCAGAATCTTCTGGCTGTAGAAGGGGAAACCATTTGTGGCGAAAGGTTTTAAAAGAAAATACCAAAGAACCGGGGTCCCAGCATTGGGTGATGTTTTTAAACTTGAAATTAGAGAAGAATCTCGAGACATGAGCCAGCTATCTACTTCATCGCGCCACGGCTCATGATGAAAGCATAAAAATCCAGTGAGAATCAAATAGCACAAGAAAATGAGGGTTCTTGCCCTCATTCAGATTCTCCAAAAACCGAAATCTTGCTCTCTCCCTTGGGATATTCCAGAGTGGCTAGTGAAGCAACGACCACAAATTGATATGCGAAGAGTTTTGGCCAAAGTAGGGCCAGGCTGTAGTAAAGTCTATCAACTATTTTTAGAAGCTTACTTCTTCCAGTTGAGTGAAACACAATTTCAAATGGAAGTGCTGTGGGATAGATTTTTTCTACCTTAAACCCAGCCTGAGTGAGTAACTGTGTGAAAGAGTACTTAGTGTATAGTTTTACATGGGTTTCATCCAGAATACCACGGCGACCGTAATTAAAACGCCCCAATAACAGAGAGAGGCGCATGTACCAAAGGGCAACATTCCCTGTTGAGGCAATTATTTTCCCTTCTTTTTTTAGAAGGGGACGAACTTTTCTAAGTAAGTCTCCCGGGGTTCTTAAGTGTTCCAAAACATCAGCTAACAAAACGTAATCAAAGCGTCTTTCTTGGGGAAGGTTTTTAGTTTTTTCAAGATCGTCCTGGATATAGATGTCGAATCCCGACCAAACATTTTCCTTGATTTCGTAGTCTATTCCCACGGAACGAATGCCCTTTTGACTCATTAACTGAGATAAAAGCCCCGTTCCACACCCAATATCGAGAACCTCCGAATTCTCCTTAACTTGACTGAGAATTCTCCCGTGGGAGCTGTAGGGACTTGTTTTTAAAGTGTAGAGCACTCTCCCTTTGGGAACATACTTCTTATCGAATACAAGGCCCATTTGATGTAGGCGATATTTAAGAAAATAACTTAAGGATTTAAAAAGATTCAGCGAGGAGGTGTTTTTAGAAGTTTCGAAACAGGCAACTTCTTTTATGGGAATTCCCAGCATTCGAGACTGAATGAGCATCTCTAAATCGAAATACTGATTTTCAGAATTTAGCTCAAATGGAATGCTTTTTAAGAGGCCTTTAGAGTAAACTCTGCACGAGAATTCATCAAAGTTCACTTTTAAACCGAGAAGTATTTTTCCTCCAAGAGATATCAGTCTATTTTTTAAACTGATTCCTTGGATAGCTTTACCGATGACAAGTGGCCTACTGTGGACAATGGATTCATTCAAAAGATCCGGAACGCCACTCATCCAGTTTTGCATTTCAGTGTTGATGGCGACAACATGATCGAATTGTTTATCGAGGCAGTAAGTTAGCGCATGTTTCACGTTTCGACCTGTGTCCAAGTTTTGATGCTGCCTAAAAACCATTATTTTATGTTTCCAAGGGGAAGCCTCTGGGGCTTCCTCAAGGGGAGTCAGAACAAAAGAATCTGGAACATCTAAAAAAATCACAATTTCATGGATAATGGGTTCTAGTTCCTTAGGAAGGCTAAAAATATCATGGATAAAATTTAATTTAGGACCTTTGGATATGAGAACAAGCCCAACTTTTGGAAATGATTTCCCTTGTTGGAGTTGCATCTTCTGAAGCCTAGTTAATTTTTCATCGTCAGTGATGTTGTTACTTTCAGCCATTGAAAAAACCCTAAAATCAACGAAAATCTACCATCTTTTTGTTCAGTACGCATGGGGAAATCAAAAGCTTTTAGAAATTAGGGTTCCGGTTATTCCATGCGAAGTCTGGAAACTTTAAACTCTGAATGCGGCGGGTGTGGGGCTAAGGTGCCACACACCCCGGCAAAGGATCTGCCAAAAGACTGCGAGCTTTCGAACGAAGTTCCGGATCTTGTGTTGCGATTGGGGCTTGATAAGAATCTTCAAAGTGTCCCATAAAATCGAGATTGGAAAGTCCGTTCCAGTTCGAGCAGACAACAGCATCGGCAGCTCTGAGTGAACTCATAAAGGAACTCTCTGGGTTTTCTAAACTGTACAGTTTGTTTTCAATATCTTTGGGAATATTGAATAAACGAACTAGCCCCACTCCATACTCGCTATCCACGGTGTGAGTTCTAGAAATGTAGACCACTTTTTCGCAGCCAATATCCTTGAGTACCGGAATAGGATGAAGATCGCTCCAGCCCCCCGAGGAGTAAAGATGGTCTCCCATGGGTACCAATCGAGAAAGTCCTGGCTCTGCGGGTGATCGATGTAAGATGTAGTCCCAGGTTTGGGTGCCTAAGTTCATGAACAAGGAAGATTTGATATCTTCTGTTCTAGCCGCGGTTCCTTGAGCTACTTTCTCAAGATCTGATTTCGTTCCCCAATAGCCAAACTTAACTTCATTCATGAAATCAAGCTCAAACTTAATGGAAGCTAAACTTGCTCGAAATCTTGGAAAATCACGGTCAAAATAGGAACAATAGGGGCTACTTTGGATGATAGACTCATATTCTTGTAGTCCTCTTCGGTATTTAGTCACCCCTTCACCCACGATCACAGAGTCAGAAACTAAAGTTTTTAAATGAAGTCCAATTTTCTCTTTGAGTCGAGTGCTTTGGTAATGAGAATTGAGAGTGGCTTGAAAAAAATATTTAAGGCCATTTTCAAAAGATTGAGCACAGGATCTGCCCTCTGAGCTTTGAGATATTTGGTTCCAAGTTAGGTTTTTTGAAGAGTTGAGACATCCCTCGGAAAACATTTTTTTCCAGAAGTTTTGAGGAATGGGACCTCGATTGGCATAAAAATCTCCTACTCTTCCTATAACATTCACCAGCTGGTCATAGTTGAGTAGTCCCTCTCTGAAAAATAAAGAGACATCTTCTGTGTTAAAATCTAATCCCTGAGCCGCTAGTAGAATTTCCCAACGGCGATGTGCAGGTAAGTGAAGACCATAATTTCTTAGGGCCTGCATATGATTTCCATTAATGAATCTTCCAAGGGTGGAGTATTCGAATTCAGCCATTTTCTGAGACATGACACGATCGGCGATCCGAGAAACAATTCTTCTGCGCAATGGACCCCTACCCGGATTCTGGAATCCATACTTTAAAAATTCGTAGAGTTCTCCCATTTTTCCAGCTTGGGCACCCTTTTTACCCATGTTCTCTAGCGTTTCTTTTCCTCCAGCCAGATCGATAACTGCGTTGACTCCTCCCATGATCGACTTCAACATCAAAGCGAGTCTAGGTCTCACTTCATCTTCACTACACCGACGACCTTCGCAATCCCATAAAACTGGATTAGCTAACATGCTTTCGTAAAAAAAGATCGAAACTGAAGCAGAGCTACCTCCTGAGATCCCATCGACTACACCGAAATTTTCGATGATTGAGGCTAAAGCTCCAAAGTGGGCCATTAAACTTCCCCCGTTTCCCCTAACTGCTGCACATAGTTTTGGGGTTGAATCAGAAAGTGAGCTCTCGGGTTGTTCGGAAAACCCCTGAGGTAAAAGACACATCCATAATGCCAAAATAATTGGGTGTTTTAATTTCATAGTTCCCCCTTAAGTCTTTAGACCGCTTAGATTTCTTTAAATTGTTGGGATGTAACCTGTTGGCAGAAGGTATATAGAACTGAATGCGTTGAGTCAAATTTTAAAAGTACATATTTCTATGATTTTAGGCACGAATTTTCAACTTATTAAGATCAGGAGAGAAATTCGTTAAGAAAAAGTGACGGCTTTTGTCACTCGAATTCAAATGGAATGATATTCGCTAAGCAATTTACTTGCGGCTGGGCATAAGCTTTAGGAAAATGGTTGCATGCTAAAAATTTGCCTCGTCATTGATTTAGACGACACTCTTTACGACGCAGAGGCAGCTTATTCTTACGCCTTGAAATCGGTGGGGATTGATCCTCTTTCGGTTGATTTTTCACAAGCCCGTCAAACTATCAAAGCCCGATTGGGTGAAGGCCATGTGGGAGCTCGTAATCGAATTCTCTATTTTAAGCAATTTCTTGAAGGCCAAGCGCTCTACTCTCACTCTGCAGTTTTAGAGTTGATGGAAAAATATGAGAAGTTCCTCGCGGACCACATTGAAAATCAATGGGCTTTGTTAGGAAGGCAAAAGCTTTTTGAGAAACGACTATCTCAAGTTCCAAAAGTTATTTTAACTAATGAGAATTTACGAACCCAAATGATCAAATTGAGCGCTATTGATCCTAAAGGCACGCTCTTTCCTCAGGTGATTACCTCGGAGGAGATGGGAGTTGAAAAGCCTAACCTTAAACTTTTTGAAAGAGCCTTAGAAATTTTAAAATGTGATCCAAAGAATTGTTTTATGGTGGGTGACAATTGGGATACCGATTTGGTCCCCGCTTTAGAAATGGGAATGAAAGGCGTATGTTCGACTGAGTTTAGAAAATTAAAATCCGATGTTAAGATTCCAGATTCCGTAAAAGTGATTAGCCGACTGGATGAATTGGAAAGTGTTTTTTCATGAACAAAGTTATCAAAAGCGAATTAAGTGAGATCTGCCAAAGCATTGGAGCCCGAATACCTCTTTGGACCCAAGGGGCAGGGGGGAATATTTCCATCAAGGACGGGGACACTCTTTGGATTAAAGCTACAGGGTTTCGACTAGATTCTGTGACTCCTCAACAAGGAATGGCCCGAGTTGATTTTAGAAAAATGAGTTCCGTTTTAGATTCTGAGGACTGGAAAGAGGCTCAAGCTGAACAAAACTACGCAAATCTGATTAAAGACACGACTCTCATTGAACCCGGTTTAGGAAGGGCTTCGATGGAGACAGGATTTCATGCAAGACTCTCTAAGAAGTATGTTCTTCATTTTCATTCGCTAGCTTCACTCCTGATTTGTCACGAATTCAATCAAGATAAAACAAGAGTCCTAGATTGGTTAAAGAAAACAACAAGTCTAGATTGCGTTTTTATTGAAGCCTGTCGTCCCGGTTGGGTGCTTTCCAAAAAAGTTTTCGGTGATTCCTCCATCTACTTTTTAGAAAGTCATGGAATTATTCTTCAAAGTGACCAACCTTCCATCTTGGAGGATTGGAAAAGTTTAGAGATCAAGTTTTGCACCGACTTTGGATACGAGGAATTGAACAGACTTTTAAGGGAAGAATCCACATTTCAGGAACTCATTCAGCGATACGGGGACACCCCGCTCTCTTTTAAATGCTATTTTCCGGATGTAGCTGTATTTCGTGACCGTTTAGAGAAACAATTAAGAAAAACCGAACAAGGATTGTTCTACTTTCCCTGGGATTCCAGGTCCCAAGATAAAGATATGGCCGAGCTGTGGCTTGCTACTTTGATGCTTTATCACTGTGCTCCTCATTTTGAAGAGGTTCCAAGCGAGATAAGTTCGGTGGTTAAGGATCTTCCGACAGAAAAACTCCGACAAAAGAAAGAACTGTATGAAGGCTAAACCCATTCAACTTTTAATACCCATGTCGGGACAAGGAAATCGTTACCGACAAGCAGGGTATCAGGAACCTAAACCGCTGATTCCCGTTAACGGTGTTCCTATGATTTCTCGGCTTTTAGAAAACTTTCCGCAAAGTTGGCCATCTGTTTTTGTGATGGCAGAAAACCATAAGAACACTGAACTTCCTCCACTATTGGCGAAATGCAGGCCTCAAGGGAAACAAATATTTATTGAACCTCATTCACTAGGCCCCGGTTTTGCGGCTTTGAAAGGTTTAGAATCGCTCGATCCGGAACTTCCAGTTTTTTTAAGCTACTGTGATTATGGGATGGTTTGGGATTCGGCTCGGTTTACTCATTTTGTGGAAGATACCCAGTGCGATGCTTGTGTTGTGTCTTATCGAGGATATCACGCCCATTATCGAAGTCCTCTGCAATACGCTTATTCTCGGCTCGAAGGCGAGCGAGTGGTTGAAATTAAGGAAAAGGGATCTTTTACTTCCCATCGCGAGCAAGAGTTTGCTTCCTCTGGAGGCTACTATTTTAAGTCAGCCAAACTTTTAAAAAAGGCGATTGAGTATCAAAGGGCTCAAAATCTTCAGTTGAATGGAGAATACTATTCGAGCCTGACTGTAGAGGCTTTGTTAAGAATGGACTCTCAAGCTCATGTGAGAGTTTTTGAGATTCCCGGTTTTTTTCAATGGGGAACTCCGGAAGATCTTCAGGTTTTTGAATATTGGGAAAAAAGTTTAAAGGGGTACAACCGATTTCTAGGACAACCACGGCCTCAGGTCCAACAGGTGCTCATGCCTATGGCGGGCCTAGGAAGTCGATTCACTTCAGTGGCCGCTCATCCGAAACCTTTCATTTCGGTGGCCGGTAGCCCCATGTATCGTCGGGCTCTAGAAACTCTTCCACAAGCGCCAAACACTGTTTTGGTTTCTTTGGAATCGGTGAAATCCTATTTGAGCGAAGTGAAAGAAAAAATAGTGTGGTTGAAAGAAACCCCTTCAGGTCAAGCTTTATCGACGGAAAAAGGGTTGGTAGGTTTAAACAAAAAAGAAGAGGTCCTGGTCAGTTCCTGTGATCACGGAATTGTTTTAGACCCTCAAACTTGGGAAAAGTTTAAAACTCAAAGTGACTGTGATGCGGCTATTTTTACGATTCGTGGATATCCAGGTGCCAAGTCTAGACCTCAGGCCTTTGCCTATGTCGAAACCACTGGAAAAGAACTTTTTCCAGAAGTGAAGCGAGTTTCGGTGAAAGTTCCTCTTTCTTCAGAACCTAGTAAAGATGCTCTGTTAGTGGGAACTTTCTGGTTTAAATCTGCAGAAATTTTAGCTCACGGGATTGACGAGATTAAAAAACAGGAAAAACGGGTCAACGGAGAACTTTATTTGGATTCCCTATTTGAAATTCTCATCGCCCAGGGGCTAAGAGTGAGAGAAATTCCTTTAGAAGGTTATCTGTGTTGGGGGGATCCTGATTCTCTCTCTGAGGCCCTTTATTGGCAGGAAATATTTTGTGGCTATCAAATCGATATCAGAAGTCGTTTTCCGGGAGTGGAAAAAGTATGAGAGAGTTCGAATTGGTTTTGCCTTGTTATAACGAAGCCAAATCGCTCCAGTTTCTTTTAGAAAGAGCGGTTTCGGCGGCTCAAGAGGCGGGGTACAGTCCCGAACAATTTCAGTTAATCTTGGTAGAAAACGGGAGCAAGGACAACTCTAAAGAAGTTTTATCGCAACTGGAACAGGGAAAGCTAGCTCCTTGGTTTAGAAAAGTCTTAGTTCCCCAAAATTTAGGGTATGGATTTGGGGTTTTCCAGGGGCTCAAAAATACTCAAGCTAGGTTAATTGGCTGGTCCCACGCGGATCAACAGTGTGATCCTAAAGATGCCTTTACGGCCCTAGAGAGATTAAAGAAATCCGGTCTGAGTAAGGTTCTAGTCAAAGGAGTTCGTAGCGGAAGAAACTGGAAAGATAAATGGGTAACTCATGTTTTTGAGACGCTTGCATTTCTTATTCTGGGAGTGAAAGTGAAAGAACTGAATGCTCAACCCAAAATATTTCCCAGGGAACTTTTAGAGGAGATGGTTGCCCCTCCAAAAACCTTCGCTTTTGATCTTTATGTGCTTTATTGTGCTGCCAAACAAAAATATAAGATTGAAACGATTCCCGTTTTATTTCCGCCTCGAGTTCATGGAGTGTCCAATTGGGCTTCTAATTTTTTGAGTCGATATCAAACCATCTGGGGCATGGTAAAATACATGTTCCACTTATCTCGAACGCAAGGGAGAGTATGAGACAACTGTTAAAAAATCGCCTATTTTGGTGGGGTGTACTGATTAGGTTGGGGCTAATGCCGTTTTTTGGTTCCGAGTATCTTAAGGGGATGTTTATTCCCTTCATAGATAACGCGATAGTTAATCTGGGACAAAATCCATGGGCTTTGTCACCTGCTCACTTTTTTCCTTATGGGAGTTTTTTATACCTACTCTTAATGATTCCAAAATATTTGGCTTTCAAAATTTTTGGAACTTTGGCCTTAGGAGATACGCCTTTAAGTTTGCTTTTTATGAAACTTCCTCTTCTGGTGGCTGATATTTTTTTACTTTGGATCATGATGCGAATTTCAGGAGAGAGAAGACGCTCTCTATTTTTTCTCTATTGGTTTAATCCCGTCACTGTTTTTATTAGCTATATTCATGGGCAGCTCGATGTGGTGGTGATGACCCTATGTATTCTTGCTTTGATTTTTCTTACTTATCGTAATGTTTTAGCTTCAGCCATTCTTATGGCGTGTGCGACATTGTGTAAGTTTCATGTCGTGATTTTAGTTCCTTTTATTTTAGCCTACATGTGGCAACAGAATTTTGCTAAACGAGC
>OMIX01000117.1 GCA_900299195.1 Deltaproteobacteria bacterium
CCATAACACTCTCCTTTTTTAATCACATTCCTGTAGGGCTCACAAAGAACCTTTGACTAAAAAATGCAACTCCAAGGCCAAACCACCTCTTTTAGGAATCTAAGAGAAAATGAATAGGAGCGATGAGAACTTCACCCGCAGATCGATTTTTAAATTGCCAAAGGCGACTCGCCTTCAAAGCAACTTCATCTAGAATGGAAAAGCCCGAGCTTTTAATAAGAGAACTTTCCACAACCTTTCCGCCCTCAGACAAAACCAATTTCAAATGAACCGAGCCCTGCCAACCTCGCTCGATCGCTTGCGCAGGATAGTTCGGAAGAATATTCCCCTCCGACACAATATCTTTCAAAGAAATCAGCCCACTAGAGTTCCCTTCTTCTTTATTGATGGGGAATAGTTCTTCAGTATTTTGTTTGGTTACTCTTTCTTTGTTCTGATTTTGCCCAGCTCGAAAACGTTTCACTGGGCTATCAGACGAAACCGTAATGGGTGTGATCCAGGTTTCACGCCCCAGCAGTTGTTCCTCGTGCTCGAGAAATAAACTTTTAAGAAAAACCCCATGGAGCAACAGAGCCAAAGAAAAACAAACTACCTGCACCATTCTTTATTCCACCAAAATCATGTGGTAGGGAGGCAATCCGACGTCGTACTTTTCTAAGAACAGAGGTTCAAGAGTTTCGCTACTATAGACCCAAATTCCCGGTTTTAACCGATCTCGGTCAGCTACATAAAAGATATTTCGAACGGGATCGACTAGCAACTGGTGCAAACTAAAAGTGCCAGGATCTTTCAATGTGGATACGACTCTTCCGTCAGATAGCTGAAAAACCACTAGCTGAGTTTTTGATTTAGAACTGTAAATATCCTTAGCTACGATAGCGATTCCTCTTTCTTTTGAAAGAATAGCACAATCAATAATGTCCCCTCCTAACTTTTCTTCCGTAGTAATCAATCCAAGAGAGTTTAATTCGGAATCGAACATCTCGATTCCTCCGTCCAGTTGGCCAAGTTTACCCGCAAGTCCTATCGCCAAGTTATTTTCCCACACTTTGATTTCAGTCACTGGATTAGTTGCAGCTAAGGTAACTATTTTTTCGACTGAATCTTTCTGCAAATCTAATATCGCAATCTGAGATTTGTTCGATGGGATATATCCCTCGTCGGTAGCGAGTCTCTGCATCACTATCAGAAGTTGATTCCCCCAAACTCTCATCCAAGTAAACTCAGGAAACCCATCAGAGTCGCTACTTGCCGCTGTTTTTTCGTCCACATTGGCGAAGGGGTCGATCTCCTTTAGCACTGCCCCAGTTCTTGGATTCATCTTTAATATCTTGGAACTTGCCAAGCGAGTCACATAGGCCTCTTCAGAATTAACGACAGTAATATCTTGAGGGTTACTTAATCGTCCTACCGAGTGCTGCCCTTTCACTTCTTGAGTGACTAAATCACCCCAAAGAATGTTATCAGCCCCTAAGCGATTCACTACATAGAAAAAAGAATCACCTAAAAACTGGCGAACTACCGCATCCGAGTGAATAGCTACCTTAAGGCGCTCTGTCTTTGCGGTTAAGAGATTAACCCACGCCAACTCCCCCGAATGATAATCAGAAGTCGCGACCAATAGGTGATTAAATACCCCCTTGGCCAAACCGGCTGGCTTTTGTTTTTTTTCGGATTGGGTACTGCAACTTAAAATAGCCCCTAAACCTAACCCAAAAAGAAAAAGGTAAACCGACCGAATATATTTATTATCTACATGCATCTTTTTTTCCTTAGATTTCATATTGCCAACTTAAATAAATCCTACGACCTGCTGCAGGGTATCCTAAATATCCTGTTGTGTTGTCAACTAAAGCAAAACCTGAAACTACAGAGGTTGCAGTAATCGTATCGAAAATATTAATCAGTTCTAAATTCCAAAATCCCCATTTTCTTAGATTCCAATTTAAGAACAAACTGTGCTCAGAGGTAGGAGAAAGACTTTTAGTATTCGCCATATCCCAATAACGGTCACCCAACCATTGAACCTGATAACGAATTCCCAAATCTGAGTTTTGATACCCCAACTGCTGCCTCATCATAAAATTGGGCAAATTAGGAATTTTTTTCCCAGAATAAAAAGAAACGTCACTCAAATTTTTTCCTTGAGTATAAACACCAGCCGTTTGGGAGAAAAACTTGTCAAGGAACTCGAACTCAAGATTAAGATCATGAGTTTGGATAATACTTCGTCCTAAATTAGTTGCTTTTCTAGAGTTCTGAGAGTTTTCCACCAACACAATCAGATCCTCCGACTGCGCCAAAGAAAAACTATAGCGAGTCACCCACTTCGAAAAAACATTCGAATTCAGTCCCTTGACCATCATCAAACTTGAAACCCATTTATTGGCATGCTCGGGTCGAAGATCTTCTGACGGAGAGAGTCCGTTGGTATTTCCAAACAGCTCAATCATACTTGGAACCCGAAAATATCGCCCCACGGAGGACTCGGCCGATAGATCACGGATTGAAAAGGGTGTTTCCCAAGTCATCCCTAATCGCGGAGATCCTAAAAAGTAATGTTGTTCCTGAGCACCGTTTACCTTTGTAAATTGGGCTAGTACCGCCGGTTTTACCGCTAAAGTTTCCATGGGAATTTTTAGCCCTACTGATGCAGGGATATCCCACCGAACATTCCTCTCCACTCCCCTGTTTTTTGAAGATTTTTTATCGTAGCTTTCATGCAAGAGCGAAAAGTTGTGTTCCACTACCGTCGGACTACCTAGGGCATAGCGAAGTTGCGTTTTCAAACCAAATACCTGATCCGAACTTTCTATCTCTTCGGGTTGGGTATTGCCCAGACTTTGAATCATCCCCTGAAATCTTTCCCAATTGAGTCTTGAGAAAAACAGATGAGTAGCACTTACCTCGGGTGTGATCTGATAGTGAGCTTTGAGTGCGGACAAATGGAAAATTTGTCGCAAATCCCCAAAAGCAGGAACCGCTATGGATCCTGGAATTTCCAGTTGTCGAAAACTGTTAAAACCAAAATACCGCAAATTGAATTGAGACGATTCATAAATGGGAAGATTGGGAACCAAGCCTACTTTCACAAAACGATTGTGATCGCGTTGTTGGAAACTATCGTCACTTAGATTGTAAGCAGTCCCACCGTCATCATAGTAGCTGAAATTTTCATCCGATTTCGAAGCACTTAAAACGAGCCAACGTTTTTCATTTCCCAAAGATTGTCTTCCGTAAGCCTCCAAAAACCCCAAATTACCTGTTTTGAACGATAAAGAGCTCCGAGACCTTCCCCACAATTGGAAATCGAGCGCCCCGCCCAACCCATCTGAATTCAATCCTACAGGGCTACCATCGGGATAAATGTCTACTTGCCCCACGCTAGCCATCGGTAAGGCCCCTACAAAATCGGCATTAAACTGCCCATCGGTCAGGGGCACGCCTTCTAGAAAAAATCTATTTTCTGAACCCGACTGCCCTCGCAAAGAGATTCTTGGGGCCATCTCTTGAGACAAAGTTTCCACCCAAACCGAAGAATTTTTTTGCAATACCTGTTTTAAAGACTCGTTCTTTTCAACATCAATCGCGACACTTTGACTTAAATGTTCAGTGATTTCGACCGAACGAGGCCGATGGCGCTTAGCTCGAATTTCAATGGATTCCAAAACCTGAGGTTCAACTTGAGAGTTGGCAAATAGAGAAAAACAAACCAAAGTGCTTAAAACTACTTGTAAATTCCGCAACATCCTGGAACGCCTTTAACATGGTTCTTAAGAATCAACTAGCTAAAATTTGCCAGCTTTTTACACGATGATTTAGCTATGGAATTTCTATAGGTTTTTAGAGTATGTTAGGGGCCATTCGGAGGATCGATTTTTATGGAACCCGTGACAGTCACATTAGAATTTACCCCTAACCCCAATACCCTGAAATTTGTGGTTAACCGCAAATTTTTAGACCGAGGAGCCGCTAACTTTCCTGAACTCGACAAAGCTTCTGGTTCCCCGTTAGCCCAAAAGCTTTTCCAAATAAAGGGAATTTCAGGTGTCATGATCGGCACCAATTTTATTACGATCACAAAAGGCCCCGAGGGAGATTGGGATGTAATTGCCGATTCAGTCCCCAAAAGTGTCGAAGAGTTTGTACTCAGTGGCGCGGCTTTCTTTACGCAAGAGTGGCTCAACACTCCAGCCGCACCCTCAACCGGAGAAAACTCTGAAATCGAACAAAAAATCAAAGAGATTTTAGACAACGAAATCCGACCTGCAGTCGCTATGGATGGTGGGGATATTACTTTCGGTAGATTTGAGGATGGGGTGGTTTATTTACATCTTCAAGGGGCTTGCAGTTCTTGCCCCAGTTCCATTGCAACTCTCAAAATGGGGGTTGAAACTCGATTGAGAGAAGCCATTCCCGAGGTTAAAGAGGTAGTTCAAGTTTGAAGAGCTGACGGTTCAGAGGCTCGTAATATTGCAACCCGACCTATTGCCCAACCCAAGATCAACAGCAGCATCATGGGTATCAGGGTTTTCCAAGAGGTCGCCGAATGTGGCGAGAGGGGTTCGCTTTTAACAGCTGCACACCCTAAAACTCCCCCACTGAGCTCATTACGAGGGTAAATATGAACAATCCCGTCGATATCGTCTTCGGTCATCACGGGCTGTTCTTTGGTGCCCAAACTATAATACATTAGCGCTTCAGGTTGGGAGGAATGGCCCAAACCCAAAGCATGTCCCATTTCGTGAGCCAAAGTTAGCTCGACCTGTCCCCGAGACAGATTGCCTATATTGGCATCAACCCCATTTTGTGCGTTTAATAAAATTCCTGAGTAATTCAAATTTCCATTGCTATCCGTACGAGTTAAAAAAGTAGCTGCTGGTACCACATAAACTTCTGGACTTCCAATCTGTGTTGCAAAGTTGGGATCACACAAAATCACAGGAACTTCAGTTGCAGTGCCATTCAAAAAGGCATTAATCGATAGACTGGTTTCAGCCCTTTTGACCTCCAAATTGGAATCGGTGATCCCATTCCAAGTATTGATCGCCACATCGATGATCTCGTTCATTTCGGCTTGCGACAAAGGACAATTAGAATAGTTCACATAAAAAGTTACCGGAGATTGATTCCAGCCCCGGATATTATTTCCGACGTGGGTCCACCCCAAAGCTATTGAGGATAAAAACCCAAACATAGCTAATGTTTTCATAGTCTCCACCCCAAGGTTGCAGCAGCATCGAAACTTCGTCTCAAATGATCAAAAATTCCAGTTCCATAGAGTTCAAAATTCAAGGAGATTTTCGAAGTTAGAATGCAACTCAAACCGGTTTGAGCAGTCACCACAAAGCTGTGGCTCGCATATCCCGGAGTATAGAAGCTTGAAGTTGAAGTTCCATTATTTAAAACCACCTCTCCCCCATCGCCGTGTAAAAAAAGCCATTTTAAACCAGGCCCCAATCGAACTCTAAGCCAAGGCAATAAGGGATAGCTTAAGGTTAAATCCAAATGGGAAGTAAACTTTCTCGTCATGCCGTCAACACCCGATTTCCAAGGGAGTAACGTTCCTAGAGAGGGCTCCCAAACTATCCGTTTGCCCAATGGCACCGTTCCTCGCAATCTCACATAACCTGTAAGTGATGAAACTAAGTTCTCATAGCCGGTTGGAGCATCCCATTTCTTTTCTAAGCGCGTTTGAACCGCCCCAAGATCAAGATGAATCCCCTTTTGAGTGTTATCTTGAACTTTGGCCTGAGCCTCTAACCCCCAAATAAAAAGGATCACAAGAGCCCAATTGAATTTCTGCATTCAACAATGATACCGTAGAGCCCGACTTGATACATTGAGTTATCTTATGAATTACATTGATATGTTAGAATAAATAAAACTCATCTTGGAGATGGCATGACCTCACTTAAATTAACTTTAATCACCCTAATGTTGTTTAGCACCAGTCACTTGATCTCGTACCCATTAATGGCTGAGGAAGAATCAAGTGAACCGGTTGAGGAGCTACTTCCAGCCAATAAAGCGGAGCCCGCTGCGCCAAGTCCGAACACACAATCCAAAAAAATTGAGAAAAAAGAAAAACGCTATTTTGGAACAGAAAAAGAGCCCAGAATTGATGCCGGAATTTTTCATGTTGCATTTGCTGCTGGGGGAAATTTTTTCATCGAACCCAAACTCAACGCAACCACTAAGGAACCGCTAGAAGAATACTTCAATGATTTTGGTTTTGGCGGCGGCGTTATATTTGACTACGATTATTCCAAAATGACAGAGAATATCCCACTCATGCTAAGAGGCTTTGTGGGATATCGGTATATTTTAAAATCGGTTCATGTTTTTGATGTTCAAGGGATCGCTCGAAGAATGTGGCAATTCTCGGATACCAGTTCTTTCGGAGTCGGCTTAGGATTTAGTAGTGCTGTTTGGTATCGAACACTGACTGATGATTCTCTTTATGAAGAAACTCTATTTTTACCAAGCCTAGTAGTTGAAACCGGCTTTGAGTTTAATCCCGTCATGGTGGAACTCAAATGGTTGATCAATCGTTTTGGGCAAGATTCAAGTATCAACGGTCTAGAGTTTCTTTTAGGCATTAGATTCTAGAGCTCCATGGTGAAGTTTAATTTAATTGTTAGACTTCTTGTTTGTGTTCTACTCATTTTCATTCCGTTGGGAAATTTAGACGAGTGGCTCTATGACCAGTTTTTTAAAATCAGAGGAACTCTCAACAAAGAAACATCTATCGTTCTAGTTCGAGTGAGTGATGCTAAAATTTATCAACTACTACAGAGAGACAAAGAGACTCTACCCCTTAACACGCTTGCCATCGAACAAGGCAATCTTTCTTTGTGGTTGAGTCCTTTTTATTCGGATCTCATAAAAAAAATTTCCCAAACCAAACCCAAACTGATCATGTTCACTCAGTTTTTTGATTGGGTAGACCATCGAACCCGATCTCTCACAGGATTCAGCCCTCTGGTTTTTTCAGCGACTATTAGCGATGAAAATCGTTTGGTACCTCCAGCCCGACTTACCCTAGGAGATAACTACGGTTTTAATAATTTGTTTCCAGACGGCGACAATGTCATTCGACAAAGCTATCTCTTTTATTCCTACGGCTCCTCCCTAGCACTTTCTGCTCAAAAGTTGGTGCAATCAAATCCAGCCAACCGCAATTTGTTAGAGCCTATCAAAATTGATTTCAAAGGACCCGCAGGAAGTTTTCCTAGTTATAATGCTTGGGATCTTTTCAATGCCGACAAAATCAATACCGACGAATTTAAAAACAAAATTATTTTAATTGGTCGAGAGGGTTCTCCGGCCTCGGATTTCAACACCCCATTTGGGAAAATGGCCCGTTTAGAGATTCAAGCTAACATTTTGGATACTTTTCTGAATAGGCGAGAAATCAAATTTTTACCCAAATCGTACAGCTTAATAGGAGCAGCAGTGGCTCTTGTCATTTCGGGCTTCCTCGTTTTGTATTACCCTCTTACTTTATCTTGGATTCTTTTAGCCCTCTTTTGTGTTTTTATTTTTCTTTTCAACTTATTAATATTCTCTCAATTTAAACTTTGGTTAGGTTTTTCCAATATTATTACCACCGTCCTAGGTACTCATTTGATTCTTTTGGGATACACTCTTAGGCGACAAGAAGAATCGCGTTGGCTCCTCGAACAAGAGGCAAAATACTTTAAAGAACTCGACCAGTTTAAAAATAATTTTATTTCTTTATTCAGCCACGATTTAAAAACCCCTATTGCCAAAATTAAAGCCATTACTAACCGACTCATGACGGAGAATAGGGAATTGCCAAGCTCCGTAACCGACTCTCTAAAAGCTATTGACCGTACGGGTGGGGATTTAGCACGGCTTATTTCTGATATTTTAAAAATCACTCGTTTGGAATCGATGTCACTTGAGACCTCTAAAGAAGTGATCGATCTCAACAGAATTGTGGAAAACAGTGCTTCGGACTTGAGGTTTTTAGCGGAAGAAAAGGAGATCAAACTCACCCTCGATCTGGAACCTTTGTTTTCTATTGAAGGAGATCAAAAACTGATTCAGGAAGTGATTACCAATCTTATCGAAAATGCTATCAAGTACAGTCCCAACCACACTGAAGTCATTATTAGAACTGAAGA
>OMIX01000118.1 GCA_900299195.1 Deltaproteobacteria bacterium
GCATGAACTAAAATCATTGAGCCAAAGCTTGAACTAAAAGAAACCGTCAAATTTGTAAGGGGTAAAACCGAAGTGGGAAGCCACTAACAGCTCACCTTCCACTAATCATCATAAAGAACCTACGGAGAACGCATCTTCTGTCTAACTTTTAGGCAGTCGCTCACGCAAGTTTTGTTAGGATAACTCCACTCATTGCTTTTCCCACTACTTCTAAAGCGGCATCTATTCTGCAACGATGGGCTCCAAGTTAGAAACCTTCTTAAAAGAGGGGTTCTTGTAGTCATTAGAGGTTTCATGAAGTCGTTTCTCTGGATTTTCCTTTCTTTTTTACCCTCTATCAGCCTTTGTGCAGACCACGCCTCAAACGTCGTTTCGAGGACTCGGGTGAGTCGGCCCCAAGGTTCTTCGGTTTGCCCTGGATACGAACCTAACGACCCCTTCTCTTTGAATGTTCGATATGATCGAGGCCCTCGATTTAATGAGTGTATGAATTTATTTGATTATCGTCCCGCGCACCTTTTAAGCCCGCAGGAAGCCAAACCCTATGCAGAAAAAGCGAAACTTCCAGCGCCCAAAGAGGGAGAAATTTGGGTAGCTAATGTTTGGCATCGAGGAAAGTTTTGGGTGGTAAAAATCCCTGAATGGGCTGTTGAAGATGTGATGTTACAAATCGAACGCTTTGACCCTAATGTTCCTATTCTTGATTCTATCAACAAGCGGCGTTGGTTTGCGGCCCATGCCCAAGTGAGATTCAAATTAAAAACCGGAAAGGAAGCTATTTTTATCCCTCAGAAAACGGATGATGAATCGGAAACTCTGCAACTCTCCAACTTGGTTTTTTCATCCGAGGCTGTTCGTCCCAAGGGGGAAGCCTTTGGTCCTGTGAAGGGCAATCGAGATCATTATGGACTGGCCAAGCGGTTAGTCTCTTTGGAGGAAGTCATCGATGTTTCGTTAAAAAAGCTCAAGCACCAACTGGCGCAGTACCCCATTAAGATGATGGGCCCCGAAGAAAAATGGGACGAGAAACGTCAAGCCTATTTGCTTTCAGGTTTGACCAGAGCCGACCACGATTGGAAGTCATACCGCGAAGGAAAACCCGTTTTTTATAATACCAAGCAACGCAATTGTTTGTCAGATGCCATCGATATTTTTGATGAGGTGACCGACTACTCTTCTCTGACTCAAGCCGAGGAAAGTATTCCAGAAACCAGTCCTAGACAACTTGTCCCCGCCCTTGCCAAACGAGGACTTTTGACTCGGCAAAAGCACCCCACGCTCAACACTGAGTTTGGGTAGCCCAATTATTAAGAACTGAAGCTCTCTATTTTAAACAGCTTAAATTGCGTTCAGTGGCGCAGTTGACGGCAGCGGCAACGTCCAGTATCCCACCCGTTACCGTTTTATTTTTTTGCGGTTCGACCTTTTCCGCAGTGTTTTTGATGATTTTTACCACTTGCTCTGCGGTTAGTTTAGGATTGGCGGATCTAACTAGTCCTACTGCGCCTGTGACTACGGCGGCAGAAAAAGAGGTTCCGCTGTTAGTGTCCCACTCATTTAACCAGGGGCCAATAATTTCATCTCCCGGAGCCGCGATGTGAACCGTGGTATGCCCCCAGTTGGAAGATTCCAAAAGCTCATCCTCTTCGGTGGAGGCGGCTACAGTTAACTGATTAGGTAATTTAAATTTAGCAGGATACACTGAGCTTTTTTCGATGTTTTCCCCATCATTGCCAGAAGAAACCACCACGACGACGTCATTTTTTCTGGCGGTGTTAATGGCATCAAAAAGCTCTTGATCGTATCCTTCACCCGCAAAGGACAAGTTAATGGCTGCCACTCTTTCTTTAGCGGCGTAATAGATCCCTTTAATGGCATCTTCGGTGTCTCCTAATCCTTCATAATTCAAGAAACGCAGGGGCATAATCGAGCATTTAGGACAGACTCCAGAAGCGCCTACTCCATTGTTGATAGCTCCGGCAGCAATAGCGGCAACAAAAGTACCGTGGCCAGTTCGATCAAAAGGGAGAAAGGATCCTTTGACAAAATCCCACCCAATAATATCGTCGATAAAACCGTTTTCATCTTTGTCTACACCGTTTGAGGGCCATTCGATAGTTTTCCGTTTTAAATTGGGGGCAACTTCGGGGTGGTTGTAATTAATTCCACTGTCGATAATGGCTAACGTCATCTCTTGACGGCCCTGGACCTTTTTCCAGGCTTCAAAAGCTTTAATCCGTTTTAAGTGCCAGGCTTTTTTCATGAGGGGATCGGTTCCTGAGTCAGCAGGCTTGAAAGGGTGTTGCAAAGGTGGGGTAGAAGCTTGAGCCAATGACAAAATTACACATAGATGTAGTACAGCGATCAATTTTTTCATCTAGTCTCCGTTGCCGAGATTTTCCCTATGCGTGTATTATGAAACACTACTAGTGACCGTCAAGTTGATAAATCAGAGTTTTTAAAAAAAATGAGGACTTTTATGAACCAACAGCAGTTTGAAAAAGCGGCCCAAGAGATTCAGCAAATCACCAAGAGACCTACCAACGAAGAGCTTTTGCAGCTTTATGCTTTGTTTAAGCAGGCCACTGAGGGAGATGTGACTGGAAGTCGCCCCGGGATGCTGGATATGAAAGGCAGAGCCAAATATGATGCCTGGGCTAAATTAAAAGGGAAAAGCAAAGAAGGGGCCCAGAACGAGTATGTCCAGTGGGTTGAAACCCTAAAAAAGAAATATGGGTGAGTTTACCGCCACATGTCCGAATCGAACTTTTTTCGGTTTTTGTTCACTCGGTATTTACTTTTGATTGCGCCGATTAACATTGGCGAAAAGAAAAGCAGATAGGGGAACAAAGTCAGAGCGATAAAAAGTTTTCCCATGAGACTGGCAAATACAAATTTGAAAAGAATGAGAGCTCCAGCCAACATGGCCAGCCATTTAGCTTTAACGGGCAAAATAAAATAGAGGTATAGCTCTAAGTCGGGGAACAAAGTTCCAAAAGCCAAGCTCACATTTTCTAAAATATAAAACCAAATAGAAATGGGCTGCATGGTGATGAAACTAGCCGCTAAAGCAGAAAGGTATCCTAAAAGAAGAAACACGGTTAAAGGACCGGGGCCCCATTGTCCCTCGAGAGTGTTAATAACAAAGTAAAGATAGAGCACATAGAAGATTAAATAGAGCGGATTGTCTAAGCCATCAGATACCGGAAACCCAAAAAGTCGCCACCACTCTCCTTGAAGCACTAGATAGGGATCGAATAAAAAGCGTTCAATGGAAGCTCCTCCCATCGCTTTGGCTACAAACGCCAAAATTGCCATGGCGCACAAAAGCGGGGCTAAATTGGGGATGCCTAAAAAGTCGAGCTTACCAACGAGGGTTCTAAGCCATTTGGGAAACCTTGGGTCCATTCATATCCTCAAAAGTAACAATTCTTGAATGGAGAGATTTTGGAAGCATTTCTTCAATGAAGTCAACTGAATGATTGGGCGGGTCTAAAAATTTTCTGGGTTTCTGTGATGCTAGCGATGACGGACAATACGGATTTCGAAACTCAACAAATTCTAATGCGATTGATAAAGGATCTGCAGCTTGCAATAATTCCTATCGCCTCTATTGTGTCGAACAGTAATTTGAGTGAGGCCATCTAAATTCGGCAACAGCGTCTGCCGAATAGAAGTCTTCCAGTTCCTCTCACAGCAGCTCTAGCCACTCTAAACGGAAACAAAGCTGCTCTTCCAGCAAGTCTAACGGCTCCAACTGCAGCTCTTCCTACGGCTCGTGTCACTCCAACTGCAGCTCTCCCTACGGCTCTCACCGATTTTCTCACAGGGGCCACACATCCAGGGCCCACGCCGCCCGCTCTGCAAACGGGTCGGGGACCATAATAATATCCTCCGGGATAAGCACTGTGGCTTCCGGCTTCAAGGGGAGAGGGAATAGCCATGAGGGCGCAAAGGAAACCTAAGAAAAAAACTCTGACAACGTTCTGCATAGTCTACCAACTCCTTCTTCTTCAAAGCGGGATAGATTCCTCTATCCCAATGGGACCGCCTAGCTGAGGGAGCAACTTTAATGCCACTCCCATTCGGCCTAGAAAAAGGCTCAAATTCAAAGAGTTGTATCAGACCCCTGTTTCTTAAATTTACACTTTGCCTTTTTTTGTCCTTTTTTAAGAGGATTCCTTTTTTTGGAATCGAGGTTGCACTTCATACTTTCCATTGAAATCTCTAGGTGATGAACTTAGGGAAAAACAACATTGGAGGCACCCATGAAACAACAACTTCGTTTCTACTTCATCGGTTTTTGGCTGCTGTTTTCGCTAAAAAACCTACATGCGAATAGCATCCCAGAATCTCCCACAGAATCTTCTCAAGAATCTCAACGAGGAGCCGCTTTAACTTCGGAAGAAAAATCAAAAGTGGATTTCGACTCTCTCATTCCTGCTGAAGAGCTCAGTCAGATCCTGGGACAGACGGAAAACTTGTTACGTAATCCAGAGGACAAAAAGCCTCAAGATTCTGAAGGACAGGTTTTTCGACCCCGCTTACCAAGGTTTCCTTACCCTTTTCCACATCATTATCCCCACTATCCTTATTATCCGAGTTATCCCAATTACCCTTACCCCTATCGCGTCTACACTTATAATGTAATTTGTTACGCGAGTGATATGAATGGCAACACTTACTCGGCAGTGGGTTACAATCCGTACGATGCTCAGCAGTTCGCCATGAATCAGTGTTTCAACTACAGCAACATGGGTTGTTATGCTCGAGGTTGTAATTACTACCATTGAAAAGGAATAAAAATAGGGCGCTCAGAAAATTTTGGACTTGAGTTATCGACAAAGAGTCAAAAAATATTTGTGGATTAAGGAAGAATCGGTGAGCTCAGGGTGAAAAGTGGAAGCGAGACAATGATTTTTCTTCACCATGACCGGTTCATTTCGATGTTCAAATACCACTTGGATATTTGAAGACCACTTTTTAATTCTGGGCGCTCGAATAAAAACTCCCTCAATAGGCTTGGGATCTGAAGAGAAAGTTTTCCAAGTTTCTCCAGCTACAAGAGTGTCGATGAAACTTTCGTTTTGTCGACCATAACTATTTCGTTCAACTGTAATCTCAAGAGCGTTCAAAGATTCTTGTGAGGGATGAGTCACTTCATTGGCCAGTAGAATGGAGCCCGCACAAATTCCCCAAGTGGGTTGCGTTTGAACAAATTCTTTTAAGGGGCCCCACAACTGATTTAGCTTTAGAAGATGGATCATAGTGGTGCTTTCACCACCAGGAAGAATAATTCCGCGAATTTCTTTAAGTTGTTCTGGGTAACGAACTTGAACCGATTCGACTCGAAGTTCTTTGAGTTTTTCTTCATGAGGTTGAACCGCCCCCTGAAGAGCTAGGATTCCAACCTTCATAGAGTTTACCAACCTCGTTCCGAAAGTCTTTCTTCAGCTTTCAACTGATGAATATCTAGACCTCTCATGGGAGCTCCCAAACCTTTAGAACACTCTGCCACAATTTTCGGATTTTGATAGTGGGTAGTGGCTTGAACAATGGCGTGGGCCAGTTTCTCGGGACTTGAAGATTTAAAAATACCACTTCCCACAAAAACCGATTCTGCACCCAAATACATAGCTAAAACCGCATCGGCTGGAGTTGCAATTCCGCCCGCTGCAAAATTGGGTACGGGAAGTTTCCCTTCTCGAGCCACCCATTGAACTAAAGCAAGCGGAGCGCCTAATTCTTTAGCTTCATTCATCAACTCTTCAGAACCTAAAGTGGTTAATCGACGAATTTGGCTTCTTAAAGTTCTTAAGTGTCGAACCGCTTCAACGATATTCCCAGACCCGGCTTCACCTTTGGTGCGGATCATGGCAGCCCCTTCGCCAATTCTTCGTAAAGCCTCTCCTAAATTTCGGGCGCCACAAACAAAGGGAGTTTTAAAATCCATTTTATCAATGTGATATTGCTCATCGGCTGGAGTGAGTACTTCACTCTCATCGATGTAATCGACACCTAGGGATTCGAGAACCATCGCTTCGGCAAAATGGCCAATCCGGCATTTCGCCATTACGGGAATAGAAACGGCATTCATGATCTCTTCAACAATTTCGGGAGGAGACATTCTAGCGACGCCGCCTTCTTTTCGGATATCGGAAGGAACTCTCTCTAAAGCCATAACGGCTACAGCCCCGGCTTTTTCAGCAATGATCGCTTGCTCCCGGTTAACGACGTCCATGATGACCCCGCCTTTTAGCATCTCGGCTAAACCGGTTTTAAGTTTCATTTCCGTTCCCACGATATGATTCGCCATTTTTTGAGCCTCTTTTTAAGTCCAGAAAATAAAATTCCAGCCTTTATTAACGCATCCCGAGAATCAAAGCAATCATTTCACGAAAAGT
The DNA here is from genome assembly GCA_900299195.1 of Deltaproteobacteria bacterium. Lineage (GTDB taxonomy): Bacteria > Bdellovibrionota > FAC87 > UBA2466 > UBA2466 > UBA2466. The sequence goes on from OMIX01000118.1 coordinate 6,405, forward strand.
TAAAAAATATTCGAGCCTTGGACACTTACTAACACTTGCCAAGTTCGACCCTTTTGGAATAGATTACTGCCTCAAGGTGAGCGAGAACAAAAACAACCCATCGGTAAGCTCCAAGAACTCGTTAGGCATTAAATCTCTTTTAGGTACTGAATTTCTTTCAAAAACCCAAATAGAACAAGTACTTAAGTATTCATTTTTGTTTAAAAAATTACTCGATGCGGGTCGGCCGGTCCCTCAAACCCTCACAGGAAAAACGGTCATTTTGCTTTTCTTTGAACCCAGCACTCGAACTCGAAGTTCGTTTGAATTAGCCGCTCAGAGGTTAGGGGGAAACACTCTAATCCTGACTAAAGAAGGCAGTTCCGCTGAAAAAGGGGAAACTTTGGTCGATACCGCTAAGACGGTTCAAGCCATGCAGCCGGATCTTTTAGTCTTAAGGCACCCCTCAGCAGGGTCCCCGTTCCATTTAGATCAAACGCTCGATATTCCAGTGGTCAATGCGGGCGATGGGTTTCACGAGCACCCAACCCAAGCGTTATTGGATTTAATGACCATTCAAGAGTTCAAAGGGAAAATGGAAGGTCTTAAAGTATTGATCGTGGGGGATATCGCTCATAGTCGAGTGGCCCGTTCTAATATTTATGCTCTTAAAAAAATGGGAGCTGAAGTTTCGGTTTGTGGACCTCCTACTTTGTTGCCTCCCAAAGTAGAACAAATGGGAGTGAAAGTTTTTTATGAGTTGGACAAAGCGGTCAAAGAGCAAGATGTCATCATGACTTTAAGGATTCAGTTTGAAAGGCTAAATCCAGGTCAAAGTCCTTCTCGAGGGGAATATTCTAAATTCTACGGAATCTCCGAAGCTCTTCTAAAATCTGCCAAAGAAAATGTTTTGATCATGCACCCCGGGCCCGTTAACCGTGGGGTTGAGATCTCTCCTGAAGTGGCCGATGGATCTCGTTCGGTCATTTTAAATCAAGTCGGAAATGGTGTGATTGTACGAATGGCAGTTCTTCATCTGTTAACGGGAGGAGAATGGCCCGAGGGATTAGTATGAGTGGATCGTTAGTGATTCGAAAAGCCCGAATTTTTGATCCTAGTCAAAACTTAGACGTGGTCGGAGACATTTTAATCCAGAATGGAAAGATTGAAGCCTTAGGAACTCAAGTGACCGTTCCACCTGGGAAATCTATTACAGAACTCAACGCTCAAGGATGGCTGGCTACACCTGGCTGGATCGACATTCACACTCACTTGCGAGAGCCTGGTCAAACGCACAAAGAGACTATTCGCACGGGAACTGAAGCCGCTGCCGCAGGAGGATTCACTTCGATTGCTTGTATGGCCAATACCAAGCCGGTCAACGACTCAAGTTTCATTACCACTTACATTCAGCAAAAAGTGGCATCGGAGAGTTCTATCAATGTTTATCCCATAGGTGCCATCACTAAGGGGCTTGAAGGTCAGGAGTTGGCAGAAATCGGTTCAATGTGGGAGGCGGGCATTGTCGCCATTTCGGATGACGGCAAAACGGTCATGAACTCTTACCTCATGAGAAAAGCATTAGATTATTCTAAGCGCTTTAACCTTGCGGTGGTTTGTCATGCTGAAGACGCTCACTTAAAAGGGCGAGGTGTGATGAATGAAGGTTTCAACTCTGCTCGATTTGGTTTGAGAGGAATTCCCAAAGCTTCCGAGGAAATTATTGTAGCCAGAGACCTTTTACTGACAGAATTGACAGGCGCTCGACTTCATGTGGCTCATGTCAGCACCGCAGGAAGTGTGGCCCTCATCCGAGAAGCGAAGCGGCGAGGTATTCAGGTCACTGCAGAAGTGACACCGCATCACCTCACTTTGACGGATGAGGTGGTTGGGACCTATGATACTAATACTAAAGTGGCCCCGCCACTAAGAGAACCTCAAGATATTGAAGCGGTCACTGAAGCATTAGCGGATGGAACCATTGATGCTCTGGCATCGGATCATGCTCCTCATTCAGTCGAAGACAAAGAGGTGGAATATGATCATGCAGAGTTTGGAATGGTGGGTTTAGAAACATCATTTCCGCTTTACTATCGAGTGGCTCTCCAAAAAGGGGTTTCTTTGAAGAGAATTATTTCGGCCATGACCCATAAGCCGGCTGAGATTATCGGAATTCCCAAGGGAACTCTCAAAGTGGGGGCAGATGCCGATATCACTATTTTTGATCCTGATATGAAATATCGAATTAATAAAAACGAGTTTCGATCTAAAAGTAAAAACACCCCCTTTGATGGTTGGGATGTTCAGGGAAAAGTTCGTTACACGATTGTGGCAGGAAAAGTGGTTTACAGTGAGTTACCAGGAGGAACTCGATGAGTTTCTTTGAAGCGGCTCTTTTTTTAGAAAACGGTCATCTCTTTGAAGGGAAAGGTTTTGGTTCTGAAATTTCCAAAGGGGGTGAGGCGGTTTTTAATACGGGTATGAGCGGGTACCAGGAAATTTACACCGATCCTTCTTACTTAAATCAAATTGTGGTCATGGGTAGCTCCCAAATTGGAAACACCGGAGTCAATCCTTACGATTTAGAGTCGTCATCCTTGCTCTTAAGCGGAGTGGTCGTTCGAGAATATTGTCCCGTCCCTTCTAATTGGCGTTCGGTGCAAACTTTGAGCGATTATTTATCGATGGCCAAAGTCCCAGCCATTAGTGAAGTCGACACTCGAGAAATCACTCAAATTTTAAGAGATGAGGGGGCTCAGAGAGCTGTGATTTTCCCTACTCAAAAACTCAAAAGCTCAGAGTTGAAAGCTCATGCGCAGCAACTTTTAAAATCGGTCCCTTCCATGGAAGGGCTGGATCTTGTTTCCAAAGTGAGCTGTAAAAAACCTTATGTTTACTCTGAAGAAGGATGGAAACAGGATTCAGGAACCATCGTAGTTTACGATTTCGGAGTGAAGTGGAACATTTTGAGGCATTTTGGAAAACGGGGATTTCAAGTTCAGGTGGTCCCTTACCATACTCCTGCTGAAGAGGTTCTGAAGTATCATCCTAAAGCTATTTTGTTATCCAATGGTCCTGGGGATCCAGCGACCGTTCCTAATAGTGTTCAAGAAATTCAAAAGCTCATCGGGAAAGTTCCTATTTTAGCTATTTGCATGGGTCATCAGCTATTGGCGAGAGCTGTGGGGGCTCAAACGTATAAACTAAAATTTGGTCATCATGGCATTAATCATCCTGTGAAAGATTTGAGTAACCAGAAAATCCTGATTACTTCGCAAAATCATGGTTTTGCTGTGAAAGCAGAAACTTTGCCCGGAAAAGAAGTTCAGTTAAATCATGTTAATTTGAATGATGGCACGGTGGAAGGGTTTGTTTCTGAAAGTTTAAAATTCTACAGTGTGCAATTCCATCCGGAGAGTGCGCCCGGACCGAGCGATGCCAGTTACATTTTTGATTATTTCATCCGAGGGTTCATTCAATGAATCAAGATACTCCAGTAAAAACAGGTCATGTTTCAGAAACTGCTCATCCTGAATTTGAGTCTATTGTCGATCGTATAATTAAAGTCACTAAAACCGAGACTTTGGCTGAACTTCGTCGTGATTTTCATACGCGGTTAAGAATTACTTTAACTCAACCTGAGCGAGCGGAGCTTATCGAAGATTTGTGGGACTTTTTTTACGATTGGTGTATTTTTGAAAAAAAATTGCCCGATGCTATCGCTGATTTACCCCAAAATATTCAAGTCGAATGGTCGCATGTGAAAGAAGGGAACACTCGGGGACTTTACGAGGTCACCAAAGTATCCAACGGAGTTTTAAAAGCAAAAGAACTTTTTACCGGCACCACGGTGGAATTGCACCAACGAACCCCTAGTGATTTTCTGGGGATTTCTCGCGGAGATATCATTGAGGGTCGTTTGGTGAAAGAAGGGCAAGATAAAAAGGCCCATTTTAGTTTTGTGAGAAAGCCCTCTTTCCATCCCACTCCGGTCCATAGCTACATCAAAAACAAAGTGAAAGAGTTCAAGAAGGCTAAAGATTTTGACACTTATCAAAATTGGTTATGGTTGTTAGTTGGAATGTATCTCAAACATCGTATTTACAACCACATGCCGATTGAGAGAATTTACGACGATAACAGTAGGATTTGAAACCTATGCCCAAACGTACCGACATTAAAAAAATACTTCTCATCGGATCGGGACCTATTGTCATTGGCCAAGCTTGTGAATTTGATTACTCGGGAACGCAGGCTTGTAAAGCGTTAAGAGATGAAGGGTACGAAGTGGTTTTGGTGAATAGTAATCCAGCCACGATTATGACCGATCCTGAGTTTGCTAACCGAACTTACATTGAACCTTTAACCGTTGAGTATTTAGAAGATATTATTGCTAAAGAGAGGCCTCAGGCGCTTCTTCCCACCGTGGGTGGACAGACGGCTTTGAATTTAGCTATGGCACTTTCAGAAAAAGGCGTCCTGAAAAAATATCAAGTTGAGCTAATCGGGGCTAAAGAAAAAGCAATTAAGTTAGCCGAAAGCCGAGAGGGCTTTAAAGAAGTTCTCTCTCAAGTTGGAGTAGATTTTCCCAAAAGTGGATTGGCCCGAACCTTAGAAGATGGAGTCAAAATCGTCGATAGGATAGGCTTTCCTGTTGTTATTCGAGCGTCATTCACTTTGGGAGGCACCGGAGCTGCCTTTGCTTACAACATTGAAGAGTTCCGAGTGGAGTGTGCTAAGGGGCTAGAAGCTTCTCCTGTGAGTGAAGTGCTTATTGAAGAATCGGTGTTGGGTTGGAAAGAATACGAATTGGAAGTCATTAGAGACTCCAAAGACAATGTGGTGATTGTTTGTTCCATTGAAAATTTTGATCCCATGGGTGTTCACACCGGAGATAGTATTACGGTCGCTCCCGCACAGACTTTGACCGATCGGGAATATCAAGAGATGCGCGATGCCTCTTTACGAATTATTCGAGCGGTCGGGGTGGATACTGGGGGATCTAACATTCAGTTTGCGGTAGATCCTAAAACAGGTCGACAAGTGGCTATTGAAATGAACCCGCGTGTGTCTCGAAGTTCGGCTTTAGCTTCTAAAGCGACTGGGTTTCCCATTGCTAAAATCGCAACCAAACTAGCAATCGGTTATACGTTAGACGAAATTCCTAATGACATTACTAAGAAGACCCCTTCTTGTTTCGAGCCTAGTATAGATTATGTAGTCACTAAAATTCCTCGGTTTGCCTTTGAGAAATTTCCCAACTCGGATCCTAGGCTTTCCCCCTCCATGAAATCGGTGGGGGAGGCGATGGCCATAGGAAGGACTTTTAAAGAGTCTCTTCAAAAAGCGATGCGCTCTCTGGAAAATAAATGGTGGGGATTTAATCCTATTTCGGAACGACGTAAGCTCCGCTCGGGAACCAGTTGGATTGAGGGGATTCGACAATACATCCAAACTCCAAAAGCGGATCGATTGGTTTGGATTGCCCAAGCTTTTCGAGAAGGCATTTCGTTAGATGAAATTCATGTCCTGACCCATATTGATCCTTGGTTTTTAAGGAATATCGAAGAAATTGTATTGGAAGAGAAAAAAATGGCTCACTGGGCGGGGCGATTAAATGATGTATCTTTCGAAGAGCTTCGTCACTGGAAGAGAATGGGATTCTCAGATGATGGAATTGCCTACTTTTTAAAATCTTCAGCAGAACAGGTCAGGGCCAAGCGCGAGCAAATTCATCTTAAGCCCGTCTATAAAATGGTGGATACTTGCTCGGCTGAGTTTATGTCCACTACTCCCTACTATTATTCAAGCTATGAGAAAAAAGGGGATGATCTTCCCTCGGATAACCGCTCTAAAAAAGTGGTGATTTTAGGCGGGGGACCGAATCGAATTGGTCAAGGGATTGAATTTGATTACTGCTGTGTTCAGGCTTCTTTCGCTCTTCGTGAAGAGGGGTATGAAAGCATCATGGTCAATTGCAACCCTGAAACGGTGAGCACCGATTATGACATCAGCAACAAGCTTTACTTTGAACCTCTTTTTCTTGAGGACATCTTGCACATTATTGATAAAGAAAAACCTGAGGGGATAGTGGTTCATTTTGGAGGTCAGACTCCCTTAAATTTAAGTCGAAAACTGGCTAAAATGAATGTTCCCATCATGGGGACCTCGGCACAAGCTATCGAAGTTGCCGAAGACCGCGATAAATTTAGAGCGCTTTGCTATAAGTTAGAAATCAAACAGCCAGAAAGCGTGACAGTTAACGATCCCGATAGAGCATTAGAAGCTGCGGAGCAACTGGGATTCCCTTTGTTGGTTCGTCCCTCCTTCGTCCTCGGAGGAAGAGGAATGGAGATTATTTATAACAGCCGTGATTTTCAAAAGTGGTTATTGAAAGGCTCTGAAATTTCTGAAGAATCTCCTTTACTCATCGATAGATTTTTAAACAGCGCAGTTGAAGTGGATGTGGACGCTATTTGTGATGGCGAAGAGGTTGTGATCGTGGGAATGATGGAACAGATTCAAGAAGCCGGCGTTCACTCGGGTGATTCGGCTTGCTCTTTACCTCCTATGACTTTGTCTCAGGAGATCCAAAAAGAATTGGAAAGGCAAACTCGGGTCATCGCCCTAGAACTTAAAGTGAAAGGGCTTATCAATATTCAATTTGCCATCGAAAAAGGGGAAATCTACGTCCTTGAAGTCAATCCTCGAGCTTCGAGAACCGTGCCTTTTGCCAGCAAAGCCAAAGGGATTCCCTTTGCTAAGATAGCCATGAAAGTCATGTTGGGGAAAAAACTGAAAGACTTGAATATTCCCGAGCGGCCCATGGATTTGGTTTATGTGAAAGAGTCTGTTTTCCCCTTCACTCGGTTTAGTGGCACGGATGTGATTTTGGGGCCGGAGATGCGTTCTACCGGAGAAGTGATGGGAGTGGGAAAAACTTTTGGTGAGGCTTTTGGCAAGTCGACGATTGCTGCCGGGTTCCCTTTGCCCACATCGGGCAAGGCTTTTCTGAGCGTTAAAGATGACGACAAAGACATGTTAGTGGGTGTGGCGACTCAGTTAGCGGATTTAGGGTTTGAGCTTTGTGGCACTCGGGGAACTGCTGAAGCGCTGAGTCAGGCCAAGATCAAGATTTCGACCATAAATAAAGTCAACGAAGGGCGCCCTCATGTGGTAGACCATATCAAAAATGGTGAGATCCAATTGGTGGTCAATACTTCGGCCCTAGGGGTTCATGAAGTGGGGGCTGCTTATGAATTACGGCGAGCAACGCTGATGAGAAATCTTTGTTATTTTACAACCCTAGCTTCTGCTAAAGCCGGAGTTCAGGCGATCTCCGAAATGAAAAAAATCCGTCTAGGAACGCATTGTCTCCAAGATCGGTAAAGTTCTCAGTGAGAAATGGGCGAAAGGTGAATAAAAAATGAATTCCATTCCTATGACCCTTCGAGGGAAAACTAAATTAGACGAAGAACTCAAGCACTTGAAATCCGTAGAGCGACCTAAAGTGATTCAAGAGATTGCGACGGCTAGGGCCCATGGCGATCTTTCTGAAAATGCGGAATATGATGCGGCCAAGGAAAAACAGGCTTTTATTGAGGGAAGAATTAAAGAGATCGAAGACAAGTTAGCTCGAGCGCAAATTGTGGATCCTAAAGAAATTAGAACAGACAAAATTGTATTTGGGGCAACGGTACAGTTGAAAGACCTGGATTCGGAAGAGATCAAAAACTATTCGATCGTGGGCACCGATGAAGCCGATATTAAATCGGGAATGATTTCTATAGAATCTCCGGTAGCTCGCCAGCTTTTAAATAAGCGAGAAGGCGATTGTGTGACGATTCGAGTTCCAAAAGGGGAAATCGAATATGAAGTTTTAAGCGTCAAGTATGAGTGATGTTCTTTCGACCGACATCCAATTTATTAAAGGGGTAGGTCCGAAGCTCGCTCAAGTTTTGTCGAAAAAGGGCATCTCCACTGTTGAAGATGCGCTTTATTTTTTACCGAGAGCCTACGAGGACCGGCGAAAAATTTCCAAATGCCGTCAATTGATTCCTAATCAAAACGCAACACTTCTGGTGAAAGTCATCTCTTGCCGAGAGATTCGCCAAGGAAGAAAAATGCGTTTGGAAGTAGTGGCTGCTGATGACACTGGCCGTGTCGCTTTTTCATGGTTTCATGCCTATCCTTCCTTAAAAGAGGATTTTGCTGAGGGAAACATCTTGGTTTGTTTTGGCGAAGTGAAATTTTTCAAAGGATTTCCCCAAATCACCCATCCGGAATACGAAAAAATGACTGAGTTTCAGGAGGGGAAACCGAAAGCCTCCATTCATTTTGGGCGAGTGGTCCCTGTTTATAGCGAAACTGAAGGACTTCATCAAAAGACTCTTCGCAGAATGATGGGAGAGGTGATGAAGCTTTCCTTAAACTCCCTAGATGATTCATTGCCGGATTCGATGAGAGAGAGATTGAACCTTCCTTCTTTGAGAAGTAGTTTTAAAGCAGTCCATTTTCCTGAGGAGTGCCCACAAGAGAACCAAGTTTCTAAGTTTTTGCAAAGAATTATCTTTGAGGAGTTTTTTGTTCTCCAGTTAGGACTCGGGCTAAAAAAGAAAAACCAAAAAAGCGAAAAGGCCCCCGTTTTAAAGACGGATTCTTCAGAGCTAAAAAAATTTCTTCAATCTCTTCCCTTTGAACTTACTGGGGATCAACAAACAGCTCTCAAGGATATCCAAAGGGATTTAGAACGCCATTTTGCGATGAGCCGATTGGTCCAGGGAGATGTGGGTTCGGGTAAAACGGTGGTGGCTCTGGCTTCGGCTGTGATTGCGTCTGGAAATGGGTTTCAAACGGCTCTCATGGCACCTACCGAATTGTTAGCTCAACAGCATTTCAGAACTGCCGAAAAATTATTCCAGCCTTTGGGGATAGTTCCTTTACTGTTAACTCACTCCAATGCCAGTGATAACGAGGTTAAGGAGGCCATTCGAACAGGGAGAGCGCAGTTGGTTATCGGAACTCACGCGCTTTTTCAAAAAGGGGTTCAATTTCATAAGCTGGGTTTGGTGATCGTGGACGAACAGCACCGTTTTGGGGTGGAACAGAGAAATGCTCTTGTTCAAAAAGGGGAAGGGGCCCATCTTCTCATGATGACAGCAACTCCGATTCCAAGGACACTCGCCTTTACACTCTATGGAGATTTGGATCTCACTTTAATTCGTCAGAAACCTGCCAATCGAATTCCTATTAAAACTTCCATTATTAAAGATCGTGAAAGGCACAAACTATACGCCAAACTTCGAGAGCGATTGCAACGAGGAGAACAAGCTTACATCATTTATCCTTTGATCGAAGCCTCTGAGAAATTAGATTTAAAATCGGCTACCGAAATGTATGAAACATTAAGAAAAGAGGTGTTTCCTTCTCATTCATTGGCGCTTTTACATGGGAAAATGAAAGCTGATGAAAAAGAAAAGATTCTTCTCGATTTTAAGAATAAAAAATATGACATACTGGTGGCTACCACCGTCATTGAAGTGGGAATTGATGTTCCCAATTCTACTTTGATAGCGATCGAGCATCCGGAGCGCTTGGGTTTGTCCCAATTGCATCAGTTGAGGGGGCGAGTCGGAAGAGGAAGCTTGCAGAGTGAGTGCATTTTAGTTGCCGAGTCTTTTGTGACTGAAAGATTGAAAATTATGGAGCGTTCGGAAGATGGGTTTGAAATTGCTGAAGAGGATCTCAAACTTCGCGGTCCAGGGGAATTTCTGGGAACTCGGCAAAGTGGGCTACCCGGTTTTCGAGTGGGCCATATTCTTAGGGATGCAGAGTTACTTAATTTAGCCAGGAATGAGGCTTTGGAGTTACTCGAAAAGGATCCTTCTTTAGAGAATCCGGAAAATAAAAAAATCCGAGATATGGTCCAAAGCCGATGGAAAGAAAAATTAGTTCGTCTTAAGGGGGGATAATGGAACTGGGATTAAAAAACAAAACGGCTTTTATTACTGGTGGCTCCAGCGGAATCGGTTATGCGATTGCTCAAACCTTCGTGGAGGAGGGGGCTCATGTCATCATTGCCAGTCGTGATTATTCCAAGGTGGAGGCTGCGGTTAAAAATTTGAAAAGAAAAAATCCCACCGTAAAAGTCACGGGGAAAGAACTCGATTTAACCGATGAAAAGAAGATTAAAAAAGTTGTTTCCGAAATACAAAAGTCAGCAACGATAGACATTGTGATCAATAACGTCGGCGGCCCAGCGACGGGACACACTTTAGATATTTCCTTAGAGGGTTGGGATAAAGGCTATCATTCTTTGTTGCGTTCGGTGATTTTACTTTCCCAGCTTTTGGTTCCTGGAATGAAAAAAAAGAAATGGGGAAGAATTCTCACTATTACCTCAACCTCAGCCGTTGAAATCATTCCTAAGCTGCCCGTGAGTGCAACCTTTCGTGCTGGACTTACCGCCTATGCTAAAAGTCTAGCCAAAGAGGTGGGACGAGCGGGGGTTTTGGTTAATAATCTTTTACCTGGCCCAACGGGAACGGCGAGGCTCGAAGAATTAAAGAAAAAATCGCCTGCTTTTTTTGAATCGATGGCTCAGGAAACTGCGGTGGGAAGAGTAGCGACTCCCGAAGAAATAGCTAAAGTCGCTGTTTTTTTGTGTTCGAATGCCAATACCTATTTGACCGGAACGGATGTTTTAGTCGACGGAGGTTACACCAAGGCTCTTTAGAGGTTTCTTTTTTCTCTGAAGCAAGCGGATGGCAACAATACTCGCCTCGTAGAGCAAGCATAGCGGAATGAGGACTAAGACCATCGAAAAGGCGTCTGGCATGGGTGTGATGACAGCAGCTACTATCGATAAACCGACATGAGCATGTTTTCGGTACTTGGTGAGCGTGTCTACTTTCAAAATCCCTAAACTTCCTAGCAGAACTAGAACTACAGGAAGTTCAAACAACAATGAAGTGGAGATGACCAACTGAGCCGCTAATGAAAAATATTGGGATAAATTGATCATGGGTTTTTCTGTTTTAGCTCCAAAATCGATGAGAAATTTGAAAGTGTAAGGGAGAACAAAAGAGTAAGAGAAAACCATTCCTGAGGCAAAAGCTAAAATAGCAGCTCCAATGAAAGGGCGAATGATTTTTTGCTCGTGAGGGTAAAGACCCGGTAAAACGAATTTCCAAACTTGATACACTAGATAGGGAGATACCCCAATAGCTCCAAAATAAGCTGACCACTTCATGTAGATGAAAAATTTTTCCATGAGACCCATAAAATAGAGATGCTGTTCACCGGGGGGAAGCACTTTAAGAAGAGGTCTTTCCATGAATGCGATAATCCAATCAGAGAAGTAGTAGGCGACACAAAATCCCAACACCAAAGCATAAGCCATGCGTAGGATGACGCCCCTCAGTTCGCCTAAGTGGAAACGCAAGTCCGCTAAGCCTGACTGAGGAGAGCTTGGGGGGGTGCTCTCCCCGTCAGAGCTTATTTTCTTCGCAGAAAGGCTCATAAAAATTCCTTACCGTCAGAGGGGTTAAGCAGAGTGTCTTTTATCCTCTGAACTAGATACGACAGTCAGGTGAGGCTTGCTCTCAATAGAGGCCTGGGGAGCTTTGGTTGAGCTCTCATCTTCATTGAGGGCTTTCTTAAAATCCCTAATGCCTTTACCTGCAGCTTTTGCCAGTTCGGGAAGTTTATTGGGCCCAAACACAACCAAAACGATCGCGAAGACGACTAGCCAATGAAATAAAGAAAATTCTCCTACCATATGATTCCTTTCGTGAAGTTCTCCATTTCTAGAGTGCATTTGAAAGGCCAAAAGATTTACGCACGATCACAAGGACGACAACTGTTTAAAAGATTCGCAGAAAATTAGGAAATTTTTATGATAACGGGAACTTGAAAAAAAATCGAATGAAGTGTCTAAAGTCCAGACAAACACAATACTTTAAAAATCAGCTTCTTACGTAAATTTTCATAATGACTCACTAAAAGATCGACAAATGTTCACAATCTTTTCGCTTGAATAAAGCTGGAACGATTTTCGCACTTCTAACAAACGTTCTGTTTTTTTAATTAAAGTGCTTACAAAGAAAAAAACCGCGCAGATGAGAGGGCCAATGATTTTGAGAATTGCCTCACTAAAAACCAAGTGGATAATCACAGTGGGAATCATCGCTCTGACTTGTCAGTTAGCACACGGAGAGACTCCCCTGGAGAAGGCTCAAAAGCTTTATACCCGCATTGCCGGTGTTAAGTTGAACTACGATTCCCCTGTTCTTACCGACATGGCGACACTGATTTCACAAGGTAAATATGGTGAGGCTGCTAATAAAGCTCTTAACAACGACGATTTCTATAATGTGAGTCTGTTTAATTACTTTGCTCCTCTCTCAACTCGAAGTGAGGCTGCAGATGTTCCTTTGAATGATTTTATTGCGATGGGAATTGCCAATACCTTTTTAGATCCTACGACAGGGAGAGACCGTCCCTACACTGAACTCGTCAAGGGAGATTTCACAGTGGCTTTGAATGGAACAAGAGTTGCCTTGAATAATAATACAGCCCTGAATACAGCTTTCACAGCCAGAACGATTCTTTCTCCTCAAAACCTCACCATCCAATCAGGACAGAGGGCCAATTTTCCAGATGCTGCTGGAGTTTTGACTTCTCGTCAGTTTATGTTGGAGCATGCCATTGCGGGGACTAACCGCAGATTGATTCATTTCGCCTACCGGGAGTTTTTGTGTACCGACATTAAAGATTGGAGAGACCCCGATTCAGCTATTTCTGATGAGTTTGTAAGACGAGATGTCCCTAGAGCGCCTGGGGGAGGACTTGCCGGAGCCCAGCAATATCAAACTGAGTGTAGAGGTTGTCATGGACTCATGGATGCTGTGGGAGGAGCCTTTGCTTACCACGATTTTGACAACACCACTGGAGCCCCAGTTTACGTTGCGAACACGGTGGCTCAAAAAATCAATCGGATTAACGAGTTTCCTGGTGGACACGTGGTGTCTAGCGATAATTGGGAAAATAAGGCGACTAGAAATACCAACGAAAGAAGATTTGGCTGGCGTGGGGCCCTTAGAGGAAACGGCGCTAAAGGGTTAGGTGAAATGATCGCTAACGCACAGAGATTTTCCTCTTGCGCTGTCGAAAAGGTATTTAAACATGTCTGCCAACGAGATTTAGATGTGAGCGAGGCCTCGATTAAAGAAAAGTTGTCGCAAAAATTTGAGGAAGATAACTACAGTTTGAGAAATCTTTTCAGACGGGTTGCCCTGACCCCATCTTGTTTACAAGTGAACAATGATGACAATTACGATCCAGGGACGAATACGGGTTCAGGTTCAGGTTCAGGTGGAGGTGGAGGTGGAAACAATTCCAATGGGGTCGTAAATTTCAGTATTGCTGCCGGAACGGGAAATGGAGCTTGGAATACGGAGGCCAACCCGGTTGTCGTTTCGATGGGGGGAAGAAGCCAAGTGACCTTGATAATTAGAAACGACGATGCTACCAACAAAATTCTTCATACCAACGGAACAACTGCCAATGGAATGTGCCCCCACGGTCCCACAGGAGCTCCAATTACACCAGGAGCTAGCTTTAACTGCGTGATTATGGCTGCAGCGGTTAATACGGTCACTTGCCAAGGGAATAACGTGACGGCTTATAATCATCTTGTGAGCCCAGCCGCTCCTTTTTGTATTCGAGTCATACCTTAAAAAGATTCGTCCCATGAGGGATGGGTTGATAGCGACGGAAACCTGGGGTGAACGAACGTTTCCTCGAGGAAATACTCCATCGCTATCTGACCTTCTCCTCGACGAACTCCCGGGATCTCTAACAGAAAAGTGAGACTCAGCGCTTCGCGGAATGCGAAGGGGTTTGGAAAATTACCTGCATTAAATTTTGCTCCTCTGGCTGTCACCTGATTTTAAGAAACTTACGAAGGGACTAAAGTACCGCCTGATACCAAAGATTTCATGAGGGCATGATCATTTTTAAATATTTTAGAGAGCTTTTAGGAAAAAAGTTTTTGAAGTGAGATGAGAACCTTTCGCGCCGTAGATAAGCCATAGCTTATCTGATGAAATTTTTGCTGTATCTACACTGAGTAGAATGTCAGGTAAATTGAATCGAACCCACTTTCTGTTGCTGTCTAACTGTTAGTTTTCGCCTAATTCTTTGACATGTCATTTTAGTTATGAACATCAATGAGTTATTTCCGTTTTTTCCTTTTTGTAAAAAAAAAAGACAACTGTTTAAAGATTGTGTCTGTGTTTAAAGAGAAGACGATTCCTAGCTTTTGTTCATTGCTTTCAATCAATTACTGATTCTAAAAAAAGTCGGTATCGAGTTTGCTCATACATAATTTAAGTCTTCCGCACAAATTTAAGGAATTTTATGCCGTTATCCTTAACTCTAACTCTGAAAAGTTTTCTTTTTCTGATTATGATGCTGAGCTTTTCCGGTTGTAAGATTGAATCCAAAATTCTAGGCGGCCTAGACTTCCCCCCCAACGGTGGAGGTACCAATAATAGTAATCGAAATTCCAATTCAACCCCGAGAATTCCAGCTGTCGCTGCACCTTTAAGGTTTAATTCTATGGTGGCCTCTTACATCCGAGTGGCTGGAATCGATAATCCAACCGCCATTAATAATATTTACACTATTTATAATGCTCAAAAAAATAACCTCCCTCAAATGGGGCAGGCTGCAGAGATGAATACGGCATCGCTAAGTGCGGTTTATATGATTGCAGCCAATGTGTGTGGCGCCTTGCGGGACAAAGAGAACCCTTTGACCGATACTAACCGGAAGATTTTTAAAGGCTTTAATTTACAAGCCCCTGCAACAGCTCTAACACGAGAAGCTTTAGCTACTGACGCGGCCGTTAAGCAAGCGACTGCTGCATTGATCACAATGTTTTTTGGAAGAGTAGCCACCCCTCAAGAAATGGATCAAATGGTTTTAACTTTTGCCGAAGTGTTTGCAGCTGAAACTATTACGGCAACTAATAACCGAAAATTGATTGGGGATGCTGCCGTGGTGATTTGCACAGCGGTAGCCTCATCTTTGGAAGCTTTAGCTATTTAATATTTAAGAAGAGGAACTTATGAGTATTGTGATTAACGCTCAAAAAAGCTTAAGAGAAATTCAAAAAGAGTATTTGGCTCATCAACTAAAACGGGATCCGGAATTTCTCTCTCGTAGAAAATTCCTCGGGCAGACCGCAGCTGGGGTGAGTGCCGTCACTTTTATGCCAGCTCTTTTTTCGTTGATGACTAAAAGTCTACCTGCTCACGCGGCTCCCAACTTCAACGCATCGGTCGCCACTCTCAATTGTCCCGGAGGACTTTCCCTCTGTGCTGAAGGCCCTCCCCAATTGGTGGGAGGTGGGTTTTTAACGGCAGGCAGTTACAAAAGTTTGGGGCAACCGGGAGTGAATCTGACTGGAACCGGAGTATCTATGACCTACGGAGCTCCACTCTATACTGCAGGAAAATTATATCAAATGCTGGAATCTATCCGACCCACCGTAGAAGCCAACAATGGTAAATTGTATGTTGCCTTTGCATGGCATCAGGCCAGCATGGATGATTCAAGTAGTAATAAAAATTTACCTGGCCCACATATTTTGAATACAGTGAAAGCTATGGGTGACCGGTATCGAATCATGGGAGTTCAAGTCAACTCCAATTCAGATGCAGGTGGCGCTAGAGGCCAGTCATCCGCAGATTTCCCCGGAAACAAACCGGCCGTTGCCACCACGCTAGCTCAAGCTCAGGACCTTCTCACCCTAAAAAAAGGGTCTCTGGCACAGGCCTCTACTAATGCTTTAGTCGCTGCTGCGGCGGGGGCAAAACGGTTAACCGAAGCCGCTGCTCAGAGGTTCCAAGCCATGACCAGTGGTAGAGCTTTGGCCGAACTCACTAAGGCTGCAAATGGGGAATTGATGGCTAACGCTGCTAACGAGGCTCAATTAGACCCGAGAACCGATAACAATATTGCTACGGCTTTTGGAATCACGACGGCGACAGCGGCTACAGATCCGAGAGTTCCCTTGGCTGCAAGCACCAAGATGCTGGTCGATGGCCTATCACCTTACATGGTAGCTACCCTGCAAGCTAACTTTGACTACCATGACGGTACGGCGGGTTGGGATGCGGCTAATACTGGCCAACACGCGATTCTGGCAAACACCATGAGACCCATCCTATTGGCCCATGCAGTCGCTCGAAAATTTCTTGCGCTTGCGGTGGTAACGGACGGAGCTACTTCATTTAGCGCTAATTCCAAAAATGCATCAGGTGATTTTTCCCCTATTCATGGCGCGATGTATGTTTTTTTGTGCTTCAACAATGAGAGACCGACCCAATTTCTCTTAGGCGGTTTTCGGAGCAACGATCAAGCTGGAGGAACAGCTAATCCGGACACGAACGTCAATCTTGTGGGAAGAGATTCCTCTTATGAAGCGCATGCATTGGTGGCCTCTGTGCTAGGAATGCAGAGAATGCGGGTTCAAGATTACGCACCTTCGAACATTACATCGTCCGACTTCAACATGCTTAATCTTTTTAGATCCTAAAACTGAAAGGAAATACCTTTGAACGTTGTCTCAAAAATGTATTTTCTAATAGCTCTGTGTGGCCTATTGGTGTCGGGTTGTGGGGCTTTTCACGATAAAAAGGGCTCGACCAGTGCGGCTCAATTGGCCGCATTCGCAGTGAATGTCCGACCCGTGTTGCAATCCAACTGTTTTTCCTGTCACTCTGATTCGACCAATGCTGCTGCCTCTTCGTTTTATATGCATCCTACCGATGTGGAACGTCTTCACGCTGAGAGTTTTAACCGAATCACTCCGGGGTCTCCGGATACTTCCAGGTTGTTAGTCAAAGGAATGGGAAATGGTGGGGCGCACGGTGGGGGCCCTCAGTTACCAAGACCAGAAGATCAAGAAAAAATTCGTCAATGGATCCTGACAGCTTCTGCGGGGCAAGAAAATACTCCCTCGGGAAGTTTGTTCATGACTAACGTGGTTCCAGTTCTGCGCACTAACTGTAAAAATTGTCACGATAGCACTTTGCAAGGTTCCGCTGCTGTGAATTCTTTTTCTATGAATTTTAATGATCCCCAACTGCTTTACAATGAGGTTTTTAGACGAGTGGTACCTAACGATCCCGATAATTCATTAATTTTAAAGAAAGGCAAAGGAGGGAATGGGCATGGTGGAGGTAATCAACTTCCCATCGCTTCTGATATTGCTAAGCTAGAACAGTGGATTAGAAGTTCAGAAGTCGGATCGGGTCCGGGTGTGGGTGGAGGACCTTCAGGAGGCGGGGGAAGCACTGGGCCTACTTTGAAATTTACCGCGGACCTTCGAGTCCCCAGTGGTTTGACGACTGGGGGAATTTACCAGTACCTGAGATTTCCGCTAGCAGCACTTGGCCACAACGGAGCTTTTATTGAAGTGGGGGTCAGATACTTAACGGATGGAGTTTACGAATTTTCTCAATGGCGAGTTTATTCTCCAAGTTATCCGCTAAGAGTGGTTGGAGTGAATGTTTTTGTGTCTAGCGGAACCCGCTCTAACTCTAGTAACACCATGGCTACTTCGGTTCTTGAAGCTCCACAATCTCAAGCCGCAGATTCTAATGCTACACCCTCCTTACCTGGAGCTGTACTCTCCAATCGAGCTGCGATAGTTCCCTTCTTATTAGAACCGGGGGATAATAACATCAAACTAGGCTTTACCGATGTGCTTCGCTCCACGGGAGGGGGCAATGCGGCTGAGCAGGCCTTCTTTATTAATAACGTAAGACCTATTCTGAGTATGAGTTGTTTTAGGTGCCACGGCGACAGTACGGCAAATGGGAACTTCAACATGCCTACCACTGACAACGTTATTTTGTATCAAAATTCTAAGGCAAGGGTAACGCCCAGAGTTCCCGCCGACTCACTACTCTTAAAAAAGGGGAAAGGCGACAACCATAGAGGCGGTGCGATTCTCAGTCCAGCTCAGCAAGTTACAATTTCAGATTGGATTAACATGATTCAATAACGA
>OMIX01000119.1 GCA_900299195.1 Deltaproteobacteria bacterium
GCATACGAGATTCCTCTACGTCTCGTGGGCTCGGAGATGTGTATAAGAGACAGACTTGTGACATCGCAATGTAGGGCGGATTAGAAACCACTGCATCAAAGGGAGCCAAATCAAGAGCTAATTCAAAAAAGTTTCCCTGACGTACCCAATACTTCGCTTCTAACGGCAACAGATTTCCCAGGTTTTTGCCTAAATAAGTGATCGATTCAGGATTGATTTCAAAACCATTCCATTCCCATTCGGGCCGTTCTAAAAGGCAGGAGATTCCAATATTACCGGAACCCGCCCCTAGCTCTGCTATTTTGATTTTGTCTTGAGGCCCACGCCACTTCAAAAGTTCTTCGACTAGATGCTCAGTTTCTTTTCTAGGAATCAACACTCCAGGTCCCACTTCAAACCTGGAGTGCCAAAACCACTCATATCCCACGATGTATTGAAAGGGTTCCCCCTTCAATCGACGCTCTAAAAACTCGGTCGCTAACTTCAATTCATTTTCAGTCAGAGGGTCCTGCCATCGTTGATAAAAATTCAACGAACTTAACCCAAGGGAAGCTCCCAAAATCTGTTTCATGTGAAGCATGGAATCGGCACACTCAATCCCAGACTCTTCAATTCTCTTTTTTCCTAAAGTGACAAAAGATTCTAAAGTCATGAAGCCGTTTGTTTTTTTAGCGCTTCAGCTTCGTAGTAGGCTAAGAGCTGAGTGATCATCGGATCGATGTCTCCCGACATGAAAGAATCGATTTGGTGAAGAGTCACTCCAATTCGATGATCTGTAACTCGTCCTTGCGGATAATTGTAGGTCCGAATTTTCTCGCTTCGATCTCCACTTCCTACTTGAGATAATCTATCAGCAGCGATCTTCGCGTTCTGCTCACCCTGTTTCATATCTAGAAGTCGAGTTTTAAGAACTTTTAAAGCTTTGGCTTTATTTTTATGCTGTGATTTTTCGTCTCGGCAAACCACCACAATTCCCGTAGGTATATGGGTGACTCTCACCGCAGAGTCGGTAGTGTTCACACTTTGCCCTCCGGGACCTGAACTCCTAAAGACATCAATCCTTAATTCATTAGGATCAATGTTCACTTCAACATCCTCAGCCTCGGGCATGATAGCGACGGTAACCGTGCTCGTGTGAATTCTTCCTTGCGTTTCGGTTTTAGGAACCCGTTGGACTCGATGGACTCCGCTTTCATATTTCAAAACGCTATAAACTTTATCTCCGCGAATCATCAAAATGATCTCTTTGTATCCCCCCACATCGTTTGGGGTGATCTCCATCACTTCGACGTTCCAACCTTTTCGCTCAGCATATTTGGTGTACATTTTAAAAAGATCCCCTGCAAAAATACCGGCTTCATCACCGCCCGCAGCAGGTCGAATTTCGAGCA
The DNA here is from genome assembly GCA_900299195.1 of Deltaproteobacteria bacterium. Lineage (GTDB taxonomy): Bacteria > Bdellovibrionota > FAC87 > UBA2466 > UBA2466 > UBA2466. The sequence continues at coordinate 1,392 of OMIX01000119.1, forward strand.
TGATATTTTTGTCATCATTAGGATCTTTGGGAAGTAATAAAACTTTAAGTCTTCTCTCCAGCTGAGCCAATTCGCCTTCTAGTCTGTGATTTTCTTCCAAGGCCATTTCCTTGAGTTCGCCAGAGTCCTCGCGAATCAATACTTCGTTGGCTAAAAAATCAGAACGCAATTTTCGATATTCGCGGTAGGTTTGAACTAAAGCCTGAAGACCACTGTGTTCTTTGCTTAGTTTTTGGAAAAGAATTTGATTAGAAACAACATCAGGAGAAGTCAAACGCACTTCAATATCCTGAAAGTGCGCTTCGACTTCGTCTAATTTATGAAACATCTCATTGTTACAAGCGAATTAATAAGAACGCTTGTTACCGTATTTTTTCATGAAGCGCTCAACACGACCTTCGGTGTCCATGAGCTTTTGTTTTCCGGTGAAAAGTGGATGACAGCTAGAACAAATCTCAACTCGAATATCTTTCTTAGTAGATCGAGTCGTTATTTCAGCACCACAAACACAACGGATGGTAGTTTGTACATATTCTGGGTGAATTTCAGATCTCATGAGCTTACTTACTCCTATAACTCTTCTCAAAATTCGAAGTACCGCAATTTGGCATAAGTCTCAAGAAGTTGCAAGAGCTAAAGGCTATAACTTATATCTCGGGGTAACTCGATAAACCTCCCCCTCAAGTCCATTAATGCTTATTATTTCATGTACTTGTCGTAATCCCCCGTTTTTTTCTAAATAAATCACCCCATGAACTGAAGATCCGATCCACTCCTTGACGGTTCGAAGGGGTATGGAAAAGGCTGCAAGCATCGCCAACCCCTCCAGCCGTTTTAAGGCGTCGAGCGCACTATTAGCGTGGATAGTACCCAACGAACCTCGATGCCCCGTATTCATAGCATGAAGCATGTCAAAGGCTTCGGCCCCTCGACACTCTCCCAACACCAACCGGTCCGGCCTCATCCGCAAAGCATTTTTCAAAAGAGTTTGCAAAGTGACCTCCCCTTTCCCCTCGGGACTTGGGGGACGAGCTTCGAGATGAATTAAGTGAGGATGTTCCACTTGGATTTCTGTGGTTTCTTCTAATACAGCAATTCTATGATGGGGGCTGACCAAACCCAATAAACAAGAAAGGAGAGAGGTTTTTCCCGCTCCCGTCCCTCCTGCAATGAGAAGATTAGCTCCTCGAGCCATTTCCTTTTCCAGAAACTCAACCACCTTAGAAGGGCCAAATTCGGAAAGCTGGAAAGCTTGATTCCCACGACGCCGACGAATACTGATCAACGGTCCTTCAACGGCTATGGGAGGCAAAATTACGTGAAAACGACTTCCATCTGCAAGTCGACCATCGAGGTAGGGTTGAGCCGCATCAATTCGTTTGCCCAAAGGAACCACCATTCTCTCAATCAGATCCTGAAGACTTTCTTTGGAAGTGAACGGATTGGTGACCCATTTCAATTCACCTTCTTTTTCGATAAACATGGGGCCAGTGCCGTTGATCAAAATATCGGAAATCCCCTCTTCTTGAAAAAAAGGAAGTAGTGACGATGATTTTCCCACCAATTGTTTATTCAAAAGCTCGCTCATGATCGTCTTCTCATTTA
>OMIX01000120.1 GCA_900299195.1 Deltaproteobacteria bacterium
GACCACCGAGATCTACACCTAAGCCTTCGTCGGCAGCGTCAGATGTGTATAAGAGACAGGTTTTAGACTATAAGTCTCACATGAAAAATTGGACTGCGTTAAAACAAAAAGAAAAACCAAAGCGCAGTTTGTTAGATGGAACACCGAAAGGTTTGCCTGCTTTACAATTGGCTCAGCGCTATGGAGAAATTGCTAGCAGCGTTGGGTTTGACTGGGAAAATCCTAAACAGGTATTCAAAAAAATAAGAGAAGAACTTAAAGAGCTTGAGGCGGCGATGGAGAAGGGCCGTTCTTTGGAAATTGAGGAAGAAATAGGGGATCTTCTATTTGCTATCACTTCTTTAGCTAGACACCAGCAGTTAGATGCAGAGGCTAGTTTAAGAAAGTCGGCAAGCAAATTTAAGATGAGACTTGAGCGCATTGAAAAAGAAATGCGCAAGAAAAACAAAGCTCTAGTTGAGTGCAGTGCTAAAGAGTTAGAAGCAGCATGGAAGAGAGCTAAAATTAAAACTAAAAAGCCTTAAGCTCCAAAAATTTTTGTAATGATTTCTTTTCGATACCGAAAAATTTCCTCAATATCTTTTTTAACAAAGTTTCCTGCAGCCCAGCGGCCCAGCGTGCCTAGGGGCACTTGATATTTCACTCGATCAGTCATAAGAACTCCCCCATTTTGGGCCTCAAAAATGTGGGTGTGATGCCATAATTTGTAGGGTCCTTTTAATTGGGTATCTACGAAATCGTGTGTCGGATTCCAATCTGCAATTAAGGTTCGCCATTTGATCGGTATTCCATGAAGCCTAAGACGGTAATCAATTAAGGTTCCTTTTTCGATTTTAGGTGTGCTTTGACTCAGAATTCTAAAATGTAACCAGGGTGGGGTAATTTTTTCTAGATTTGAAGCCTCTGAGAAAAAGGAAAACACATTGTCCAGCGAGTCTGGGATCCACTGGACAAATTCTACGGTCTGTTCATTTACTGTTTTTTTTTACAAATATCGTCTAACGCCTCTTGAACTTTAGGAAACTTAAAAACAAATCCAAATTCAGAAATTTTACCAGCTTCTACTTTCTGACTGGCAAGTACCAATTCAGACATTTCCCCCATCGCTAATTTTAACGCAAACGGGGGGGCCGGCATAAAAGCAGGGCGTTTGAGTGCGCGACCTAAAGCTTTGGAGAACTCTGCATTGGTGGCTGGGTTGGGAGCCACTGCATTCACTGTTCCCGCAACATTTTCATGGGTCAGAGAGTAAATAATCATCTCCACTAAATCGCTTCTGTGGATCCAACTCATCCATTGTTTTCCATTCCCAACGGGGCCTCCACCTCCAAGCTTAAAAATAGGAAGCAGTTTTTGGAGTGCTCCACCATTCTTTTCAAGAACAATCCCAATTCTCAAATTAACTTTTCGGACCGATTCTAGACCTGGGTAATGACTCTCTTTTTCCCAAGCTCGACATACATCCGCTAAAAACCCGATACCTTGGGGGGACGTCTCGGAAAGAGATTCACTCCCTCGATCGCCGTAAATACCAATCGCTGAAGCAGCAATAATCGCTTTAAGTTTAGCACCCGATTCCACTGCCCCCTTAAGCAGATTTCTCGTACTTAAGGTGCGTGAGTTTAAGATTTTCTTTTTCTGTTTTTCAGTCCATCGACCCGCAGCGATTGACTCTCCCGCTAAGTGAATGATGGCTTCAACCCCTTGAAAAGCTTCTTTAGGTGGAGTTGCAACTTCAGGATTCCAGGAAAAAACATTAATGGGTAAATCCAACGTACTCTTGGCCGCTTCTGCATTTCTAGAAAGTAAAATAACCTCATGATTCAACTCTACTAGACGTTGCACTAAGGGACGTCCCACAAATCCTGTTCCACCTGTGACTAAAACCTTCATCTTGGTGCCTCTTTCGTTGAAAAGCAGTTAGGGCCATATTATGGTTCATTTTTTCAATAAAAAAAGTGAAATTTTATGAAAATAACTGACTATGGAATTCATTGGTTTAGAAGAGATTTGAGAGTTGAGGGTAATCCAGCCTTAACCGCTAATTTGGCCACGCATCAGGGAAGAGTGCTTGGGCTTTTTTGCTTCGATCATGTCTTTTTGGCAAGAAAGGATTTTTCTACGAATCGATTTCAGTTTTTCCTTGAAACTTTAAAAGTGGTGAAGAAACAGCTTTTGGAATCAGGGGGTGATCTTCTGGTTTTAGATGTCGGTCCTAAAACGGCTTATGACCAGCTTTTTAATGAGTTGAAATCGCATGGGTTACCTCTTCCCAAAACTGTTTCTTGGAATAGAGATTACGAACCCTTTGCCGTACGTCGGGATTTTGAAATGACCCAATGGTTCAAAACTCTCGGCATCAATCCCCTGACAGAACGAGACCACCTGATTATTGAACCTCATGAAATTTACAAAGGGGAAGACCCCAACTCTACTTATCAAGTCTTTACTCCTTTTAAACGAAGGTGGCTTGAAAAATTTGAAACCGAAGATGTTCAATCCCGATTGAAAACAAAAAAGTTATTTCCGTTTCAAATGAAGTGGGATTCTATTTTTAACGGAAAAGTTAAACTTCAAGACCAATTAGAAAACTATCTTGAGAAGAATTTGAAAAAGGTAAACATTCCCATTCCCTCTGCTGGGGCCCAAGAAGGTAAAGGTGCGATTAAAGTTTTTTTGCCTAAAGTGAAGAACTACGGCAAGTATCGTGATATCCCATCTGTTTCAGGAACGAGTCGATTTTCTCTTTTTTTTAAAAATGGATCGATCACAACGGCTCAAGTAATCCGAGAGATGGGATTACAGAATCGGAGTCAGTGGAACGAAGGAGAAGAGAAGTTTGTCTCTGAACTAATTTGGAGAGAATTTTATTACTATATTTTGGCTAGACATCCTCGAGTGGAAAATGAGGCTTTTGTTGAAAAATACAAGGCGATTCCATGGAAAAATAATGAGGATTGGTTTGAAGCTTGGAAGCAGGGTAGAACCGGTTTTCCCATCGTAGATGCTGGAATGAGGGAGCTAAACCAGACTGGATGGATGCACAACCGAGTGAGAATGATAGTGGCTTCATTTCTGACTAAAGATCTCCATATCGATTGGCGTTGGGGAGAACAGTATTTTATGGAGAAGTTGCTTGATGGGGACCTAGCTCCCAATAATGGTGGATGGCAATGGGCAGCCTCGACAGGCTGCGACCCGCAGCCTTACTTCAGAGTATTCAATCCCTATTTGCAGAGCCAAAAGTTTGATCCGGAGGGAGTTTATATTAAAAAATATATTCCGGAACTCAAACACTGCACCGGCAAATTGATTCACGAACCCCAACAGGATCTGATGACTCGAGATTATCCCCCTCCTATCGTGGACCATTCGATCCAAAGGCAAGAGGCTCTAGCTCTTTATAAGTTTAAGGAATAATCAGTCGCTGACATTTACCATCGACCAGCGCTTTAATGCCCAGCCAAGGGACCCGGTGAGAAGATAGGCAACGACTTGAAGTGCATGATGGACCGTAGCTACTGCTAGCGCAGCTTCGAGAGGCATTCCTAATTGGGTCATAGCAAAAGCCAAGGAGGCCTCAAATGGCCCAATATTAGCAACCGAGACCGGAACTGCAATGGCCAGATTAAGAACAGTGAGACAGAAAAAGGCCTGTGAAAAGGTTAAAGGAAAATGTTGGTAGAGACTGAGTTCGTAAAGAGCTAGGGCTTCGGTTAACCACACCAAGACCGCTATCGTTAAAGTTACGAATAATTGTAGGGGAGATAATAAACTTCTTAAGCCTTTTAGAAATTGAATTGCCCACAGAGCTAATCGTCCGAAACGCTTTTTCAGAAAGAATTGCCAGCTTGCTGCGAGAACCACCATTCCAATGATTATCCACTTCCAAGGAATAGTCTGACCCTCATAGGATTTTAGGCTTTCTTTGTAAGATCCGAAGGCGAAGATCAAAACTAGAAAGGAGGCCAGATCGACTAATTTATCGGCCGTCAAAATTCCGGTGAGTGTTAGCATATTAAAATCAGATTTAGCGGATTTAGGAGTTAAACTGGCAATTTTGTAAAAATCCCCAGCTCGTGCCGGAAGAAACGCATTCATCGATTGCCCGATGGACATAGCAGCAAAGACATTTCGGATTAAAGTTCGATGTTCTTTGGGGTAGAGACACCAAAATCTAAGCGACATGAAAAAAATCTGAAGACAGTCTAGTAGAATGACCAAAGCTATACAGGTGAGAGAAAAATTAGGAAGTAGAGCTATAACTTTTTGTATTGCAGCGCCTTGAGTATTTGAGACCCAGAAGAGCCCGCCGCCTACGATAGTTAAGGCTATCACAATTTTAAGAAAGTAAGATTTTTTAGATTGCTTGGTCATATAAGTTGGGACATCCTAAACCCTTGGGTTGGATTCTGACAAACTAAGAAATATTAAGAATTCACTTTTACTCAGGAGAAGAAATGAAAACACCGTTTTCGGTTTTTTTTACCCTCATCCTTTCAAGTCCAATTCTTGCTGTCCCAGGTTTAGAAAGAACCTGGAACAAAATTCATCCTAAGACTGAAATTACCTGTACGTCATGCCATAACTCTACCCCTTTTTCACCTGCATCAAATGCCAATGTCACTGAGGAGGGAAGACAGAAATATCGAGAAATTCTCTTCTATAGAAATTCAAATGAGATAGCCCCTTCAAAAATTCAGCCCTTGGCACAAGTCGATTTTGCTGTTTTGGGAGATTCTCGAAGTGATCTTCAAATTAACCGAGAGGTTCTCAGACAGATTATTTTGGACGAACCTAAAATAGTTCTCCATACCGGAGATATGGTGGCTAATGGCGATATTGAGTCCCAATGGACTGAAGTTTTTCCTCTTTATCAGCCCTTTTTCGAGAAAAAGAATCTTTACCATGTGTGTGGGAATCATGAAGCGGGTCATTGCACTAGAAATATCGTGAGAAAAGCATTGGGTAATGACAGATCTTTTTATTCAGTCGACTTTCAAAATTTTACCTTTTTAGCTCTAGATTCGAACCAAATCACAGCAGAGCAAATTCAGTGGCTTTCTCATCTTCCAGTCGGAAGAAAGTATATTCCTTTTTTACACCATCCTGCCTATCCTATTTTATCTGGGCACTCAGGGCATGAGCCTGTAGTGAAAAATTTTATTCCTCAGTTTAAAAGACTAGGGGTGAAGTTAGTTTTTACTGGGCATAATCATGGATATGATCGAAACGAAAAAGATGGAATCGTTTATATTACGGCAGGGGGTGGGGGCGCCCCACTCTATCCTTGTGGCTCCTTTTCGGGAGCCAAACAGGCTTGTGTTTCCAATTACCATTATGTGAGGTGTAAAACAGAGAAAGAGTCTATCCAATGTCAGACTAAATTAATGGATGGGTCTTTAGTCGATGAGGTCACGATAGACTGGGGAAAGCAGGAATTGACTTCCCAAAAAGGTTGACTCCTTTCAAAAGCCTGTTAACTCAAAATGATGCTTGTGGTTCAAAAATATGGTGGGAGTAGTTTAGCAACTCCAAAGCATATTCAAAATGCTGCTCAAAGGATTTCTGCTCTTAAAAAAAGTGGATCTGATGTGGTTGTAGTGGCTTCAGCCATGGGCCATACCACTGACCATCTTTTAAAACTAGCTCGAAAGACGGTTAAAGTTCCTCCTTCTAGAGAAGTGGATATGCTTCTTACGGCCGGAGAGAGAATTTCGATGTCTCTTCTTTCGATGGCGCTCCAAGATTTAGGGATTCCGGCTATTTCGTTCACAGGGTCGCAAAGTGGGATAATCACTACCAATGATCACACTGAAGCAAAAATTATTGATATTCGACCTCATCGGATTTTAGAAGAATTGGGACAGGGTAAAGTGGTAATCATCGCCGGGTTTCAAGGGGTGAGCGAGAAAAAAGAGATTACGACTTTAGGTCGAGGCGGTTCGGATACGACTGCTGTGGCTTTAGCAGCGGTGCTCAAAGCGGATCGATGTGAAATACTCACTGATGTGGATGGGCTTTTTTCTGCGGATCCTAGAGTCGTTCCTGCAGCAAAAATTTTGACTCAAGTCGATTATGATCAAGCCCTTGAAATGGCAAGTTTAGGTGCCAAGATGCAAGCTCGAAGTATTGAGCTTGCTAAAAAGTTTCAAGTGAACGTTCAAATTTCATCGAGCAGAACTGAGAGTTCTTCCGGAACCTTGGTACAATCTCAAAAAGTAGATCCGAAGACTTACATCGAGCAAATTAAAGTATCCGCTGTAGCTACTAAAGATGGATTTCATTTATTTCATTCAAAGACGTCATTGCCCGCTATTCTAGAGATCCTAGTGAATGCCAATCTTCCTCTGAGATTTCTATCCTTCGATGGGGAAAAAGTTACTTTTCTTACAGAAAAAGAGAAAGTTCCACTCACAAGAAGCTTTTTTGAAAAACAAAATTTGACTTATGAAGAAATAGAAAATGTCTCCACAGTGTCTGTGATTGGAGATGGGTTGATTCATTCTAATCGCCTTAGTCAAAGAGTGATTGAATTCTTAAAACAAGAAAATTTGGAGTGTTTATTGATAAGCAGCCATTCGGCATCGCTGAGTTTTGTTGTGAGATCGACGGGCAAAACGATTTTGGCTAACTTTATTCACCAACATTTTCTCAATTAATCCTGGTTAAAAATACAAAGGCCCAACTGATGATGAGTCAGTCGGGCCTTTGAAATAAAAAAGGTGAGGTCGTTTTTATTTATGTCGACCTCACCTCGTGATTTGGTAAACCTAACATCACACCACCCCCTTCCATGGGGCATATAGCCCGAAGCTCCTCCAAGATGGATCGAGCCTCTTAATTCTACTTTAGCACCCAAAACTAAAAACAACACTCACTAAAAATTAGACACCCACTAAGATGTCGAAAATACATATGAAATAGAATTGTTAAGTTTTTATTTTGGGGTTCAAAAAGCATAACGCAAAATGTTAAAATTAAGCATCATCTTGGGTTTTGGTGCTTTGCGCCAAGTCATCAAGTTTTTTAGATTTTTTACCGAAAAAGGGATACGAGGGGCTCCCTAGGTGCCCTTCACTATGAGTCCTTTTGGGGGAGTCTATGATTCTTGTTTTACTCAGTATTGGAGTTACAGGGGGTACCACTTTCTACCTCTCCTGGAATCTTTTCTCCGGTGCTTTGGAAAATGCGGCTGCAGATCGTTTAGAGCAGGGCAAAAAGAATTCTGCCACTGGTTTACTCAAACTCACCAGACCTCTTTTTCGGGCGCTCGTCATGCCTTACTCCCAAAAATTAGAGTTAGCGGATTGGCGAAAGAAAAACAAACGTAGAATCATCTCAGCGGGACTTGAAGATGCTTTGGATGTGGAAGATCTATTAGCGTTCAAAATCTTCATGGGTTTTGTCGTTCCTCTCTTTATTTATATTTATTTTTTAGTGATGGGTAATGCCATCCCACTCTGGATTACCGCGGGTATCATGTTGGTAGGTTTTGTCTATCCCAGCCTTATGGTAAGTAGCGCAAGGAAAGCTCGTCATGAGGAAGTCAAACTTCAGCTTCCGTTTGTGATTGATCTTCTGACGTTATCGACAGAGGCAGGGCTAGATTTTATCGGCGCTCTTCAGAAAGTGGTCGAAAAAACTCGACCGGGACCTTTAGTGAATGAAATCGAACGAATGCTTCAAGAGATTCGATTGGGAACGACTCGTGCTGATGCCATGAGGACTTTGGCTTGGAGAATTGATCTTCAAGAGATTTCATCTCTTATTGCAGTTTTGGTTACTGCAGACCAGATGGGTTCGAGTTTAGGAGATGTTTTAAGAGTTCAAGCTGATTTGATTCGTACTCAAAGATTTACTACGGCTGAGAAAAAAGGAGCGGCTGCAACCCAGAAGCTTCTATTTCCGCTCATCTTTTTTATCATGCCAGCAGTATTTATCATGATTTTTGGTCCGGTTATTTTGGGATTTTTTGGGATTAGATAATGGATAAAGGACACTTAAAGCGAAAAGATCAATCGGTGATTTCAGAAGTGAAAATCGCCTCGAGTTTTTGGGACAGGTTCGTTGGCCTAATGGGAAAAAAGCCCGTTTCTGATTCCGATGTGATTCTCTTTCCGCATTGCAACTCAGTCCACACTTTCTTTATGCGAGAAAGCATTGATGTCGTCTTTGTTTCGGCTAATGGCTCCGTGGTAAAAATATTCAACTCTCTGAAACCCTGGAGACTCCTTTGGCCCCAGAAAAAAGCAGTTCATTGCATTGAAATGGCAGGAGATCGCTCTAAATTATTGGGGATTATTGAAGGGGAAACCCTTGTTTGCAAAGGGGTGTTTGAGTGAAGTTCGAAATCCTACAAAATGGAAAAGTCGAGCTGACAAAAGAGTTGGGAGAAGGCTCCTATAAAATAGGTCGAGCTTCTGATTGCGACATTGTCCTTGAGTCAAATCAAGTTTCCAAACATCATGCGCTTTTAGTAGTTCGAGGAGAGCGTGCTGCTATTCTCGACACAGGTTCCTCAAATGGAACCTTTGTGAATGGAATCCTCATTAAAAAGCAGCTATTAAAAGAATCAGACATTATTGAAATTGGTGGATACAAAATCCAAAACGCTCTTCATGTAAAGCCCAAGAAAAGTATCGAAGTCTATCCTTCAGAGGGTGCCTTAGCTTTAGATAGAGAACCGGTCATTCAATCTCTGGATTCCCCCCCTGAAAGTGAACCCATGGGAGCACAGGAAATGGCTCCAGCAGCTCAATTGAGTGCAGCAGAAAAATGGGTGGGTTTTGTGGATAATAAATTATTATTACCCTTTTATGAAATTGTGAGAGTGACCGATTATCGATTTTTGCTAGCTGTGATATTGGTGGTTTCAATCGGAGTTGCAGCATTCTTCAGTGTGACACCTCTTCTGTCCTGGGGAAATGAAATCACTAAACAAGAGTCGATTAAAAGAGGACACACTATCATCAAACAGGTGGTCCGTGAAAATTACCGTATTCTCAATAAATCAAAAGATTCCACTCTTCTTACTGTAGCTGCTGCAGAATCAGAAAAAGATATGTTAGATATTTACGTAGTAGACACCAGAACCAAAAGTGTTCTAGCACCGACGAAGTATCTAAGTAAATCGCTCAACGATCCTTATGTGCTCATTGCACTTGAGGACCTTATCGACAAACGTAATTCCGAGGTCACCAAGGAAAGGCGAGATGGAACCTTTGTGTTAGCACAAAGTATCCCCTATTTTGAATCTAATGAGTCCGGGGGAAATTTAGAAGGGGATTCAGCTCAGGCTGAAGTGCCTATCGCGGTTATTGTGGGTTACTTTAAAGTTCCTAAAACTATAGTGGGGATTTATGAGCCCTTGGCCATTTCAGGTTTGATATCTCTTTTGCTCGCCCTATCTGCTTTTTTCTTTCTATACAAAATGATCAGCCGTCCCGTAGGTCAGTTGAGTGAACAGTTAGATGCGGCACTTAAAGGGGAAGACGTCCAACTGGTATGTGGTGCTAAATTCCCAGAACTTGAAACCCTAGCTACTGTCATTAATTTTTCGGTGAGTCGAATGAAAAGTGCCGGGGGTGGACTGGCCTCGGCCCCTTCGGGGGTTCCGGGTGGATTTGATTCAGAAGCTGAAGAAAGTGGCTATCTTAAAACGGTGGAAGAGTTCTGCTTTGGTTCTACTGATGGAATCTTGATTCTTGATCGAGATAAAAAGATAAAATTGGTCGGGCCCGTTTTAGCAGATCTGCTCAGTTTACGACCTCAGTATGCTCTCAACCAAAACGTGAGTGATGCGTGCCGAGACGGATCTTTTGCTGGAACCGCTATCGAGTTAGCTGAAAAAGTTATTTCAAGTCTGGGGCAGAACCAAACCGCAACTTTGGAAATCAATGGAGTTTCTAGAAACATGAGCGCGGTTGGGCATAGATTGTCCAATGGGGAACTGGCTTTTATTGTGATTACGGTGAAAATGAATGGCTAAGGCTATCGACATTCGAAGTGAGTCCCAGGTTACCCCTTTGCTGGAGCAAGTTGCGGGTAAAGGCAGGGGACGTGTATTCGAACTTTCGATCAGTGAAATACGGCTTGGTAGAGACGAGGAGAATGATATTGTCATCAGTGATGAATCGGTCTCAAGACATCATGCTACCATCGAAAAAACTTCCGATGGACAATTTGTTATCACTGACAACCAAAGTAAAAATGGGGTGGTGATTAACAAGAATCGTGTCCTCAGCAGCCCCCTAAGCCACGGTGATATTATTCAAATGGGGCATTTTGTATTTAGATACCGAGTTCCAGGGAGTAGTTCAGTCGAAGTCAAACTTGCTGAGGTTCCCCTGGTATCAAACGAGAATCTCCCTGAAATTTCTAGAAGCCCTAACAAAGACAGAAAAAGATTTTATTTGTATGGGGGGCTTATTTTATTTGTGGGAGTGATGTGGGTGTTGAGTCAAGAAGACACTAAACCTACAGTCGCAGTTTCCAACGAGCCCTCTAAAGAAGAGAAATTTAAACCCTCAAACTTACCAGAATTAAATGAAAACAATCAGAACACTCGTGCGAGAGATTTAGAGGATCCTATCACACGTATCGATAAGGAAATTTCGAATTTAGAGAACAAAGAGAATTCAGTTAAAGAGTCTGAGATTTATTTTAAAAAAGGCCAGAGAGATTATTTTAATAAAAACTATCTTTTAGCTATCAACAATTTTGATACTTCGATCTCTCTTTGGAGCAAACACCCGTTGGCAAGTTATTACCGAGGTCTTGCTGCTCATGACTCAGAAGTTGAGGCTGAAAAGAATCGTGAAATAGGACTCAAATATTTTAATTCGCTTCAATACAGTCGAGCTATTTACCATTTTAAATTGGCGATTGATGGGCTCGCACATGTCCGTCCTGAAGACAACGCAGCAAAGAAAATTATTCAAGAGTGTGAGAGGTATATTGGATTCTCACAACGAAAACTAAAAGCTTTGGAGCTTGTGCCATGAAAATGATTTTAAAAATTTTCGAGCATGAAAAGCTCATTTTAACCCAATCTTTAGACAAAGGTGTTTATCGCCTAGGGCGGTCAGAGTTCTCTGACATTGTCATCTCAGATCCCAAATTAGCTCGAAGTGCACTTGAGTTTCGAGTGACTGAAAACAGTCTCTATGTGACGAATATGGGACAACCCGGACAGTTGAAGATAAACGGAAAAAAACAGGAGACTGGGCAACTCAATGAGGGTGCCACTCTGGAGTTGGCAACCTACAAAATAGCGATGATCCTGGGAGATGAAGAACCTTTGGCGGAGAAGAATAAAGTTGAAGCCGATCGCGGAGAACCGGAAGTTGCGAAGGAGAATATAGTTGCCTCTGACAACGGGGGATTTAACGAAGGGGGTATTTTTGGAAATGATCCCATGGCTGCGTTTAACACTCCAGCCGATTCGGATAATTCCCCCGAGGGCCTAGCGCCTAAAGAGGAGCCTAAGGAGATTATAGACCGAGAGCAAAATGTTGTTGAATTTCCAGACGCATCTCCCCAAGTGGCTCAGTCAGACTCTCCCTACTCTGAAGGTAATTTAGCCTTGAAAGAGAAGACTGATACTGTAGGTAAGCCGCTAGTCGCAAAAATTATCTTTTTCGAGGGACCACGAGCTGGAGAAGAGATTCCATTACAGTCTTTTGAACTTAGTTTTGGGAGAAGCGCTAAGGCCGATGTGGTGATAGCAGACAAAAAGCTATCCAGAGTTCATGCTAAGATTATTAGGTTTGGAACAGGTTATCGGGTTATCGACCTGAATAGTCACAATGGGACTCGAGTTAATGGCGTTCGTATTTTGGAACACCCCTTAAGCAGCTATGATGTGATTGAGTTTGGGGATAATAAAATTAAGTTTCTGATTCACGATTTGATCCTAAATGAAAAGAGCCGGTCGACCAATCTCATGCTGGCGAGTATTTCCCCCAAAGATCCTACGAAGTCATTGGTTTTAGAAGAGGCTGAACGATTAGAAATTAGTCGATTGAGACGAGAAAAAACTGAAGCCGGGGAGAATTTAGTTGATGTGCCTGAGGCTGAAGAGGAAACACAAACTAAACCTAAATCTCCCATCAAAATACTCCTGGTAGTGATTATTGCCGTAGGGTTATCACTCTGGTTAATGTCTAATAATCCTGAAACTCAAACCAAGAAAAAAACGGAGACTGTGATTACTCCTCCGTCAGATTCTTCTGAGAAATCGACCATCGTACCTAAAATTCCTCGAGATTTTGCTGAGCTTTCCGAGGACATGCAGAGGAGAATCGAAGGATATTACAGTACCGCTCTTTCCTTATCCCAAAGGGCTGAAGTCAGTTTAGAAGAGTTAGAGAAGGCTCGAGAAGATCTTAGGAAAATCCATCAGTCCCTTCCGTACTATAAAAACTCCAGAGAGTTATTAGACCAAATTGAACGAAGGTATCGTAGCAAGTTAGATCAAATGGCTGCTGAGAAAGCAAAAAAAGATGCAGTTCAAGATCTTAATTTGTATTTAGAGGATGGTATTGAGTATTTGAAACAAGGGGAGTTTGATCGAGCCGCCGAGTCCTTCACGTTGGCTCTGAATTTGGATCCAAGAAATCCTGTTGCGATAAAAGGTCTAAAGGCCGCAGAGGTCAAATCAAGAGATCTAGAAAATTTGCCAGTTGAAAAAGATCCTGAAGAGGAGAAGCGACAACTCATTAAGGAGCTTTATGATAAAGCTCTTCAGGAACTCAATAACAGGGCTTATCAGGAGGCGATCGATCTCGCTGAGAAGATTCGAAAAATTAATCTTAAGTCTGATCAAACCTATCTTAATGAGGCCAAACAAATTATCGATCGAGCTAGAATGGCTCAGAAAGACGAGTTCGAGCCTTTCCTTTTACAGGCGAAAGAGAAGTTCTCTGAAGGGGACTACAATGCGTCCAGAGATCTCTGCGAAGAGATGCTTAAGAGAGATCCTGCCTATGAAGACGCGAAAGAATTACTGGGTAAAGCCAAAAAACAACTCAACCGTTTGGCAAAAGAGGCCTATACCCACGGGTATATTCTAGAAAGCATCGGACAGATCGAACAAGCAAAGCAATACTGGAATCGAGCAAAGAACTATGTGCGTTCTGGCGATGAGTATTTCGATAAAGTAAATAAAAAGCTGGATCAGTATCAGTAACGACCAAGAGATCGAACTAATCTAAAGAAACCCAAACACTTTTCACCTGCGTGTAGAGTTCGAGAGCATACTTACCTAGTTCTCTACCAAATCCGCTTTGTTTGAATCCACCGAATGGAGAAGCCGCATCGAAGCAGTTATAGCAATTGACCCAGATCGTTCCAGCTTTAATTTCTTTAGCGAGACGATGGGCTTTACCAATGTCTCGTGTCCAAATTCCAGCGGAAAGACCATAGACTGTGTCATTGGCTTGTCGACTTAAGTCTTCTTGATTTTTAAACGGAATAGCACAAACGACAGGTCCAAAAATTTCTTCTTGAGCCACTTTCATTCGGTTATTTACCCCTTCAAGAATCGTAGGCTTGATAAAATATCCTTGAGGCTGTGCCGGAATTCCACCAGTGACAACTTTGGCTCCCTCCGATTTACCCTTTTCGACATAACCTAGAATTTTTCTAAATTGATCCTCAGAAACTTGTGCCCCCATCTGAGTTTTGGGATCTAAAGGATTGCCCACAATCATTTTTTCGGCACGGGTTTTTAACTTAGATAAAAACTCATCGTGAATTCGCTCTTCAAGAAACAAGCGAGAACCGGCGCAACAGACTTCTCCCTGATTGAAGAAAATTCCCCTCATGGCGCCATTGACTGCAGCATCGATATCCGAGTCGGCAAAAACAATATTCGGAGCTTTTCCACCTAACTCAAGGGAAACTCTTTTAAGATGATCCCCAGCCAATTTCATCACCGTCTTACCTACTTCGGTGCTCCCCGTAAAAGCGACTTTGTCGACTTCAGGATGAGTGGCTAAGGCAGCGCCTGCAGTGGGTCCAAATCCAGGAACGATATTTACGACTCCAGGAGGTAAACCAGCCTCCATTAACAACTCTCCCAACTTTAGAGCCGTGAGGGGGGTTTGTTCTGCAGGTTTTAGGACCACAGTGCATCCTGTGGCTAAAGCTGGACCTAATTTCCAAGCAGCCATTAATAGCGGAAAGTTCCACGGAATAATTTGCCCGACAACGCCAGCGGGTTCTCGCAAAGTATAGTTAAAGAAATTGCCATTCACGGGGATGGTATCTCCGTGAATTTTATCAGCAAGCCCGGCGTAGTATTCGAAAGTTTCAATGGACAGCGGCAAATCTGCATTTCTGGTTTCACTAATGGGTTTTCCATTATTTAAAGTTTCGAGTTCGGCAAAGTCTTCTTTGTGTTTATCGAGAAGCATAGCCACGCGATTTAAAATTCGGCCGCGTTCTCTTGCGCTCATGGTTTTCCACGGACCTTGTTCGAAAGCATTTCGAGCGGCTTGAACAGCACGATCAATATCAGCGGCATCTCCTTCGGCTACTTCAGTTAAAATTTGCTCGGTGGCGGGGTTAATCACTGAAAAACGTTTGCCACTTTGCGCTTCGCACCATTCGTTATTAATGAGAATTTTTCCTGGTTTCATTTCTTTCATTCCATTTCCCCTTGTTACGTTAATCAAAATCCTTTATAGCCTTTACCCAGTAAGGGTTTTAAGTCAAATACAAAACTTCAATTGACGGCTGTTAACATAAGAGGGGGCAGAGTTTGCTATCTAGGAACAAGTTAAGGTAATCTAGAAAGTGGGCTATCTTCTTCGATGAGTTTTCTAGGTTTCCTAAAACAGGTTTCTTTTGGGTTTCAATGATGATGCACAAAGTTAAATACTATTTATTTGTATTCTTAACCGTTTCTTGCCTCTCTTTTTTATTGTCGGGATGCGGCTTAAAACCGGCTGGAGGTAATGAGGCTGTGACTCCTGCAGACCCGTCCAGTACGAGCAGTCTTTTTGTTTATGTTTTTTCGGCTCCTTGGTGCGCTGAGTGCAACCGGGAGTTACCTC
>OMIX01000121.1 GCA_900299195.1 Deltaproteobacteria bacterium
CAAAAACAAAAAAAACATTTCCTCTTTGAAAAACAAGACTATTAAAAAACTGAGTCAAACTGTGACTAAACCTGATTTAGACGCACTGATTTGCTTAGGATCGCTAAAAAATGAGAGGATCGTTTTTCAACATCCCGAAATCGGAATTCTTGAGTTGGACCGATCCCATTTTTTTGGAACCACGTTTTATGAACTAGAGATTAAAACTGACGAGCCTAGCAAAATCCATCCCCAGATTACCCATTTATTTAGAGAGTTAAAGATTGTTTACTGTCCCGGACAACAATCCAAGCTTGAAAGATTTCTTAGAGAGTGGAAACTGCAAGCGAAAAAAAAGGCCTAGGAAACTCCTAGACCTTTGAAATTGAGATGATTTCAAGTTTATTAAGCGGCTTTTTCGTCCCCTTTTTTAACTCCTACCATCGGCTGTGTGATAGCAAAGAGCTGGACGTTAAGTTGAAACACCGCATGACCGGGGTCGTTGCTGTGCTCTTGAGCCACTGCTTGAATCAAAGCTTGAATCTTGGTCTTAAGCTCTGCCACTTTCTCGATGGGCAAGCTGACTGTCACACTTTCAAAGTCCTGAGTTTCAGGCCCTTGCGTATAAAGTGATTGAGCCGCTAATTCTGCCATTTGCTCATAATGAATCTTTTGAGACAAAGCAGCGGTTTCCGCATCCACCGCACCACCAGATTCCATCGCTTCTAACCATCCTTCTCCATTGATTTGAATGAAGTTTAAGGCCATGAGAAGTTCAATCGACTTCTTAGCGTCTTCTTCTGCAATGTTAGGAACCAAGCTTTTAGCGATAGCTGCAGGATCGTTTTTAACTTTCCCTTTTTTAACTGTTTCGCGGATCGCTGAATGGTACCACTCATGATAGTAATCATAGAGTTCTGGAATTAAAGTTTTCACTTTAAAGAGTTCTCTAAGATACATCAACTTGGCTTCGTAAACTTTCTTTTTAGCTTCGCTTTCGCACTGGTTGCACTCAACCATATATCTAAAAAATTCAGTTTCGTGACTGTCTAAACGAAGCCCTTTTGCGAATTTGCCAATGGCATCAGCGCTTAAGTTTCGTTTTCCATCCATCACTAGTTTTAAATAGTTTGGAGAACCAAAACCGGCCTGCTTAGAAAAGTTCCTAAAGCTAAATAAAGGATCGGTATCCTTTAGTTGTTTGTACCGATCTTTTAAAAACTCTCGGTAATCACCAAAATTATAAATGTTCGATGGTGTGTTCACAGTTTCCCCCTTATAAAAATCGTTAGAATCTTTCCCCGTTTTGATTTTTAGAAGTTGCAACCTCAAGGCCAGAGACCTCTTTCAGTCCACACATCAAATTTCTTTGTATTCTTTGGGGCTTAAATAGCTTTTTAAATTTGTTTTACTCTTGGACACACGTCGAATTCACCCTACGCCTTGAAACGCCCCAGTTCTAACTCCTTGAAATAAGGCAATTTTCTCTGTATGGACTTTAAACAGGTAGGATTTCATGACTGAACTTCAAAAACTTGAATCCCTTCTTGAGTCATTAGGGGGAGAAAAACGCATCCATTACGCACTCGACCATTTCAAAACGGCTTTAACAGAAGTCGGAAACCCCGAGAAGAGTGTCAAAAGTATCCTCATTGGAGGAACTAACGGCAAAGGCACCACTACCTTGCTGATTTCCCAAGATCTCAAAGCCCATGGATTTAAAATCGCCACTTATCTATCCCCTCATTTGCAGAGCCCCACTGAACGAATCCTTGAAAATCTGACCCCGGTCTCGGAAAGCACGCTTTTAGAGCTAGCCCTAGAGTTTGAACCCATTGCAAAGAAGTTTACTCTCACTTATTTCGAGTTTTTAACTTTGCTTTTTTTCGTTCACGCAGAAAGAACTCAAGTAGATTTCTCAGTCATTGAAGTAGGTTTAGGGGGACGACTAGACTCTACCAATGTCACCGATCCCGTTGCCACCGTGCTCACTAATATCGCCTTAGACCATCAAGCGCTGCTTGGGGATTCGGTTGAAGCGATTTGTAAAGAAAAATTGGGGGTTTTGCGGCCTGAAAGCTTGCTTTTCACTGGAATAGAAGACCCTAAACTCAGGGAACTCATAGAAACTCAATGCCAAGAGCTTGATGCCATCTTCTATTACTCAAAAGAATTAAAAACGGAAGTGTCGAAGACCTCTTGGGAAGGTCAAGAAGTTCTCATCAACGGTTACCCTTTCTTTTTAAGTAATCCTTCTCCCGGCACCCTAGCCAATGCTAGTTTAGCTTTTTTAACCCTAAGAATTGTTTTTCCAACGATTTCAATTTCAACTCTACAAGAAGCTTTTAGAAAAACTAAAACCCCAGGACGTTTTGAGTGGATAAGCCACAACCCCAGAGTGATTCTTTCGGGAGATCACAACCCCGCGGGCATTGAGTGTTTAAAGAAAACTCTGACTCAGGTAAACCGAGGCAAAATTTACACCGTTTGCGGCTTTTCACCCGACAAGCCTTTTGTTTCTATGTTTCAAGAGTTGCGTTCATTTTCAGAAGATATTTTATTAACTCAAATTCCTAGACTCCAAGACAAGACAACCCCTGAGTACCAAAGCATGGGAGAATTTGAGCCAGATCCCTTGATAGCAGTTCGTAGAATGCTTGAAAAAGTTTCTCAGGAAGATACCCTTTTAGTGAGCGGTTCGCTTTATTTAGTCGGTGAGATTAGAAAACTCTGGAGAGATCGAGTCGATTTTTAGTTCGATTTTGCTCAAGCTTTTTATAGCGCTGATAATAATTCACTGGCCGTTTTTTTTAAAATAGGATGAGTCCAATTCGGCCAAATCTCGCATAACGGTCGTAAAACAAAATCTCGATTGAACATTCTCGGGTGCGGAACTTGAACCCCTTCGCTATCCCAAACCAACTCTCCGTAGCAAATGAGATCGAGATCAATCACTCGGGGGCCATTGAGATACGTTTGAGTTCTTCCTAGTTCTCTTTCCAGACTCTTTAAATAATTTAAAATCGCAGGAGGCTTCCATTCACTCCATCCTACCATCACAGCATTTAGAAACTTAGGCTGATCTTTAATTCCCCAGGGCTCCGTTTCTATCATTGAGGAAAGCCGAGACTCCTCTAAAAGATCCTCTTTGAGCCTTTCCACCGCTTGACCCATCACTTTCTCTCGTTCACCCAAATTCGATCCCAAAGCTACTGCGACTCTAATTTTTTGCTTCACGATTCATTTCCTCGATAAACTGCCTTGGAATGAGGTTTTTCTCGAACCTCAATGAACGAAAGAGGATAAAACACTTTTAGTTCGTCCCAGATCCAGTGAGCCAACTTTTCGGAAGTGGGATACTCAAACATCAAATCCAGGTTTTTACCCTGAACTTTACTTTTAATCACTCGGTTAAAAGTTCGCTTAACGGCTCGGTAATCGCAGACAAATCCTTCTTCATTACAGTCGGCTTCAATGCCAATCACTACAAAAAACTCATGGGGATGATTCGGTTCAAACAACATCCCACGGTGAGAATGGTAGGCTAAAAATGATACTTCTCTAGAAACTACCATGCTGAATCGCTCTCCAAGTGATCAAAGCCCGCTTCATGGCCCCTACATCATGAACTCGGAACACTGAAGCCCCTTTTTGATAAGCCCAAAGATGGGTCGCTAAGGTTCCGGGTTCCCTCAGTGCCATTTCCTGTGACGTTGTTTGTAAAACAGCAGAGAGAAAGGATTTTCTTGATGTCCCCACAACGACTCTTCCGGCTATTCCAACCCATTGATCTAAATGGCGGAGTAAATCTAAATTATGATTAACGGTTTTTCCAAATCCAATCCCTGGATCTAACCACAATCGTTTAGCTTCAATGCCAGCTTCGCAAAACTGTTTTACTTTCCATATCAACTTCTCTTTCACTTCACTCACAACCCCCATGGGATATTGGGGGGCGTTCTGCATTGTTTTAGAGTCTCCTTTTCGATGCATCAAAACCAACTGGACTTCAGGGAACTTTTTAAGCAAGCTCACGAGCCGAATATCCTCGCCGCCATTGACATCATTGACGAGATTCACCCCTAAGCCGGCCGCCTCAAACGCTAGTTCGTATTTTGTCGTATCTACTGAAAGAAACACATCGGTTTCTTTACGAAGAAGTTCAATCACAGGTAAGACTCGATCCCTCTCTTCTTCCAATGAAACAGGCTCAGCTCCTGGCCTGGTCGACTCACCGCCCACGTCGATGATATCTGCGCCCGCTTGAATCATCGATAAGGCATGTTTTAAAGCTGCCTCAGGAGCTAAAAACCTTCCACCATCTGAGAAAGAATCAGGGGTTACATTCAAAATCCCCATGACCCAAGGGCTATCACTTTTCATAGAGGGCATCCTAGCGTAAAAGGCCCAATTTGCAATATTTTCAAGGCTCCCGCGATTGCCGTATCTAGGAATTTCGGCTAAATCTGAAAGTCTATGAAAAAGCTCATTTATTCTCTCCTTATCACTTCAAATTTAGCCCTGGGTTGGGGAGAAGTAGGGCATCACTTAATCGCTCGTTCCGCAGTAGAAATTCTTAAAAGCCATCCCGACCTCAATAAAATCGAGCCGATTCCAGCGGAAAACTTAACTTCGTTCTTGAATGTTCTAAAATCCAAACAATACCAACAGGGGCATGTCGCCAATATTCCAGACACTTATTGGAGAAATCTCGAAGGAGAACTTGCCGAGGTTGGAACTTTACTAGGAGCCCCCACTCATTACCTAGATTCGGAACTTCTTCTGGGACAGACCCCATCGAAAGATCTTTTAGCTGCTAAAATTCCTTTGAACTATCAAGACGCTAAAAACTCAATTTCTAAAAACCCTCATTTTTTTAAGACGGTAGGAACTCTTCCCTGGCGTGCCCAACAACTGGCTCAACTTTACAGCCACGCTTTAAACACTCAGGTTTCCTTGGTTTGCAAAGACACCCCAGTCGCAGAGGAAAACACCCGAGTCATTACTGCTTTTGCAGGGCTCATGGCTCATTTCACTGGGGATGTAACCATGCCCTATCACAGCTCTATCGATCACGATGCTCGAGCGATAGGACAAAAAGGGATTCATTGGTATTTTGAAAATGATCTAGTGACTGAGCTAGAGCTTTCTCGACTTTTCTCTAAAGTCGTTTCTCGGGCTGAATCAATTCTTAAAAACAAAACCCAAGAAAACGGAACTCCCTCAATAGCTATCCTAAAAGATTGGGTTCAAACTCACTATCCTCAACGAACCGATTCCCAACAGGTTACAGCTTTGATGATGGCCACTATTTCCGACAGTTATTCTCAGATCGAAAAACTGCGACAATTGGATTACACCTACGCGATTGCGAGTTTGCAAGAAGCCCTTCAAATGAAACATTGCCAAAATCTAGCTGTGCTTAAAGATTTGAAAGCTCAATATGAGAAACTAGAAACTGACGAACAAAAAAAGACCTTTGGAAAAGTTAAAGTTTTAAGTTACCCATCAGATTACGACGACAAAAAAGTCGAATCGGCCTGCCGAAGAACTCCAGACACTCGAGTCAATCAAGACGGCGAACTATCCCTAGATGGAAAAACAGTAGCGCAATGGCATGAGGATTTTATTATTGAGCGATTAGCTTTGGCGGCTTCTTTAACTGCAGAAATTTGGATGGTTGAATGGTTAAAAGCTAAAAGCCCCGCTCTATGCTCTACTTTACTTTATGCCCACAAACCTAGCTTTGTGAGCCCAATGGACAAAAACTGTAAAGGATATGCTTTAACCGAATCACCCAAAGAATTCATCCTAAAAAACGGCAAAAGCGCTCTAACGCAAAAGCTAAAAACCAACCATCGACACTGCGTTTCGTTTTAAAATCTCACTTCACACTGCATTTGAAAACATCCTGATTTTCTTAAAACCCAGAGCCTAAAATCAGATATAATCAGGGTCTACCATGCCAACTTTTAAAAATTTAATTTTAGGCCTTTTTTTACTTCTTCAACTTCATTGTTCCCACACAGGGGTTACGACCTTAAGAGGAATCTCCAACGATGCCTCAAAAGATTGCCAGACACCTCTCTCTGGGTTGGCCAAGAAACAGGAGCTTAAAAACTCTCGAGCGGCAGCGGACAAAAAAACTAGCTCTAGAGAAATTCTGCCGCCAGCAGAAACCAAACTTCTAGAACCCTTAGCGCCGCAAAACTTTGAGTCATTTTCTCAAGAAAGAAAACTTAAAGTAGCGACTTACAATGTCTTAAACTTAAAAGAGATGGTAGGTAGATTTGAACCTAACCCCGCCACGGGTAAAAGAATCAAAACAAAACCGGAAAAAGCAAAAGCTCAAGAAGCAATCGATGGCGTGGCAGCTGCTATCAAGGAAATCTCTCCTGACATTTTATTTTTACAAGAAGTGGAAGGTTTAGAATCCTTGGGGGCTTTTGCCACTCGAGAGCTTGAAAACCAATGGCGACCGCTCATCATGAAAGGTAATGATGGTCGGGGGATTCATATTGGTGTCTTAGTAAAAAATTCGGTTCCCTTAAGCTTTGAATATCGCTCCCACAGAGATGAACCCTTCAGCAGTGACAAACATCCTGATTTGCAAAAAGTTTTTTCAAGGGACTTTCCGGTACTGATCGCAAAATCGCCCAGCGATCAGACTCCCCTTTTTATTTTAGCCGGAGTTCACGGAAAATCTAAAAGAACCGATAACCATTCTGACCCTGAAAGCCGAGAAATTCGAACCGCCCAAGCTGAAAGAATGGTGGACATTATTCAATTCTACCAAGAAAAATATCCTAATATTCCTATCCTTCTCTTGGGAGATTTTAATGCCGAACCAAGCCGTGAGCCCGAGTATCAAGCCTTAAGAGATTTCAATCTTAAAGATGCGTTTGACTTAATTCCCAATCCACTCCCCACTGGATCCCCAGAACGCATCACCCATACCTTTCACCCTCAAGAGGGTTCAAGAAAAGCCTCTCAGCTCGATTCGATTCTTATTGTACCCCCAATCCAAAATATCGTTCTCGATGCTAAAGTCTATCGCTATAAAAATCCCGATGGCTCTATCAAACCGCTTCCACAAACCTACGAAGAAAGAGAACAAAATCCCTCTGACCACTTTCCTATTTGGGCGGATTTAGACCTTCAAAAACTTCTAGGTCGTACACATCGAAATTAAAACCTTCCACTTTAAGGTTCGCGGGGGCGGTATCATGACAAAAATACTATGGATCACGCTCCTGATCTTTTTTCAGCCGATACCCAGCGAAGCTGGAGTTTTAAAGTTCTGCCAAATCTTAATGGTCAAATTAGGGGTGCTTAATCCTTTAGCCCCCAAAATGCCAGAGGGCATAGGTTACCCCAACCGTTTTTTGGAAAAAGATGTCAGAGATAATGTATTGGTATACTCAGGTAAGGAATGGGTCTACCTGAATAACCCCACAAGAATAGAAATCGACAGAAGCATTAAAACAAGAGACGGAGAACAAGTGATCGACTTAGATTATCTTGATTTTCCAGGAACCGATAAAAATGCCGAGGTCTTAGTGATGTATGTTATCACTTTGGATGGAAAACTTATTTTAGGAAAAGAAGTCAGTCCCAGTATTTTCACTAGCTACGAAGGCAGAATCAAGAAAATGCCCCACTCGACCTTAGCTAGCGCTGACGGTGAAATCCGGCGAGTCCTTGGGGCTGGAGAAGTTGTTATTAAAAAAGGGAAAATATTTAGAGTTAATAACAGCTCGGGCCATTTCCCTTCGGGGTCGGAGGTGATACCTCTGATTTCTAGAACTCTTGAAAAATACCGAAGGCTATTCCACCCAGACTATCATGGAGTCGAAGATGTGAGTAACCCACCCTCTCAAAGAGCCAAATGATATCTTAATTGCAGTTCGGCTATTTCTATTTAGACAATTCAAGAGGACTTGCAGTCAGTCCGACCAGTTCAATTTCGTTGACTCGTGAAATATCTAAGTTGTCTTTCGCCATCAAATCAAGAATCTTCTGTTTACTGGATTCTTTTAATATCCCAGTCCACCAAAGGAACATGGCATCTATACCTTTACCTCTA
Source organism: Deltaproteobacteria bacterium (assembly GCA_900299195.1). Lineage (GTDB taxonomy): Bacteria > Bdellovibrionota > FAC87 > UBA2466 > UBA2466 > UBA2466. The sequence continues at coordinate 8,066 of OMIX01000121.1, forward strand.
AAGGGATCCTCTACTTCATAAGTATGTTTTCCGTTGACTTTAAAAATAAGTTTTTTCACCTGTTTCACAGCGGTGTCAGGAACGATGAATCCCTTTTCTTGGGTGTCTTTATTTTTAAGAAAAATAGCTGACTTGGGAAAGGTTTGTATCCCTTCTGATCCAGAAAACACATAACTTTGCTCCTGTTTCGGGTCAGGGAGAACATCATCACCTCCCCAACAAGGACCCTCTCCCGGGGGAACAGGTATGACACTGCAAAACCAGATGGGTTGTGAAGTCCTAACGGTGGGAGTTACGGGGGGTGGGGGTTGAGAAATAGAGCTCACCGGACGCCCCGCTAAACGGGGTTCCGGTTTGTATTGTATTCTTTATGTGGTATGAATTTCTTTATGTCTAAAGCCTTTACAAAAGAAAACGATGAAGCTGAGGATTTTTCGCTTGAGGATGCTCAAGATAACGCTGCTCATTCCATTCCAGGGGACAAAAATTACATCACGCCCCAAGGGATTGAAAAACTCAGGAGCGAATGGAAACGTCTGATGGACGTGGAGCGACCTGAGTTGGTGAAAATAGTCCAATGGGCAGCCGGAAATGGTGACCGTTCTGAAAATGGGGACTACATTTACGGAAAAAGAAAATTAAGAGAAGTCGACCGAAGAATTCGATTCTTAACCAAAAGAATTGAGAAAGCCGAGGTTGTCGATCCCATGGCTCAGTCTTCAGAGAAAATTCTTTTTGGAGCTACGGTCACATTGCTAGATGAACAGGGTGTTGAACGCAAATATTCGATTGTGGGCATTGACGAGACCGATGGAAAACGGGGACGAATCAGTTGGATTTCCCCCATTGCGAAAGCCATGCTTCAAAAGAAAGTTGGGGACACTATCACAGTCAAACTCCCTAAAGGAGACGAGGACTTTGAAGTCATCCGTATTTGCTATGAAGCCCTTCTTGATTAACAACCAAAAGTTTACTTAAATTTTTTATCAACACGATACACTGGATACAAACCTAAGTTTTTATCCCAACTGGGGTGAAGTCTGTAAAAAAACTCTAGCCTCTGTTCAGCTGATTTCTCAAATTCTGAATTATCGAGTTTTTCTTGAAAAGCCTTTTCAATTTCAGGCTTTTTAAGAAGCTCTTTCGCAAAGGATTCAGTGACATAATTTTCCATGTACTCTTTAGATTCAAACCGAGCATTAAAAAAACCCCAGGCTAAAAGGGAGTCGGGCCCTTTAGGTTCTAAAAGATGAAACAACACTCTCACTTTAGGTTGTTCACTTGGGACAAAAACATCTCCGGGAAACAGGACCACTTTTTCTTTTTTCCAATTCCCAGTCACTGTTAAACTCTGGTGCCCTTCAAAAGACTTGTTCGCAAATGAAAACGAATCAGCTCGAAAGGTTTCAACCTCCCTTTCCCCTACCCCTTCCAGGATTTCATAGAATTTGATCCCATGGATTTCCAATTTAGGGACAACGATCGAAACAAAGGCTTTAGGAACAATATAACCTGCTGGTATTTTCTCTGAAACTTTAGAGACAACTTCAGTTAACAACGGAACCTTCCACACTTCAGGTTGATTGGGGAAATAAGAGATTTGGGTGCCACCTGAAATATCAGAACTTTGTCTTTGATACTTATAACCTAAAAAATTTATCTCCTCCTGTTTGTCGGTATTTTCAAAAGATAGCCCCTCTTCCTTTCCTATTTGCTGCGACGAAGCTTTGTCCAAATCCTCCATGATCTTTCGCCACTCTTTCCCTTTTTCAGCCACGGCTACAATCGAGGACTCCAAAGCATTTCGAGTGGCTTTAACCCGAGTCGCATAGTCTTTCCAGGAGTGGGTTTCGACCAACATTCCCACTCTATTTTTTAACGATAAGTATCCTTGCGAGTACCTAGGAGGAGCTACCCCTAACGCAAAGCCGGACGAAGGGTCGTCTTCTATTCGGAAGCTGGGGTAGAAGCCCAGCGGCAAATGGTTTAGTTGTTTCAAGTTGGCTAAAACCGTATTTTGGATCTCCTTAGCAATATTTCTCACTTCAGAAGGTCCGTGGAAAATAGGCTCCATAATAATGGAAATATCATGCTGAAATTGGGCCCCGTCGGTCACATGTAAATCCAATCCTAGTATAGGATCCCACTTATCCAGTAATTGGATCATAGCCCTCATTTCGGGGCTATCGGCTTTCATATAATCACGATTAAGATTGTAATTTTGGGAAGTGGTTCTCCAGCCCATTTCTTCTGGACCTATTTGGTTAGGCCTATGATTCTTCCCAAATCGCTCATGTCCATCCACATTAAAAACAGGAACAAAAACCCAAGTCACCCGTTTCAAAGTATCCATCAATCTAGGGTTGGACTCTTTTTCTAGCATTTCTCTCAAAAGCCAAAAACCCGCATCTTTGCCATCAATCTCACCAGCGTGAATTCCCCCTTGAAAAAAGACCACAGGTCGCTTTTTTTTGTGATTCCAAAAAGACAGAAGATATTTTTTTGATTCAGCTACTATTAAGGCTCGCATCAACCTACCTTCTGGGGTTTTTCCAAAAGTAACGCAATCGACATGGTCGGGAAATTTTTTCGCAAAAGCCTTACAGAGTCTCTCAACTTCAACGTAACGTCCCGTTTGCTTCCAATGAGATAACTCCCCTGTGGTTTTTAAAGAGGGAGAGTTAGCCCAAACGGCTATCGATAAAAATGAAATAGATAGACATAAGATAAGTTTCATAAGTTACGGCTACCGTATTTACCAAGAACTGCCAAGCCGAGGGATGTTATTTTTTTATCGCAATTTCTTTTTGAAAGGATTGTAATCGCTGAATTAAACTTTCTCGTGTTTTTTCAGGCAAAGACTCAAGGGCCACCGAACACCGTTTTGCATTAAAATGAAGTAAGCAATGATAGTTGATTTTAGCCTCTAAGTCTTCAGTGCGTGTTCGGGTGAGCAAGAACACCGCTAAAGCTGTAAAAACCATGCTAACAGCCCCAGCCGAAACCATTTTCTTCCAACTCTCCCAGGGCCTTCGTGCCACTCCAAAATGGTGAACTGAAAAAAGTAATGCTCCGACCCCGGTGATGACCATGACCCGTTTGAACAGTTCGTTCATGAGAAAATTGGATAAACCTGGCGAAATTTCAATTCTCGAAGACAAGACAGAGGTAAAAATGGCTAAAGCCAAAATCATTTTACCCATTAAAAGAAGAGAACTTAAATCCATGTCCGCGATATGAAGCCCTTGGCTTTCATGAATGGGCGGTTGTTTGAACTTCTCTAAAATCTGATTAAATTCGTGACAGGCTTTTCTACGGGTTCGAATGGCACGAAATCCTCTAGGACTAATGGGAAGGATGGCTGGCAAAAGGAAAAACGAAAGGGCCCTAAGACGAAATCCTACTTGAATCCAAGCTGAAAGAACCACTCGAGTTTGGTCGTGGCGAATGTCAAGATAGGTTGTGTAGTAATGGGGATCAGAACCCTTGGTATATAACCGTCGATGCGCTTTACAGGCGACCATGTGGTAATGATGCTCGTGGGCCCAACTTTCGAAAGTAAACCAAGATTCTTGACGAACATTGAAAGCGCGGGTCCATTGCCCTTCGCGATTGAATTTTTCCCCTTCAATCTCTTTTCGCTTTTTCTTTTTTTTCCAAACGGTTGTATTCACAATACACTACACCCTGAGCTTATTCCGAGATGAAGAAAAGCAAGCTCAATGCCAGTGGACTGAAGACCTGTAGAATGCGTTCAGAAGGGCTTAAAATTAAACCTGTTTAATACCGGGGAACTTTGGGATCGACTTGCGTCGACCAAGCTTCGATACCCCCTGAAATATTCTGGACGTTTTTAAACCCCTGCTGCCTTAGAAAAGAAACGGCTTGAGCACTTCGCATTCCATGATGACAAAGAACTGCCCAATTTTTTTCGGGGTCAAGTTCCTGAAACCTGAGTGAAAATTCACTTAAAGGAATGTGGATTCCCCCAATATTAGCAAATTGGAATTCGTCCTTTTCGCGAACATCTAATATTTCAATGGACTCTTTTTTATCCAGCTTTTCTTTTAACTCATGAACGGTCATCTTAAATCCCCTTGTTTGAACCCAGGTCTACCGTCAATTGCCAAAAAAGAGAAGCCATTTTGTCATTCAGGAACCTCGTGACGAAAGCGTAAAATTATGTAACCCTTCTCCCATTATGGAAACTTTACAAAAAGACCCTCACCGTTGGATTTACCCTGAGATCAATCCCTATAAAACAGGAACCCTCAAGGTTTCTGATCTTCACGAAGTTTATTATGAGGAAAGTGGAAACCCCAAAGGAAAGCCTGTCTGCTTTGTTCATGGTGGACCGGGGGGTGGGACAGAACCTAAACACCGTAGATATTTTGACCCTAGAAAGTACCGAATTATTTTATTTGATCAAAGAGGATGTGGAAAAAGCACTCCTTACGCTTCTTTGGTAGACAATACCACTTGGCATTTAGTCGATGACATGGAGAAGCTTAGAAAACATCTTAACATTGAAAAGTGGCAGATTTTTGGAGGTTCTTGGGGAAGTACTTTAGCTCTCGCCTACGCAGAGACTCACCCCGAAAAAGTCACAGAGCTTATTTTAAGAGGAATTTTTCTATTAAGAAAAAAAGAAATCGATTGGTTTTACCAATCTGGGGCCAATGCTATTTTCCCTGATGCGTGGGAACCTTATTGGAACCACATTCCTGAAAATGAACGTCACGATATGGTAGCGGCTTACTACAAACGGCTCACCAGTCATGATAAAAAAGTTCAAAGCGAAGCCGCCAAAGCTTGGAGTGTTTGGGAGGGAAGTACCAGTAAACTTTTCCCAGATCCCGATTTTATTTCCCATTATGGAGAAGATGAATTTGCGGTGGCCTTCGCTAGAGTAGAATGTCACTACTTTATTAATAAAGGATTCCTGGATTCGGATGATCAGCTGTTAAAAAATGTAGGTAAAATTAGGCATATTCCTGCTGTGATTGTGCAAGGAAGATATGACGTCGTTTGTCCGATGGACAGCGCTTGGGCACTGCACCGAGCTTGGCCCGAAGCGGAATTGATTGTTGTTCCAGATGCTGGCCATTCCGCCTTTGAAACTGGAATTTCAAAAGCATTAATAGCCGCCACCGACAAATTTTAAAGGTGTCAGTCTTCCATTTTTTTATCGACCCATCCCACTTTTCTGTACGTCTAAGACAAGAACACCCTCTAAAGGGATTTCTATAGACGAATTTCAAAAACTTTGTAGAACGCAAAAACTGTATAGAACTTAGCCACGAGGATTAAATACTCAGGCTTGAATCCCAGGGCTTATCAATTGCAGTTTAAAACTGTTATAATCACTAGTACCTTTATGAAACCACTCAAAACACCCTTGGTATTCCTATTTGGTTTTATCCTCTGGGTATCTTTCGTTTCCGTTAGCTCGAAATGTTTTTCGGTTCAACCTACCGACTGTGGATCTCTAACTGCTAAAGTAGGCGCCAACCAGCCTAACCGCAATTCAAACCCACAAGCCCTTCCTGTTGTTCCTAGAAACTTTGGGGTTTCTCGAGAAATGATTAAAAAAGCTGAAAATGCAGAAGCAACCATTCGTAAATTCAACATTTGTGGAGGGGGAGCTCACTGCAAAACTCCGGCAGAAAAAATTGATGCTTTGAAACAAGCCATCCATCGAGCTCAATCGGAGGGCGGAGAAAAGCTAGCTGAACTTTCACAAGCCAAAGCTGATTTAGAGTTTGTTTGGGGCGAGGCCGAAAAAATGCATCGTGAGTTTTTAACTTTGAATCGAGAACGAGCCTTCCCTTTTGGCTTCACTACCCAAGAGCAGTGGAATGACTTTCGAAACCCTTTTCTTTCTGAAATTCGATCTCGACTTGCCCAACCAGGAAATCAGCAAATCCAGGTCTTTTTAGGAGGGAGCTCGATAGAGGGGTTAAGTTTTCTACCCAAAGATCAAGGACTTTTAAGAAAACCTTTTGGACCAGAAAGTGATCTGGATATTCTTGTTGTCGTTCCGGAACGGCTTTTCAAACGTCTTTTCCCGAGAGAACTAGAAACGAATTTTGTTGAACAACCAGGAGTTTCTTATCCCTTAGACATGGATAAACTTTCTAAAGCATTTTCAGAAGGCCTAGCCCCTAATACAGAGCTCAGAAATCTGAAACACTTTTTAGATCAACAACAAGCAAAAATAAATGGAAGAAAGATATCTTTAAAGTTTACTACCGAAACGCCCACAGATAGCTCCTCAGTGAAATTTCGTTCCCTTGGAGATTAACTCTCGCCTCAGATTTTTTAATTAAATGCCGAGATTCCAGTAAGTTCCTGGCCCAAAATGAGAAGGTGAATATCGTTAGTGCCTTCGTAGGTATAGACCGTTTCTAAATTAGCCATATGTCGCATGGTCTTGTACTCGTCCATAATTCCATTGGCTCCCAGAATATCTCGGCACGTTCTAGCGACATTTAAAGCCATTTCCACACAAACTTGCTTGGCCATGCTGACTTGCGCAGGCTGCAAGTTTTGTTGTTCTTTGATTTGAGAAAGCCTAAAGACTAACAATTGCGCTTGGGTGATTTGGGTCGCCATCAAAGCAAATTTTCTTTGAACTAACTGAAATGAAGTCAGGGATTTCTTAAAAAGAATTCTGTTCTTTGCAAAATGAAGAGCTTCAACAAAACAAGCTTCTGCCGCCCCAATTGCCCCCCAAGAAATGCCAAAGCGGGCCTGATTTAAACACTGAAGCGCCGATTTTAATCCTTCCGTTTTAGGAAGTAGTGCACTTTTGGGCAACTTAACTCGATCAAAAACCAACTCAGAAGTGATTGAAGCTCGAAGAGAGAGTTTATTTTGCATTTTGATTACATTAATACCTTCTAGGTTCAACGGAACCAGAAATCCTCGAATCCCCAATTCTGTTTTAGCCCAGATCACTCCAACTTCAGCTAGGTTGCCATTGGTGATCCACATTTTAGAACCGTTGAGCTCATAGTGGTCTCCCTTGTCTTTCACTGTTGTTTTCATCGCACCTGGGTCGGAGCCTCCTTCAGATTCGCTCAGACCAAAACAACCGATACTCTGAGCAGAAAACAATCGGGGTAACCAATAGTTTTTTTGCTCTTCCGTTCCAAAAGCATGAATCGGGAACATAACCAGAGCTCCCTGTACTGAAGCGGCACTTCGAATTCCAGAATCGCAGCGTTCTAATTCTTTCATCAAAAGACCGTAGCTAACGGTGTCCATTCCCGGTAAGCCATAACCCGACAGATTAGCCCCTAGAAGCCCCATCGCTCCCATTTGGGCTAATAGCCCCACGGGAAACTCTTCACTTCGATAAGCTTTTACGATCTTGGGTTCAATTTCATTTTGAACAAAGCTTCTGACAGTCAATTGGGTTTGTTTCTGCTCATTACTGAGAAGAGATTCTAACTGTGCAAAATCGGGGTACGGATTTAAAAATGAAGACATCGGCACAGTTGTACCTTCAATTCTGAAATTCGGCAAAAATTTGCTGAACACTCCACAAGAGCAGGTGAGATATTTCACTTGCTCACCAACAAAGAAACATAAAATTATGACACACTGAGTCTTGTGGTGCTGATGCTGTACGTTGCCCTCCCGCGAAACCATCTAACTACTTATAAAACCTAATAATGGAGGAATCCTTATGCGTAACAAAACAATAGCAGTGTTTTCTATTGGCCTAATTCTTTTAGCCGCTTGCGGTAGAGAATTTCAACATTCCATGACTGAGCAACAAGCTCTAGATACCCTAACTACAGTCACCGAACTCGATGCTTATTCTGCTGCTTGGGGTAAAAAGAAACCAACCAAACCCACTGCTCCCCCTGTATCAGTCGCTGAGTTACAAAAATTACTCATTCAATTAGTTCAGGAAGGGAAAATAAATGTTCCAGCAAGCCCTGTTCGAGGAGCTGCTTCATCACAAGATATTATTAATGCCATCAACGCTATCAATACTATCTTTGCAGCTATCCCTCAAACTAACGGTACTCTGAGTTCATTTAGTCTTGCTTTAAGCATGATTGCCATGTTTGCCGGCAATCTTCAGCAAGGAAAGATGGATTTGAACACTGTATTGGCTATCTTGAATCAAGCCCTACCTTACATCACTGTAATTGCACCTCAGTATGCTCCTTTGATTCAAGCTTTGATCGTCATCATCCCAGTCGTGGTGACTTTGATCAACACTTTGAATCCGCCTAAAGCTATGCTGCAAGTTCATAACTTTAGCCACGCTTAAATTAGGGTTAGAAATAAAAAAAGGGCCAAGTCTCCTAGGGAGATTTGGCCCTTAATCTTTTTTAGAGATTAACGCTGAACTGCCATCACTCTGGCACTGTCACCTCGGAAATCATAAACCGAGTGAGACTCGGATGATTTGATCACAGTGGAAACTTTGAAGTTTGTTTCGAGTAGAATAGAACCTACAGGATTTTCCCGAGTGCCCGTATTTACTGTGGAAACCTTCTCCACTTTATAATCGACGGTGTAGCCCCAAAGCACATCGAGTGCTGTTGGCACTACAGCCACATTTTCCAAGTATTTTCCGCGACCTTGATAAGACCCACCATAACGGTGAACCAAAGAATAGGTTAAATCATAAACGGTCATCCCGTAGAGATTTTCCCCACGAAGTCGGTAAGTAGTAGCTTGAAGAGGAGAAAAACTATCCAAGTCTTCCGAGCTTCTTACACCTTGAGGTAAAGCGTTGGCATAAAGATAACTCACATTAACCACAGGCTTGTTGCTTTCTACCAAAGCCCAAACCTTCTTACCCAAATTAACAATTTGATCAAACAGAACTGTGAGATCTTTAACGTCCATATCTCCACGAGAAAGTGTAGGCTTTGCAAGCTTCACTTCAAAATTTTTGGGCGTTTCTATTTGTTCTAAGAACTCATGGATCTCTAGGTCTGTATTATAGGATTCAGCAACCGGAGTTGCCATAACGCTGCTCGTAACCAACAAGACAGCGAGTGTAACTGCTTTCATGGAAGTCTCCTTCTTACTCAATTTTTAAATAGGAATACTAGACAATCTAGAATTCCCCCCGAATCTAAAACTTGTTTAAACCTTGAAACAAACAAGCAATGACTCACACTGCTAGAACAGCGCTTCATTGACAAGGCCTTCTCTATTTTTTTTACGCTATCGCCCAAAACACAACAAAACATTTGTATTTACAATGAGTTAGAAGTAGGGTCGATCCTTATGAAAACAGCAACACTCTCTAAAAAGATCTATAGTGTTAAAGACCCCATCGACGAACATCTTTTTTCTTCCCAAGTTTGGGTCGTCGAGCCTTCATTTTCTCTGGGACGGCTATCCCAATTTTTTGATCCCAAAACAGCCGTCAAAATCTCCGCTTTTTTAAAGATGAGAAAGTTTAAATGGAAAGCAAAAAGCCACATTGTTTTTGATCTTTCGGCTCGTCACAAATTTGCTCTTTTAGTCATCCCGAAAAAGTTAACCGTATTTACAGCGCTTGAATTATCTCGAGAAGTTTTAAGTTCAGTTCAACAAGAACATCCTTCTAATGTTCTTGTTAATCTAGGCCCCATTTCAGACCCTTCAGAAAAAATTCTCATCGACAGCTTTACTTCGGCAGCTAGAGTTCTTAATTATCATCCCCCGAAATATAAAGGGGCCCCAAAGAAAAAAACCGAAGAAAATAAAAAGCCTAGTGATAAACTTTCATTAGCTTTTAAAGTTTCTCATACACGATTAGCCCAAATTCAAAAAACTCTTCACACTAGTGAAACTTCGGCTAATAAAACCAATCTGGTTAGATATTTAGTGCAGAGAGCTGGAAACGATTTAACACCTGCCACTTATGTTTCCACTGCAACTGATCTTGCGAAAAAAGCAGGTCTTAAGACTCAATTTATTTCTTTCAGCGATCTTCAAAAAATGAAAGCGGGTGCTTTTGTTGCTGTGGCCCAAGGAGGCGGGGATAACTCTAGTGGAATTCTCAAGATTATTTACGAACCCAAGACCGCCAAAAGAAAAATAGCTCTCGTAGGGAAAGGCATTACGTTTGATACTGGAGGAAACAATTTAAAAACCGGCGGTCATATGTTCGGAATGAACAATGATATGGCGGGAAGCGCTGTAGTCTTGGCGCTCTGCCTATTAGCAGCTGAAGAACAGTGGCCTTTTCAAATAACGGGATACCTGGCCATAACCGAAAATGTCTTAACCGGGAAAGCTTACCGTCCCAACGATGTCGTCACCTCTCTCAAGGGAAAAACGATTGAAGTCATCGACACCGATGCCGAAGGAAGAATGGTCTTAGCCGACACTCTAACCTTAGCTTCTAAAGAAAAACCTCATTTGGTTTTAGATTTTGCAACTCTCACTGGCAGTGTGATCCGCGCTTTAGGCACTCAATACTCTGGAGGGTACTCCAACCGAAAGAGTCTTCTGGGTTTGATCCGCAAAGCGGGAATTATAAGCGGAGAAAGAGTATGGCCATTCCCGAACGACTCAGACTACGGACGCTGTTTGAAATCGGAAATCGCAGATATCAAACAATGTCGGCTCTCAGGCGGAGTGGACCACATTGAAGCCGCTTACTTCTTAAGTCAGTTTGTTGAAAGAGGGGTCGATTGGGTTCACATTGATTTAGGCGCTATGGATCCAGAGGAGCCTTTAGCTCACATCCCCAAAAAGCCTAGTGGATTCGGAGTGAGATTTGGCCGAGAACTCCTCCATTTGATTTGAATCCTTAAAATATTGGCTCGGGGTCAAAGATGAGATGCGAGGGATTTCCGACGTTGGCCATTTAGCCCACTTAGGAGGCGCGTTCCTGGGTTTTGTTTACTGGCTCCTGACCGACTAAAAAATCCGACCGCCAAAAGGAAAGCCATACCTTTTGGAATAGTTTCACAAATCAAACAACCATTTCACCAAATCTACCATGACCTGAGTGTCTTTTTTACAATACTGAAGAGAGGCTTGAATCAGTTCCTCTTTTCGAGCTAAGGAGGTGAGTGGGTTGATGATTTCCTCGTAGGCTCGTTGAGCCTGTTCACCATTGGCAACTACCATTCCCTCATACGATTGCTCGACACCCAGAAGAGCCGGAACGACCGCTTTCAAACCAAAAGACCCCATAAAATTTTTGTCATAAATATGTTCCCTAATGAGCGGCAGGGGATCCACAATTCTCTGGCAAAGCGACTCGAGTGCCTTCTGATATTGCGGAAAAACTTTTCCCATTTCAACCATGCGATCAGTTTCAAACTTTCCAAAATAAGCCACAATCGATCCGTCTCCCTCACAGGCTTTAAGAAGGGCGGGTATTAACGTGGGCCGTGGATCTGTGGATTCGACATGTAAAAACTCGAAATGAAGAGGTTCACTATCAATATTTTCCCACTGATGAACGCTAAATTGGAAGGGGACATGCATATACGGGCCAGCGCCCTCGTACCTAGGGATAGCCGGATTGATGGTTTCAAAATCTAAAAAGATGAGAGGGAACTTCCAAAGTGCCAAAGAATGTTGAATCGCCTCTTTATCTAAAAATCGCTCTCCCGTTTTGTGAACACTTACGATGCGACTTTGAAGTTCATTCCATTCCGTCACCCTAGGATCATCAATTTGAATGATCCCTTGGTTAAAGTATTCCCATTTTTTATCATTAAGTTTGGGCATGTCTAAAACACTGAACTCAGGCACCTTAGCTTCATTCCAGCAATGTTCTCGAAATCCACACTCTGAAGGCACCCAACAATGCGGGCCAATTTTCACCTGAGGTACCTGATCCGTTTTAAGGGTCGAAAAAAGCTGGTTCACCTTTGGCAAAATCCCAGGATACTTCTCTCTCATCTGCGAAGTCACATCTTCAATCGTAAAAAGGTTTTGTAGATCGGGAAATCGGCAGGCTGGGTTTAAATGAACAATAGAAATTTCTTCGATGGGCAATCCACTATGAGCAATGATCCAAGCTTGCAACCCCACATCGTCCAAATGTTCTTCTTTCACTTTAGTCGAAGATTTAACTTCAAATATTTTCCAACGTTGGGTATCTGCTGAATATTTAATAATGTCAGCTCGAGCGTAGCACCCTTGGTATTCAAAGGCGGCTTCATAGATGATTCGCGTTTTAGCGGCGAGCAACTCTCGAGTTCTTTTTAACGATCCGAAAAAATCCCATGCTTTATTATCGACTAAAACTCCGCCGGGAAAATACTTTCTGGCTTCTTCACCCACTCGATTGCCCTGATCAAATAAAGCCTGCTGCTCTGGGGTTACTTTAGCTTCAAGTTCAGGAAAATGAATATTCAGATAAATATTTTTTAAACACCGGTATCCTTTCATGATCCGTGTTTTACTCAGAAGCTTAGGAAGAGATCTCACCCGTGTTCTCTCTTAAAGAGGTTGAGAAAGAACTTTCTTGCGAAGCTCCTCTTTATATTCCATCAATTTATTTTTGAGAGCTTCGTTGCCTTGGGAAACAGCGAGAATTTGAGCCGCAAGAACTCCAGCGTTCCATGCATTTCCGATGGCTACTGTGGCCACAGGAACACCCTTAGGCATCTGAACAATGGACCACAAAGCATCCTCCCCATTTTTAGGACCTATTGGAACCGGCACTCCTATCACCGGAATTTCAGTGACAGCGGCAACCATCCCGGGCAAGTGAGCTGCCCCACCCGCGCCCGCAATGACCACTTTGACTCCCGCGCTACTGCAGCCTTTAGCAAATTCAATAACCTCAAGTGGAGTGCGATGTGCCGACAAAACCTGAGAAACAAATCCAACACCCAGTTGAGTTAAGACCTCTTCCGCTTCTTTCATGATGGGATAATCGGAGCTACTTCCCATGATAATCCGAACAGGTTTTGAGATGGATTTGGAAGTCATAGTCTTCTCCTGAGAGTTTATGCCTTAAGTATTGTCGATAATTTCCATTTTTCAACTAATTGATTCACTTTGTCGATCATTTCCTGTTTATGAGAAAACTTTCCGTGCGCGTTCACATGCCCCATTTTACGACCAGCGCGAATCTCACTTTTTTGATACCAGAAAATATCAACTCCCGATTCTTTGGAAGGTTCCTTACTTACTGTGGAGTTTGGGGCACCAATTAAATTTTTCATCACTGCGAAAGGGGACGTATCGCATCGCCCCAAATCCAATCCTACTATGGCTCGCATATGATTTTCGAACTGACTCGTCTGACTGGCACTTAAAGAAAAGTGACCGGAGTTGTGAACCCTAGGAGCAAATTCATTGATCAAGAGTTCACCCTGTTCACTTAGAAAAAACTCAATGGCAGCCGTCCCTCTCCAATTTAATTTAGAACTTAAATCCCTAGCCATCGCGACAGCCTGGTTTTCCAACCTCTGCATTTCTAAAGAAGGAGAGCTCTCAACGAAGACCATGGAACAGATTCCATTCTCACTGAAAAACTCGACCAAAGGATAATGCACAAATTGCCCCTGTGGTCCTCGGGTAAACACCAAAGCCAATTCTTTTTGAAATGGAATTCTTTGTTCAATATACCAGGACGTTTTTTTCTGGATCATTTCCTGGGCTTTAACCAAACACTTTTCTTGATCCTCCAATAAAAAAACGAAAACTCCTTTACCATCATAAGCAAGTTCGCTTTCCTTAAGAACCACCCCTTTGGGAAATTGAGCAAAAAGATCTTTCACGTGGTCTAATTGAAAAAAGTCGCTCTCACTCCCCAAAATAGCTTTGGCCGTTGGGTATTTTTGTTCCATGAAAAACTTCTTTTGGTCCCACTTGGTTCGCACCTTTTTCATGCTAGCGTGGGAAGGCGCCATTTTATGAATCAAACCTGCGGCTACAACTTGTGAGAGCAGAGAATCCGAAATCCATTCGTTTTCGAAAGTAACGACATCATGATCCTGAAACACCTTGAGCATAAGCTCAGCAGTCCAGGTCCCAGCCACCACGGGAACAGATTCAAAACAAGCAGGCTCGTTGAGTGATTGAGCGACCACAGTGACTGGAATACTTAGTTTTTTAGCAGCAACCACGAGGTATTTCGCTAATTGTCCAGCACCTAAAATTGCTACCCGTTTATCCATTGGCTGCTATATACTAGCCGGACTTTAAAAGAACAACTAGGGATTGTAAAATTCATGAAATCCGCTTGGATCATTTTAGGCAACCAGCTTTTCCCTCAAGAAACTCTCCCCAAAAACATTCCTGAACTCGTTTTTATGGCAGAGGATTTTGGGCTGTGTACCCATTTTAAATATCACAAACACAAAATCATTCTATTTTTGACTTCCATGCGCCGTTACGCCGCCTTGCTTAAAAAAGCTAAATTTAAGGTTCATTATGAAGTCTTGAATCGTAAAAACTCCTCTCTTTCTTACGAAGAAAAACTCAAAGCCTTTGTCCAAGATCATAAAATAAACCATCTGGTGTGTTTTGAAATCGAAGACAAATTCATGGAAAAGAGACTCCATACCTTCTGTCTTGAACATAAGATCACATTTGAAACTGTGCTCAGTCCTATGTTTTTGACAAGCCGAGAACAGTTTAAAGAGTATCTAAAAAAAACAAAGAAGCCGTTCATGAAGACTTTTTATGAATCTCAACGGAAACGGCTCAATTTGTTGATGACTGCAAAAGGAGAACCGCAAGGCGGAAAATATAGTTTCGACACCGAAAACCGAAAGAAACTCGATGTTAAAGCCAAGCCTCCAGCTTTGCTTTCTCCTGAAAGATCCCCAGAACTTAAAGAGGTCATAGCTCTTACTGACAATCTTTTTTCTGACCATCCCGGAGAGTCCAAAGACTTTTGGCTTCCCACTTCTCGAAAAGAATCACTGCTTTGGTTGAACCAGTTTTGTGAAGAGCGATTAAAAACTTTCGGTGATTTTGAAGATGCCATCACTCAAAAATTTGATTTTGTTTATCACTCCGTTTTAACACCTGCTCTCAACCTGGGGCTTATTACCCCTATCGAAGTGGTCGAAACAGCTATCAGCTTGAGTAAAAAGCATCAGGTCCCTTTAAATTCTTTAGAGGGCTTTGTTCGACAAGTCATCGGTTGGAGAGAATTTATTAGAGGGATTTATCAAAACTTCAGTGAAATTGAGGACACGAGCAATTTTTTTAAACACCAAAGAAAACTGAGTGACTCCTGGTATTTGGGAACGACGGGCATTCCCCCCTTGGATCATGCGATAAAGAAATCGACCCGACTCGGTTATGCCCACCATATCGAAAGACTGATGATTTTAGGTAACTTCATGCTGCTTTGTGAGGTTCAGCCTCAAGAAGCTCACCGTTGGTTTATGGAGCTCTTTGTGGATTCCTCTGATTGGGTGATGGGACCTAATGTTTACGGAATGGCACTTTATTCGGATGGCGGTATCTTTTCGACTAAACCGTACTTTTGCGGTTCGAACTATCTGCTCAAAATGAGTGATTTCGAAAAAGGGGATTGGTGCGAAATAGTGGATGGACTTTTCTGGGGGTTCATTCAACGACACGAGACCTTTTTTCTTAAGAATCCAAGATTGAGTATGATGGCACGAACGCTTAACCGAATGGATAAAGCGAGACTCAAAAAAATAACATCGCTAGCCGAGGAATTTAAAGACCGAGTGTGCCCGAAACTTTAATTAAATTTCGCTTTTGAGACAATCTAAATACTCTTTCATAAACTTGACTCTTCTAGAACCTTCTTCCCTGCCGGCTTCAGTTTTTAGAGTTTCTGCCGTCTTGAAAAGTTTGCGATAAAAATGGTCTAAAGTAAAAAGAGAATCATCGGGATTTCGAGTTTCACAGAAGGGATCTTGTTGACTATAGAAAGACCGTTTTAGAACTCCGGCGGTAGCAAAACACCTAGCCACTCCGATCGCGCCGATACCATCTAAGCGATCCGAATCTTGAACAATTTTAGCTTCAAGACTCTGTGTTTCGATATTGGCACTAAAACTATGGGCCTCAATGGCGTGATAAATGGAAGTAAAATATTCTTTCGGATAACCAAGAGTTTGTAAAAATTCGAGCGCTTTTTCAGCCGAAAGTCGAGAAGCTTGAGATCTTAAAGAACTGTTTTTGGGGACAATCACAAAATCGTGTAACCAAGCTGCAGGAACCACCACATGAAGGTCTCCTTTTTCTCGCACACAAAGTTTTTTCGCCATCCTTACCACTCGCTGAAAATGCAACAGATCATGAGCTGGATCTTCGGCTGATGCTACTTCAGAAATTTTAGATTCGAACTGTTTTTCCCAAAGACTTAAATTTTTAGTCATGGTTATTACCTTGAGTTGTTTTTACATAAGAAATAGACTCTCTGATTTCTTTTAAGGCAAGTTGGATTTTCACTTCTATGAGTTCGGAAAGACAAAACACACATTCGCAAATATAAAAACCCATGGATGGTG
>OMIX01000122.1 GCA_900299195.1 Deltaproteobacteria bacterium
AAATATTTGACTGGAAATTTTAATTACATTTCAGATTTAAACCCGATAAGAAATCTAAGAAAGCTTAAGTTCTTGTCACTGAGTTACAACCAAATCCCAAATTTAGACGGTCTCCAAGAATTAACCGAGTTGGACGCTCTAGATTTGAGAGACAATCAAATAAAAGATCTTTCTGCCCTATCCCACCTGAGTCAATTAAGGTGGCTCGATATTAGGGAAAATCAAATTTCCGATTTTTCCCCATTAGCTGTACTCCAAGATCTGGAATATCTCTATCTGGAGGGCAATAAAACCTCCTCCCTATCTCCCGAACTTTTGCAACTGACTGAAGAGCATTTGAACTCCAAGGGAAAATGGATTCGGTTGGAAGTGGATATCAAAAGATGACGTCTCGTAGGCTCTAGCCAAGTCAGGGCCTATTTGCCAAATGGCTTAGATTCAATTTAAATTAGGAACAATCCCTAGGAATATTAATTTTATGCACGAAAAAATTATGCTAGCCCCTTATCGAGTCATCCGAACTCGAAGTCATCAAGCGCACGATGGCACATCGATCATTCAATCCAAATTAGGAGAGTTTATTTTTGAGGGAGTCTCCGAGCGTTATTGGGCGGCAATTCTGAAGCAAAGTCGAATAGGGTTGGAATGTCAGCGAATCGCGGAAGAATACGAAGTTTCATCCGATCAGGTTTATCATGATTTATTGCCCTTTTCCTTTCAGCTCAGTGAGGCTGGATTATTGAAATGGAAATCCCCTAAAATGAAAACAGCTAAAGTCGCAGGACTAGGCAGAGGTATCTATGTTGTTGATGACTTTTTGAGTTCGAATGAGTTGGCGCAATTGAAAAGCGCAAGAGAGGAAGATTACTTATGGCATCCAGCTAGAGTTGTTTCATCTCAAGGGATGCATAGTGAACAAAGAAAAATAAGAGATGCCAAAGCTCTAACTTTAGGAAAATGCTCGAAACTGAAGGCACTCAATCGTCGGATTACTATCCGACTGAGAAGAACCATGACCGATCTTTACCAGATCTCTCGTTTGAAAAATGAGCCTCTCAATATGGTCCACTATAACAAAGGGGGCTTTTACAAACCGCATCGAGATTGTTTTGGAAAGGATAACAGAGATAGAATAATTTCATCCGTGGTCTTCCTAAATGACGATTACATAGGGGGACATCTTCGCTTCAATAGCCTCAATTTAGAAGTTCGCCCTAGAAAGGGTAGGTTGGTGGTGTTTCCATCGGTTTACTTGCACGAAGCCCGTGAACTAAAAAAAGGTGAAAAAAGTATATTAGTGACATGGGCTCGGTTTCAATAAGAGGAAAAGGGGTCAGTATCCTTTCAATATTGAAAGTGCACTGACCCCTTTTTAATTGGGGTGGGTGACCGGGATCGAACCGGCGACACCCAGAGTCACAGTCTGGTGCTCTAACCAACTGAGCTACACCCACCACACAGCTTCAATTTTGAAGCTCCACATCATGCTCGGTTTCGTGTTCCTCGTCAAGGTGGGTTGTTTGCCCCCCTCTTTCCAGATACAATAAGGAAAGACTTCAATAACTTCTAAACCAAACCACGATTAAAAAATATGGCAAAATCTCAATCCTCTTTTCGGTTGGATCGCCGTGAAATGACGGTGATCCTTAGTTTATTTATTTTCACTTCCCTACTGATGTTTACCGTGGGAATCGTTGTGGGCAAGGGAATTACCCAGTCCACCCCGGAAAATCGTCAAACCGCCTCGGCCTCACTAGAATCTGAACATGCCGGGACTAAAGCCGAGCCCTCTGAGAGCCCGGCCCATCCGGTGGAAGGAACCTCGGTATCAAAAGGGCATTCTGCTTTATCCAGCCACGACGAACCTAGCCACTCTGAGCACGCTAAAGTCGAAACCTCAGTTTCCCCAACTTCTCACTTAGAAGCCATCACCAATCAAGTCTCAGAACCCTCTACTCCAGAACATAAAGCTCCTGCTAAAAAGATAGCTAAGGGGCATGAAATTCCCGAGTCTTCGGAGACTCCATCTCCCCACACTCCTGAATTGGAACTTATCCCCGAAAAGCCTAGAACTGGAGATGTCCGGTCCAACCTCACGGATTTAGCGGAAAATAAAGAAGTTGAAACCGCATTAAAAAACCCCAAAATTCAGGCTCTTTTGGAAGATACCCCGAAAAGCAAAACTCCCAAACGCGCAATAGCTTCCCCAGTCCCGCATCAATCCATTCCAACTACCCCCCCCAAAAGTTTCCCCGAAGGAAAATACACTGTTCAAGTCGGCTCCTATCCCTCTCAGGCCGACGCCAACCTCAGGTTAGAACAATTAAGAACACAAGGTTTCCCCTTCGCATATCTCTCCACAAAAGAACTTGGAGACACAAAAGAAGCCTGGTACCGTGTGTGGCTAGGGTATTTTCCAGATGCAAACACCGCAAAAGCCAGTGGAGAGTTGTTACAGCAACGTGGAGAGGTTAAAAGCTATCTTGTCCGAAAATCAGAAAATAAAAACGATTGAGCGAATTGAAAAACCCTGGGGATATGAACTTCTTTGGGCGAAAACCGACCACTATGTGGCCAAAATTTTAGTGGTCCGCGCCGGCCACTCCCTCAGCCTTCAATACCATCGGCAAAAGGAAGAAACGATGTTTTTGGAAGCAGGTGAATGCTCGATTGAGACGGGCCCAACCCCAGATGATTTGAAACGAATTGAATTTTCTCCCGGAAATGTGTTTCATATTCCTCCCGGGCTCATCCACCGAATTCACGCTAAAACCGATTGTCGTATTTTTGAGGTTTCTACTCCCCATCTAAACGATGTCATCCGACTCGATGATAACTATGGCCGAAAATCCTGAGTCCTCATTCATAGCGCTAGTCATGGCCGGCGGAAGCGGTACGCGCTTTTGGCCCGCTAGCCGCCCAGACAAACCTAAACAATATTTAACCTTATGGGGAAACCGATCTCTCATTCAATCTACAATCGACAGGCTAAAAAAGACAACCTCACCTCAAAATATCTATATTTGTTCGGGGAAAAACCAAAAAAAACTTTTAACAGAGCAGCTTCCCGAAATTTCACAGTTCATTCTGGAGCCTTCTGGAAGAAACACAGCTCCCTGCTTGATGCTCTCGGTGGCGACCCTACTCCATCAGGGATTAGACGGCGCAACCGTCATGGGCGTTTTTCCAGCCGATCATTACATTGGTGATGAACCCGCTTTTACCCAAACTCTTCAAATCGCTATCAATGAAGCTCAATCTAGCCAATGCTTAATCACGTTAGGCATTGCTCCCTCTTCTGCCCATACGGGCTATGGGTATATCGAAGCTATGCCCAAAGAACCGGGGGCTACCTCGTCTTTGGTAAAACAATTCGTCGAAAAACCAGCTTTAGAGCAAGCCCAAAAATATCTAAAACAAGGAAACTTTTATTGGAATGCCGGGATATTTGTTTGGCGACTCGATGTGATTGCAGAAGCTTTTGCCTCTTTTCTTCCCAAAGAATGGAATGAAATAAAGTCTGCCGTCAAAAACAATCAAGTG
The DNA here is from genome assembly GCA_900299195.1 of Deltaproteobacteria bacterium. Taxonomy (GTDB): domain Bacteria; phylum Bdellovibrionota; class FAC87; order UBA2466; family UBA2466; genus UBA2466. The sequence continues at coordinate 3,544 of OMIX01000122.1, forward strand.
GATAAAATCTATAACTCGTTAACCCAACAACCCATCGACATCGCTATTTTAGAAAAAGCGAAGAATGTTCGAGTGATTCCCGCAGATTTCAAATGGAGCGATGTGGGGTCTTGGAATGCGCTACTTGAGCTTTTAAAAAATTCTCAAACAAACCCCAATGTTGTTTTGCCTGATAATTCTCAGAATGTTCAGCTTATCAATGTCAGTGATTGTTTAATTGCCACCGAGAGTTCAAAAAAAGTGGTACTGATTGGAGTCAAAGATCTTATCGTTGTTGAAAGCCAAGAGGGCATTCTGATTGCTCATCGCTCCCAAGACCAGAAAGTAAAAGAGATCACTTAACTCTTTTCAAGTTTTTTTATCGTCGCTATAAAGAAGCTATGGTGCCCCTACAAGGTTTGTCTCAAGCCGAAGTCCTAAGACGCCAATCTAAGTTTGGCAAAAACATTCTTCCCTCTGAAAAAAAGAAAACTACTTTCCAATTGCTTAGCAAAGCTCTCAGCGCTCCCATGAGCCTCTTACTCGTTGCATGCGCTATCATTTATTTAACTTTAGGAGACTCAACTGAAGGTTTTTTGCTGCTTTTGGGAGCTCTATTTACAGCCGGCTTAGATTTTTATCAAAGCTATAAAACCCAAAATGCTCTACACGCTTTAAAAAGTTTGACCAGTCCAAGAGCTTTAGTGATACGTGAAGGAAGAGAAAATAGAATTTCAAGTCAAGAGCTGGTTCCTGATGATTTGATTATTCTTTCCGAAGGGGACCGAGTTCCAGCCGACGCCAAGCTCATCCACTCTTCGGCTTTTTCAGTCGATGAATCTCTTCTCACTGGCGAGTCTTTACCCGTGAGAAAGTCAGCCCATCTCTCTCAACAAAAACCAGAGATTTTTTCAGGAAGCTTAGTGCTCTCTGGTAAAGGGAGAGCCCTAGTCACTGCGATTGGAACTCAATCTCAGATTGGCGCCATTGGAGCTTCGTTAACTGAGACCAATGAAAAAGAGACCGAGCTCCAAATCTCGTTAAAAACTCTCATTAGGAATATTTTCCTTTTAAGTCTCATTTTTTTGGCTTTGGTCGTGATATTCGCTGGCCTCGTTCAAGGAAACTGGCTTAAAGCTTTACTGCTCGGTCTCTCTACTAGCATTTCAATGATCCCAGAAGAACTTCCCGTGGTGCTCACCGTATTTCTTGCGGTAGGAGCTTGGAAAATGGCCCAACATCGAGTGCTAACTAGACGCGTTGCTGCTTTAGAGAACCTGGGGGCCATCAGTTCTCTTTGCGTTGATAAAACCGGAACTCTCACTGAAAACTCGATGGAAATAAAAAAACTTTCCTTTCAAGGACAAGTTCATCCCCTGGATCGCTCCCCCATCCCCGAGCTTTTTCATTCCTTGATCGAATACGGTGTCCTTTCTAGCCATAAAGACCCGTTTGACCCCATGGAAAAAGCGATCTATTCCACACTAGAACTCTACCTGAAAGATACGGAGCATTATCATCATGATTGGAAATGGGTGACCGAATATCCGCTCACCGATCACTTAAGAGCAATGGCCTGTGTTTGGCAGACACCTGATCCGCAAAAGTTCACCGTGGCCGCCAAAGGCGCTCCAGAGGACATTTTTGATCTTTGCCACTTTTCACAAGAACAAACCGCTCAACTCATGAAAGAAGTGCACCAGCTAGCAGACGAAGGATTGAGGGTTCTAGCAGTAGCGAAATCTCATTTTTCAACTTCTCAAAAACTCCCCACCGAGACGCACGATTTTAGTTTTGAATATCTGGGGCTTTTGGGACTGGAAGACCCTTTAAGAAAAACGGTACCCGAAGCTCTAAAAACCTGCTGGCGTGCTGGAATCAAAACTTTCATGCTAACAGGTGACTTTCCCAATACGGCCAAAAAGATTGCAGTTCAGGCCGGGTTCCCCGAAACAACTCCAGCTATTTCCGGAAAAGAATTAGAAGTTTTGTCGGATCTTTCCCTGAAAAGTCTTTTTAATTCCCATGCTATTTTTTCAAGAGTTTCTCACGCACAAAAATTGACGTTAGTTAAAAAGTTACAAAGCTTGGGTGAAATTGTTGCGATGACTGGAGATGGGGTCAATGATGCTCCTAGCTTAAAACAGGCCGATATCGGGATTGCCATGGGAAAAAGAGGTACCGATGTGGCTCGTGAAGCTTCCGACCTCATTCTTCTGGATGATGATTTTTCTGAAATCATCACTGCGATCTCCTTAGGCCGAAAAATTTACCACCAAATTAAAACAGCGATGGGCTATACCTTCTCACTTCATATCCCCATCGGAGCCATGACTTTACTTCCCATTATTTTTAAATGGCCGATTCTCTTAGAACCCATTCATTTGGTCTTTTTAGAGCTCATCATTGACCCTTCGTGTACAGTGGCACTCAGCCTCATCCAAACCAGACAGGATTTAATGACAGAGCCCCCAAGAAAAAAAGGGGTGTTTTTTAATTTAGCCTTTTTTAGGCCCGTCTTGATTCGTGGCTTTGTGGCTACTGCCATAGCGATCTCATCGACCCATTATTTAATTTCTAGAGGTTACCCTTCCGATTTTGTTCGGGCTTTCTCTTTCCTCATCCTTCTGGGTTTAATCTTAGGGTTACTATTTGCATCTCTGCCCCCAAAATTAGAATCCTCAAAACAAAACTGGGTTTGGCTCACAATTTACTTTGCCGCTTTTAGCCTAAGTTTTTTAGTCTTTCGAACGCCTTTTCTACTCAGAAGCTTTCACTTTGAACCTCTTTCATTGTTCCAAGGCGCATTAGCCATAGTAGTAGGAATGGCTCCTTGTGCACTGACTCGCTTTCTTTTTACTCCAAACCAAACTCTTGGGGCCCGCTGAGACCTTTTGCCAATTCTAAAAACAAGCGGTAGAGTTTTACTATGGCCATTAAAATTGAAGTTCACTGCAACTCTTCTTTTAACTCCCCCCATTCTTTAGAAAAGACTCTAGGTTTGCTGTCTAATTACGAACAAAATATTGGAAATCATTTTGAAGGATTGCAGAATTTCATTCCTGAAGGAAAGGACGTCTATCGCTGGGTATTCAAAACACTTTCCTATGGTGGAAACCAACTCAAAATCGAATTTAAAACTCAATTCCAACAAGTGGGCACGGACATGATCAAAATCATCCCAGTAGACTCAACCTGCAAAGCAGCGCTCTCAGGTTGTTGGAAGCTGCTTCCTCTCAATGAAGGAACTCGCGTTAACTTTGAAGCTGATTTAGTGGGAGAGCTCCCACTGCCTTCACTTATGAAATCGATGGTAACTCCCATTGCACAAAGAGAAGTCACAAAAATTTTTGACCAATACATCCACAATGTTTCAAAATCACTTTAAAAGCTTGGCCAAATTTCCCTGGCTCATAAGTATTCTTAGCGGAGTTCTGGTTTTTTTGAGTTTTGAAAAATTTAATCTTCCCGTTCTCAGTTTAATCTTTCCTATTTTTTTTAATGCCCTCACTTTTCAGCAGCGAAGCCTAAAACATAACTTTGCGCTCGGTTTTTTAACTTCATTCACGGTGATGGTGGGGGGGTTTTACTGGGTGACTTATGTCATTCATGAATTTGGCTATCTTCCCTGGTGGATATCATTTGTTATTTTCTTAAGTTTTTGCGGTTTCGGGGCTCTCAATTTCCCGATCTTTTTTTCTTTAACAGCTCAAATCCACAAGCGTTTTCTAAAAACTCCCCCCAAGCCCTTTTTCGCAGCTCTTTGGTTTAGTCTGTTTCTTCCCGCTCTTTTTTCAACTGTTGAATTTTTTTTCCCAAAACTTTTCCCTTGGTATTTAGGGCACTGCTGGTACCGAGCCACTTACCTCAATCAAATTGTTGAGCTCACTGGAAGTCTCGTCCTCTCGTTTGCCACTTACAGCTTGGGAAGTGCGGTAGGACTTCTTTTGATCCCCCCATTCGAATTAAAACGACGTCCATGGGAAGTTCTAGTGGTTCCAATTCTTATTTGGACCTCTGCTTTCGGGTTTAGCCACTATCGACTGACTCACCCCCCTACTCCAGGACGAAACCTAAAGGTCGCCATGATCCAAGCCAACATCGGAAGCCTCGATAAAATCAAATCAGAGACTGGAATTAAAGGGATGGTTGACCAAGTCGTAGAAAAATATGTTCAACTGACCGATAAAGCAGTTCCATTCTCACCCGACCTCATTGTTTGGCCAGAAACTGCTATGCCCTACTCGGTGGGACATACCGCATCCAGAGATCGTTTTCTAGACCAAAAAATCCAACAGTGGGGGAAACCTTTGATCACTGGAGGATACACCAAAAGTGATCGGAATTATTTTAAAGACTACAACGGAGCGTTTCTTTTTGAGCCCACCGAAAATGGGCAGTTAAAAACTCAAAGCTACATGAAAAACATTTTACTGGCCTTTGGAGAATACTTTCCTTTCGGTGAGTACTTTCCTATTCTCTATCGCTATTTTCCTCAAGTCGCAGATTTTGAAAGAGGAGTTCGACAAGATCCCGTCACACTCAAAGATGGAACTACTCTCGGGGTCACTATCTGCTACGAAGCCATTGTTCCCAGTTTTTTCAGAAAGACAGCTAGTCATCCCATTGTTGGGGTTGTTAATTTAACCAATGACAGCTGGTTTGGGCCTACTTCAGAGCCCTATCTGCACGGGTCACTGTCCGTGTTCCGCTCGCTTGAAACTAAGCTTCCTTTGATACGCGTCACCAACACCGGTCTTTCTTTTACCGTTGACTCTTTAGGAAACCAAAGCAAGACCACCCCTCTATTCGAACCAGAAATTTTGATTTCTGATCTCACTTTACCAGCGACACCTCCCCAAACCTTTTATATGAAACATGGGGATTGGTTCGTGGTATTATTGGTGGGGATTTTATTTCTATTGGGTTTTAGACCTTTTTTTAAACCGTAACAGAGAAAGTTTATGCACCCTTTTTTGATCGATGCGGTAGTTTTTGGACATCGTTTTCGACTCCCCACTTACGGATTATTACTCGCTATTGCCTTCTCCACTGGCTACGTACTCACATTAAAGCGCGCCATTCGAAATTCTATTTCCCCTAAGCACATTGAAAATCTATTTTTAATTACAATTTTAGGTTCTATCTTTGGGGCCCGATTTTTCCATATCTTTTTTGAAGAATTTTCCTATTACTCTCGTCACCCGGAAAAAATCTTGGCCATTTGGGAAGGTGGCTATACATTTTACGGAGCGTTACTCACTAGTATTTTTTTGATCTGGTTATACTTGCGTTGGAAAAAACTTTCTTTCCTTCAAATCATGGACATGATTTCCCCAGGAGCCGCTTTAGGATTGTTCATTGGTCGAATGGGTTGTTTTTTTGCTGGCTGCTGTTGGGGACGACCTTCCTCAATGCCTTGGGCCGTAGCCTTTAATGCTCCCGACACTCTCTCAAGTTCTGGCAATGTCGCGGTTCATCCCACCCAAGTTTATGAAGCTCTATCTGGGTTGCTGATTTTTATTTTTTTAAATTGGCGATTCACTAAAAAGAAATATGAAGGCCAAATTTTTTTGGAAGCACTCTCTCTTTATAGTGTCGCAAGATTTGCTATTGAGTTCTTTCGAGGAGATGATTACCGAGGATATCTCTTTGGGGGATTCATAAGTTACTCTCAATTTATCTCGCTTGCGATATTACCTTTGGCTTTAAGCGGTATGTATTTATATTCAAAACGTAAATCCTAATTTCTATATGTCGGGCTCATACTAACTTCCAAAAAAAACTCTTTTTTCAGTTGGCTCTTCTAAACCAGATTTTCATCATCGTATTGACGCCTAATAGAAATCGTTTATTTTAGAGGCATGAATCATCCCATCCTTCCCATCCAACATGCTCTGATTAGTGTTTTCGATAAAACTGGGCTCGAGCCGCTTTGCCAAAAACTAAAAGCCCAAGGAACTCAAATTTACTCAACAGGGGGTACCGCTAAGTTTATTTCTGAACAAGGTTTAGAGGTCATTCCTGTCGAAACCGTTACCCGATTTCCAGAAATGATGGACGGAAGAGTTAAAACACTACACCCTAATATTTTCGGTGGCATACTTGCAAGGCGATCTGAAAAAGAAGATCTTGCAGCGGCTGAAAGGCACCAAATCCCGCTTTTCGATTTGATTGTCGTTAATTTATATCCTTTCTGGGATCACCTAAACGACACTAAAGAGGTCCAAACCAAGTTTATCGATATTGGTGGGCCTTCGATGTTAAGAGCTGCCGCTAAGAACCATGCTAGTGTGGTGGTGCTATCATCTCCGACCGACTACGAAGAGTTTATCAACGAATTAGACCAACATCGCGGAACCTCACTTCGCTTCCGCGAATCTATGGCAGCAAAAACTTTTCGACGTACGAGTGAGTACGACCTCATGATTGCAAACTGCTGGGAAAAGTCCTCTAGTGAATTGCCTAACCAAATTTCTCTGGGGGAATTGACCCCTCTTAGATACGGAGAAAATCCCCACCAGAAAGCAGCTTGGGGAGCTAAAATCCAGCCCTGGAAAGTGCTTCAGGGTAAAGAGTTGTCCTACAACAATCTTTTAGATGCCGAATCCGCAGTCCGTTTGACCTACGAATTTAAAGAGCCTGCAATCACTATCGTCAAACACAACAACCCTTGTGGAGTAGCCAGTCTAGAGGCCCCGTTAGATTTTGTGTTCGATAAAGCCTTAAACTGCGATGCGAAATCTGCTTTCGGAGGGATCGTTTCTAGCAATCGCTGCATTGATGCAAAAACAGCAGAAGCCATGTCTAAAATATTTTTTGAAGTGGTTATAGCCCCCGGTTTTTCTGAAGAGGCCAAAGTTTTTTTCAGCCAAAAGAAAAACTTAAGGTTAATCGAGTGGGAAAATCCAGCGTTGGGAACTTTTGAAATTCGCCCAAGCATGGGAGGATGGCTAGTTCAAACCTCAGATAATGAAGGGATGCCGTTGGAGGCTAGGTGGGTTACCCAACAAAGCCAAGTTTCGTCGACCACTCAATCTGATCTTATGTTTGCTTGGCTAGTGGCTAAACATGTTCGCTCGAACGCGATAGTAATAGCAAAAGATGGGCATACCGTTGGCATCGGTGCCGGACAAATGTCTCGCGTAGATGCAGTTCAACTTGCGCTTGAAAAAGCCAAGGGAAAAACTGAAGGGGCGGTTTTAGCCTCTGATGCCTTTTTTCCTTTTAGAGACAACATCGATCTTCTAAAAGACTTAAGGATTGGTGCGATTATCCAGCCCGGAGGTTCTCAAAGAGATGCGGAAGTCATTGAGGCATGCAATGAACATGGAATCGCAATGCTCTTCACTGGGAAAAGACACTTCAAGCATTAAACTTTTCTTTTAAACAAAGAAACCTTTGACCCCTTAGCCACAAAAACTGAAATAGGGGTTTTCTCATTCAAAAAAGAAAAAGAGGACTCAGGCCACTGGCTTGGTAAAAGACTCTCGTCTATTTCCCATAAATACCAAGGGGACCGTTCGTGAAAAATCGCTGAAGAGGCATTTCTGTTGTTAGAAAATTGATAATATTTTTCAGCTGTAAAAAATTCGAGATAGCCTGCCAATGCAGGTTGTGGCGCTCCCAAAGTTCTCAATTTTAAAATGGAATGATTAGCAGCACTGTCTTCATTCCAAGAATATTGAAAAACTCCTCGGGAACTTTTTTCAAAAGGTTCGAAATGAACCGACCTTTGAATTTCGAGTAGTTCACTCTTCTCAATTCCAAGCCATCGATAAGCTCGAGTTACATTACCTTTTGAAAACCAAGTTTGGATAGGTAAAAAGCCTCGAATCATCTCACTCCCCACCTTTTTCTTCACATAAGTTCTTAGGGAAAGGGAAAAAGTCGGTTCCTTAATGGACCAAAGCCCCCTTAAACATTTCATATCCTGTAAGCTAGAGGCAACCCATGACACGACGGGTTTATTTTCAAACAAGTCCAACTCTAACCCAGGAGGGATCGCCCCCTCTAAGTTATCTAACGCAACATGATAATTAATGAAGCAATGATGATAGTGACCTAACTCCATGATTTTCATAGACTCAACGAAACACTCATTAGGGCGATTTTTCAAGCCGTTAATCGGAGTCAAATTCAACAAGGTAAATCCTTGAATCTCTTAAGATTGCCAGCATGAATACCGATAGAGATTCGAAGATTATTTTTTCATCCACTATGAACAATTCATTCAAAAAAGAATGGCTAGTAAGAACCAAGTCCAGAGAGGTTCTCGGCCCCTTTTCGCAAAGCGAGCTTGTAGAGCAACTCAACCAAAATGCATTTGGTGTTCAGGATGAAATTTGCAATAGCCTAGGAAATTGGCTGTCAGCCAGTGTATTGGCCCATCGAGATTCCGATGAAATTACTCGAACCAGCTCGCGAATGACCACTCAATCTCTAGATTTCACCAAATCTGATCTCACTCCCACTCCCACCGCTACTACGACCGACAAAATTCCCTTAGGAAACGAAACAACCACCAAATCTAGTGCTCATCCGTTCACCCACCCCCTAAAAGAGAACTCACAAAATCACCACACAAAAACCGAAAATCCACCAGGAGCTCACTCCGAACCCAAACAGCCCTCAAGTTCTGCTGCAAAATACCCGTTACTCACGGCCGTCGTTTTAAGTATTGTGACTGTTTTCATTCTAAATCGCCCCAAAACCACGACTCGAGAAACCAGCGAAGTTAACGACCTCAAGGTAACTGAGGCTCAAAATCTTTCCCCCATCGCCCGGGAGGCCAGAGCTTTACTCAAAGTAGGAAAAGGAAAACAGGCGTTAAAAATTCTAGCTGATTATCACGAGTCCCATTCTAAAACAGACATGAGCCATGTCCCCCTTTACGCAGCACTTTTGATCACTGAGGGAGAATCGGTTCTTCGAGCTAAAAGATTACTTGAACAGGTCTTAAACTCATCTCAGAGCGCTCCGTTAAAAGCCGAGGCCCACCTGTGGTTGGGTTATCTCCTACTTTCTGAGGACGAATTGGATATGGGTGAAAGCCACTTTTTGGAGGCTTTAGAACTTAACCCCAAAGATGCAGCTGCTCGATTTAATTTAGGAAGAGCTTATTTAAAACAGGAGAAATCTAAAGAGGCTCTCGATTATTTTCAGCTCGCGGAACTAGAGATGCCCAACTTGTGGTTGGTTCACATCTACAAAGGTTGGGCCAAACATTCTCTACAACTCAATCACGAAGCCAGTTTATCTTTTAAAACAGCGATTAACGATTCTAAGGATCGCTGGTTAAATTATATTTATCAATCGATCTTCTTTTTAAAGACTAAAGAATACGATGCAGCTCGAGAATCCCTTCTTAAAATGCTCGGACGGGATCCCGACTATGAAAGATTAAGCCCGGTTCCTATAGGTTTTTTTCAGAATCGAACTAACTACGATGAATATTTAAACGCTTACAATGAAGTCATGGCTAAAGCCCCGGAAGACGAGCGAATGATGGGGAAAATATATATTAACTACCTTGCCAACCCTCTGTCTCACTCCGAAGACTGGAGAAAAATGGATGCACTGGCAAACCGCACCAACAACATTTTACCTAGAATCCTGAGTATCAAAATGATGTTACGACACTCAGTAGATTTAGGTTATCTTAAAATGTTAATTTCGAAACTCCCACCTAACTTAGATTTCTTTGGCCCCTATTCCTATGTCCTTCGAGGACTCGCTCGGGAAAAGTTGAATCAGCTCCCAGAGGCTCTTTTAGATTATAAAAAAGCATTAGCTCTAGATCCCGATTGCGCAGCCGCTCTGTGGTACCAATATGACCTCTTCCGTAAACTTCACCGTGTCCAGGAAGCCAAAGAAACTCTCAAAAACCTCCTGGCAACCCACCCTCTTTATATTCCGGCTCTTGAACAATCTTCGAACTTTTAATAAAGTCCCTCCATGAAAATATTAGTCTTGGGAACCGGTGGCCGAGAACACTCTATCGCTTGGAAACTCAAACAACATCATCGGGATGTCTACTTACATCCTGGAAATGCAGGAACACTCAAAGTAGGTATCCCCAATCTGGGAAACATCACTAGTTTGGACGAAATTTCCATTCACGCAAAGAACCTCAACATCGATTTAATTGTCATTGGTCCCGAAGCTCTTTTGGCTCAAGACCAAGCTAGCCAACTTCGCAAAGCAGGTTTCCTCGTGGTAGGCCCCGGATTGGAAGGGGCCCAACTTGAAACTAGCAAAGTGTTTGCAAAAAAATTCATGGCTCGAGCCCAAGTGCCTTCGGCAGCATTTCGGATTTATCTCAATTTGGAAGAACTCACCCAAGGAATTCAGAATGGTTCTTATCCTAAAGTTTTAAAGCTTGATGGCCTAGCTGCTGGGAAAGGGGTGGTCATCGCTAAGAACCCAGATGAAGCTATAGAGTTTGCTCATCGGGTTTGGGTGCAAAAGGTGTTTGGCCCCTCTCCACAACGGATTATCGAAGAAGATTTCATCCCCGGAGTAGAGCTAAGCTATATCGGTCTTTGCGATGGCAAAACTTTTGTGCCTTTATCTTCCTCCACTGATTTCAAAAGAGTTTATGACGAGGATAAAGGACCCAACACAGGCGGAATGGGAGCCGTCTCCCCTTCCCCCTATTTGAACTCTGAGCTAGAGAACAAAATTAAGACCCGAATCGTAGCTCCTATTCTAAAAACCTTTGTTGAAGAAAAAATAGATTTTCGAGGAGTTCTGTACATTGGGATTATGATTGATCGCCATCAAAATCCTTGGGTCCTTGAATTCAATACTCGTTTCGGAGATCCCGAAACCCAAAGTTTGATGATGCGAATGGAGGATGATCTCACACCGCTGCTTCTTGCCACTGCCAAGGGGCAACTAGCCACCGCCGCTCCAATCCGGTGGACCGATCAAACAGCGGTCTACGTGGTGGGAGCCGCCCTGGGATATCCCGATAAGGTTCTAACAGGTTCTCCCATTTCAGGTTGGGAAACAACTTCTTCAGACGTCCAGATTTTTTTCTCGAGCGTTGAACTCAAAAACCAAACGCTTGTAACCGCAGGAGGAAGGGTTTTAGGAGTGGGGGCTTTGGGCAATAACGTCGAAGAGGCCCGTACAAAAGCCTATCAAAGACTTAAGAATATTGTTTGGGAAGGTATCCACTACCGAAAAGACATCGGTTTAACTCGGTAGAATTTAATTAAAAAAATAAATGTGAATTAAGCGATGCCTATGCACAAGTAGGTCAGGAAAAAATTGATCTCCTAGCGTCTCGGGACGACCCATTCTCATATTTAAGCTCTGATCGAGATAGTTATTTACTCCAACGCAACGGTTTTAAAAATCCAAGATAATTCTCGCATATCTTTGGCGTCGGTCCGCAATCTTGAGCCTCTAAGATCTACTAAAATATGCATTTTTTCTTTTGCTGAGTCTGGCAAGGATAATCGTGCATTGAAAGTGCCGGATTCATTTACTTGAATTAAGCCGACCTCTCGATCTCCTACAAACCTTTCAGTAGTTGCCACTTTCAAATGAAATGATTTGCTCTCATATTTGTCCAAATTTGGAACATATCCAGAGACTCGAATAAAATCTTGTTGATGTTCGCGAGTGAGAAGCACTCGTGCTTTAGGGGCAACCCATATTTGCTTCCCTTCTTCAAGATAAAATCCTTGCATCAATTTGGATCGGTGGGTTTTGTCAGATAACAGTATATTGCTGTCCAAAGTTGCTGTGCCCTTAAAATTTGGCTTTCTGAAATTAACTAGCCAGCGATCGTAATGGTCATTTGGCCCGTATTCAATTTCATAATGACTTCTAAAAAACTCTGATGCCAAATAAGCATCAAAAAACCATGCCACTCCTGGTTTGGTATGTATTCCTAATTTATCCTGATAGTAGCAGCAGGTTGAGATGACCCCAGGCAGTTGGCTTAAGACATAATCTCGGGCCGCAGCCGAGGCTTCATGGATTGGATAGGTAGCAAAAGTTTTTGCTACTACTTTATTGTTAAGCCCCATCATGTCGATACCGGAAAATTCAGGTAGATGATAAGGAATGTAACCAAACTCACTGTGAGCGTAAGTGCTACTTCCGAGGGTGGTCAATTTATTTCGAATGGAGTCGACATTATTCATGTAATTTAACGGCCCATAAGCTGGATCACTTGCTTTGGGAACAGCAAACTTTTGATTCCACCAACGATGTTTATTTGGAACAGAAGATACGCCAGCAAAAATAAATCCTAAAGATGCCCCAACGGTAAATAACCTTCTCCCCAAATCGACAGGTATAATGTGGTTGTTAATTAACGTGACCCCTACTGCGCAAATAATCGCCAAGTGAGAAGTCACTGGAGCCATGAAGCGATAATTGGGCATGTAATCGGTTCCAGCCATCAAAACAAAAAGTCCCTCAGCTCCAATAAAACCCAGAGTTATAAGGATAGCTAATCTATCTAATGCTCGCACCCATGCCTTTCTCCAAAACAGAAAAGCTGATGTAACTAAAGCCGTGATGACGTGCAAACTAGATTGAGCGATGACAAAGTTTAGAATGTAAGAGATCCGATTCGCAATGGGATCCCAAATAGAAAGAGCGAGTTTAACCATTGCGGGATTAGAGAACGTTTCATCAAAATAAGTAAGTCGCCAAGCTAGTTGAAGAAATATCAAGGCTCCACCTGAAAGAAGTACGAAACCCGCCCGCTTGAATGACCGATGAATTCCTAGTTGCCATCTGTGAAAAGAGACCAAAAACACTGCTCCCGCATTGTAGAACAAAAAAATGGGAGACTCGGGCCGGGTCATTAGCTCAAAGAAAAAGGTAAGTGGAATGACCAAAAGGTATTTCCTTGAGTTAGTCCGAAGGTAACATAGTATGAAATATAAATTTAAAGTAAGTAAGGCTCCATAGAGAGTTGTCTCTAGTCCGGCTGCAGACCAATAGACGGTTGCCGGTGCGAAAAAAAATGCCGAAAGCGCAGTAAAAATGAATGAGTCGCCTTTTTGTTGTAATAAAAAGTGTTCTCGCCCAAGCTTGATAATCAAATAACCCGTGCCCGCAACCGCTAGAATGCCAATCCATTTTGTTGCTAAAAGAAAATCAAATCCTAATCGGCCTAATCCGGCCACCATTAAGACCAGCAAGAGGTTGGAGAATCCCTCTTCATGCCGACCCAGCGAATTAGTAACAAGCCCCTTACCTTGAGCAAGATTCAAAGCGTATTTCAATGAAATCCAAGAGTCCTCTGCGGTAGGATAGAAGAACCTGAATTGATAAATAACTCCTAAAAGAAATAGGGC
>OMIX01000123.1 GCA_900299195.1 Deltaproteobacteria bacterium
AAAGCGCTTTTCAAACTTTAGCGATTGGCACATTGGCGGCCGGAGCCGCCTTTAGTATCGCCAAGTTATTTGGCTAATTGAATTATTGGATGATTTTGAGATTAGAAATCTCAGGGCCAATCATGTTCCAGTTTTCATCACTTTCAAACTCGAACACGATATCAACTTTCTCCCAATCCTCCGGAAGAGGAAGACTGACTCCTTTTTGCTCGGACAGATAAGAACCTGCAAATACATGGATTCTTTCATAAGTTTCTGGGTTCGAGTAATAGATCCTTAACGAATCGTTTTCATCTTCAGCTTTTAAACTAATATCCAGAACCAATCTTGCAGCCTGTTTTTTCAGCGTTATTGGTAAAACCGCTCGAGTTAACAAGTTGTTTTCGTAATGATTGGCTTTTCCTACCCTCAACTTGTTCTCAACAAATTGCCAACCATCAGTCGCTTTACCTTTCAAGGTCACTGTACGAAGAGGCTCTGCTTGATTCACCTCAGGATTAATCACTAACCCCTCGGTTGGCACTTCGGCGTACTCCCCTCGCCACATCAGCTCTCTAACGACCCTAAAGACCTGTTTTTTACCTTTTTTACCCACTAGGGTTACAGGCTGATCGCTCCATTCTTTTTTAAAGTTGGGAATTGTTAAACTAACTTCCTCAGTTTCTAGCCCTCTACTTCTCGTACACAGCTCTACGGTATGAACTTTTTGATTCTCAACGAGAATATCGACCGAATCAACGCCATAGAGGACTTCTTTCCACTGAGCCTCTTCACCATTTTTCAAAAGAACTGCGCTACCCCTTCGCACAGAAAGCCCACTCGTGTATTTGGGTTGCAAAGTATCGAGGATCTGGTGAATCGCTTTCATCAATTCTTTAGACCCATTTCCAACATCCTCTTTCTTCACTGGAACAACAAGATCCGATCTCACTCCAAGATCCTCAATCAAACCTCCCTCAAATTTTCCTGAGCGAATAGACTGTCTCCAAGCCACTCTCATATTTTGAGCATAAGGTAGAGCTTTAAAAGGGTTAGCCTCACCTTCCATGATTTGACGAAATACGTTGTATTCCATCACGTTAGCGCCACCCGCACCAGTGGTTTTGTGAATCCCAATTACCACCCCAGCACCATTATCCTGCATCCCTGCTGAGAAAAGATCACAAGCTGAATAACAAGCAGCATCGGTAAGAATTACCACAGGCCTAAACCAAATTTGACCTAAACTATTGGCTTCACTTCTGGGAGTGATCGGCATAGGTCTAATCATTCGCTGATCTTTTTCAATCGCCGAATGAACCGCTGCTGACCAACGATTGTCTTCTTGACCATTGGCTTTCAAAAAAATCTCTTCATTAAGCTTATTGGCCAACATTTGAACTTTAGTGGGTTCAACCTCTTTCGTCGAAAAGAGCTGTACCAATTTCTCAGCTAAAACGATATATCCCCCGGGATTTCCACGAACATCGATAACTAGACCCGTCGCTTGAGAAAGACGACTTTCGATTTCTCGTCTAAAGCCCTCAACCACAGTGGCGACATCGAGATTAGGATTATCCCAAGAAAAACCTTTTAGTTGGATATAACCAATCACCCCAGCCGGAGTTGAAAGTGAGGTCATTTCAAAAACCTCATCTAACGGACTAGGTGCTGCCCATCTTTTGTTTTTAGCCACCAATGTGGGAGAACCAAAAATTTTATTGTATTTCTTTTGAAAGTCATCTTCAGACAAATAAAACCGTTTCCGCAAAGACAACAAATCCTCTTCAGGATTTTCAAGGTCCTCAGCTAAACAATCTAAATTTCTGTAGGCATACCAAGGAACGGTCTTCTCAATTTTTTCAGTTCCTCTTTGAAAAACCATTTTCAACTCATCTTCAGAGGGTACCTCCTGAGTTGAGAGACTTCTTAGGCTTAACATCTCTACGGCACGAACTCTCATCGCGTCGGGATTAGCTCCCCCAGAAACTTTGCCAAGACTCTCCAAAACTTTTTCAGTGGTTTCGCCGTTAATAGAAACAAGCTCGTCACCCACTTCAAGTCCTTCAACAGATTCAGGTTTCAATTTCAACTTAGATGAAACCAAGACCACTTCCCGATTACCATCTCTTACTGAATCGAACCGCAACGGAATAAAAGCAGCTGCACAGGACAAGGGACGAGGAGCAATATAGTTAGTATGAAGATCACGAAGATCGCTGAACACCCCACTGATACGTTTATGAAATTCTTCATTGGAAAGTTGAGCAGCTTCTTTTTTTAAAGCTTCTAACTTTGGAATGGGATCGGCTTCTTTACCAAAGTCTTTGATTTTCACTTCACGATGAACGAACAGTTCATTTAGGAACAAATAGGCTTGGTCTGCCAGAAGTTGTCTTTCTTCTGCTGTATACTTAGGTAGAGCTAACTTAGGCCTCGCTTCTGTGAGGGTCGTAATACTATTCTTTGCAAAAACTGAAATCGAAAAGACAAAAGAAAAGAAAAGAAGATAAATTTGACGATTCATCGTACCCCCTACATGGATGCTATTTGTTAACCTTAACAATAGGACTACTACTTCGCCTACATAAAATCTAGCAGTAATTCCAACATCCCATGATTTTTTTGGAGGGTCTTCTAGACAGTGACAAGGTTAGATAGTGGGAAAGCAGTAAATATCGATTTTTACATCAATAGTTTCTGCTCTTCCCACCAACTTACCTACTCATTCCGTACGTTGGGTTTTCCCCAATACGGCTAGAAAGGCTGGCATTTCAACGATGTCCTTCCCAATATTTTCGGTTACTTAAGTTCACTCTCAACATACGTAACCCAACTTACTGGTTCGACCAACGTCCTCTTGTCCCCAAGCTACTGAGACACCGCCACACAAGCAGTTCAACCTGCCCTACCTCAGAGGTCCTCACACTGATCCGGCATTAACTACTCCAAATCATTATCGCTTATTAACCTCATCTGCCCCACTTTCGGGCACATTTTTTTTTACAGAGTTTTCAATTCCGTTTATTAAAAATGCTTCGTTTCTACTTGAGCCTCGAAACAACCTAAAAGTGGTTCCGCGCTTTTGTCACCATTCCCTATCGACATGTCATCCTCTCGATTCATCAGAAATTTGCAAGCTGCTTGTATCTAGTTCCTTCACTTGCAATACCAGCCTTCAGTTATCTTTGAACTAACTTCGGCATTTCCCCTCCACCCCAACGGTCCGCACCACTCGAGTGGAAGTTGATAAACCTCTTTGAGGTTCGCTCGGCTACAACCTGTCGACTAGCCCATTCCTCTTTCCGGATTCCGCCAAAAGCTGTTGAAAACTCAAAGCGGCTGGAACTTTACGACCAGCTTCTCCTCATATTGTCACCAACATCAGGAGTGGTTATCGCTACCGTACCAACTAGACAATTTGTACGGATGAAACTTTCATTCACTGGAACACTGACTAGCGTCGCTGCTTTCAAAGAACAAGAATTGAAGACTGCATCTATGATGCCAAAGCGGGTTTATTCCGGATTAAGTTAGATTGTCTCAAAAATGCGTAGCCATTTTCATCAACCCTACACGCAAGTTGGTGTAAAAAATTACGGTCTTGTAACTTTACTGCTGTCTGAATTGACTGATGCCTTTGGCAGCTTCCTGTTTGTGATTAAGAGTTGAAGGGCAGAGAAAAACGGTTCTTGAGAACTTATTTCCTTTAGAATCCGAACCCAAAATCTGAATTTTTCTATCTTTAGAGGCTTTATTAGCTGCTTTTGCTTTTACAAAAGCAATAAAGGCATCAGGAGCGTTACCAAATGCTAGAGATCTCCCCTCGGGTTCGTTGAAAGTCTCTATCCGATCCCCCACTCGAAAACCTGTGAGTTCTGCGGGGCTGCCAGCTTCAAGGGACTGTATAGCCCCACCTTCAGAAAAGGTCACTCCAAAGGCTCTATTAGCGTCGGAACAAAAAGTACTGCCAGAGGCAAACCAACCATTCTCAGCCTTTACTTCAATCGGAAGAATGCTTCCAGCTTCTAGGATCTCTGTGTTTTTCCCCCGAGGACCGGCGTCCGATATTTTTACTTTGGTCGGAAGAGAAGCCGAATGAAACCCAATTTCCTTCGCAAATAACTTTTCAAACTCAGACTGAATCTTCTTTTTGGCTACAGGATTAAATAGAGCTCCAGCGGTCGATCTATTGGTTTTAGAGGAGTCTCCCGAATGGTTACCTCGCCCAATTAAACTTCCAAAAGCAGCTAACCCCGTCGGAGCAACCGGATCTTTTTCGGTGACCGAAAGCTTCTCTAAATGAGCCACTCCACCATCCAATTTATATTTCACTTCCACTTGATAGGGAATAGTCTCAAACTGAGGGTTAGTTTCCCCAGGGGAGTTTAAAAGGACTTGATTTTCATCATTTGTCTTAGGTACTCCAGTTCGATAAAGCGCATTTAACTTCATCGTGACTCGACCTGCATCAAAGATAAATTCGATTGGCTTAGTTTTATCAAAAACTACCGACAAGCCTTCAGCATCTTGAGAAATTTCCAATTGGCAAAAATCCATAAACTTTTGAATTTTTGGACTACACAAAACCTTTCTTAACTGCGACATTTTAAGTTCTTTTCCTGCAAGTTCGGAGGTCATGACCTGAGTAAGAAGGTCTTGATGAATGACTCCACTGGCCATCAACTGCCCTTTGTTTTCAAAATCAGGTTTGGGTTTTCTTGATTTAGGCTCACCAAAATCAGAAACTTCCAATTTAAGTTGACCATCGGCTCCGGTTTTTGTGGAGAGTTTAGTTTGAAAGGGAAATTTTTCCTTATCAGCTACCGAAGGAGCCAACGCAGCCATGGTAGAATCAAACATTTTTTTTGCTTCCCCAGTGCTTTTTTGAATCTCTCTACCTACTTGTTGCTCTAGTTCTGCTTTTTCTCTTGGTAATTCAGATGCAATTTGTCCGGGAGCCTGCTGTAAAGCTTTGCGATTTACTAAACCGTTTAACAATCTAAAATTATTATTGACTGAAATGTTACCAGGACGAATCTGAACATTCCCAGAGATATCAGAAGTTGCGAGCCCCTGCTTAGTGAAATCAAGTTGCTGCTGAAAGTTTGCGTTCACCTGACTATCTACTACGGCTTGAACCGAGCGATTTCGAGTGACTGGGGTCGTACTGTGAGCCCTCGAGGTCCCTGTTAAACTGACATTCAATCCAAGCTTTCCGCCTTCGTTCGAATCTATCAGTTGATTAGAGACTCGAATGTTAATATTCGGTTCAATCAATCTTCCTCGTTTGTAAAAAGGAGTGGATTGACTTGAAATGATTTCAATCTGTTTGAGAAGTTTTTCGCTGACGAGAAATTCCCCAACTTCCGCAAAGGATAGAGAACAATTAACCCACACGAATGTATTCAGCAGTATTCGAATTCTGCTTGAGTGCATAAAACTTACCTTTCAAATCTAAGCGAGTTGCAAAAGTCACACCGATAACTCTCAAGCCTGTTTTTTGAAAGGAACCCTCGTATTCAGTGAGAGGAGATGTTAAAGTTTAGTACAACTATCGTCGATTAACTTTTTCAAGGTTCCATCATGTCGCAGATTTCAAATCTATTATTACCCATAGCAATGATTCTCATCGGAGCTACCACTCTGCTCTGGGGTTTGAGCTTAAGACTAAGGAATGTTTCTATCGTAGATATTTTTTGGGGGCTCGGTTTTGTTTTAGTGAGTGGAACGAGTTTTTTCCGAGCTGGCGCCCATTCTTCCCGCTCTTTTCTAGTTTTGATCTTGTCAACTATATGGGGCTTACGACTTGCTCTTTATTTACTCATAAGAAACTGGGGACAACCCGAGGATTACCGATATCAGAACATGCGAAATCAAGTGGGGAAAAAATTTAAATGGTTAAGTTTTTTTACTGTTTTTTTGCTCCAGGGATTTTTAATTTTTATCATTTCACTTCCATTGCAGGTTTCTGTAGCTTCAAAGGTAACACTCAACGCATGGGACTTCATAGGAACTCTAAGTTTCTTCTTGGGCTTGTTTTTTGAGGCCGTAGGCGACTGGCAATTAAGTCGGTTTAAGAAAAATCCGCAGAACCAAGGTAAGGTGTTAGACCAGGGGTTGTGGAAATACACTCGTCACCCCAATTATTTCGGTGATTTTCTTGTTTGGTGGGGCTTTTATTTCATAGCTCTCGCAGCAGGAGGCGGCTGGACCCTTTTCAGTCCTGCTATTATGTCCTTTTTGTTACTGAAGGTTTCCGGGGTTTCGCTTCTGGAAAAGAACTTAAAAAACCGGACCCAGGGATACCAAGATTACATTTCAAAAACGAGTCCTTTTTTTCCATGGAAACCGAAACAAAAACCCTAGTCCAATCTGAGCTTTTTAGATTTATATTCAATGACTTAGATTTATTTGTCTGAAAGTAAAAAAGACTGGCTTCAATTTCCTCTTTAGGCTACAACTAGGGGGCTTTCAGAGGAATTCATGAGATTCTATTTAATCGCTTACTTATTGTTTTTGGGGCTTCCAAGCTGGGCGTGCACGTCAAAACCCGTCGCAGGCATTGATTTAAGAACCGGCACTCACTTCTCCAGTCCCTCACCCCTTTCCTCAAAGGGCTTAGTTGTTATTTTTCTCTCCGCAAAGTGTCCTTGTTCAAGAAGCCATGAAAATGCTATCGATAAACTGGCGAAAGAGTTCTCTGAATTTTCTTTTGTAGGAGTTCATTCCAATTCAGATGAAGATGAAGGCCTAGCAGGCCTACACTTTAAAGAGGCAGGTTTTTCTTTCCCGGTAATTTCTGACAAGCAGGCTAAGATTGCTAACGAACTTGGAGCATTAAAAACCCCTCATGCTTTTATTGTGGGACCTAAAGGGGAATGCTGGTTTAACGGTGGAGTTGATGACACCAATGACGGCTCAAAAGCTAAAAACAACTATTTAAAAGACGCACTTTCCGATATTCGAGAGGGTAAAGAACCCCGAAAAAAGACAGCTCGAACTTTGGGTTGCGTTATCAAACGTTAGGACGAGTCAGGGGGAGGTAAGTAAACATGAAGTTAGCCAATTCTACTTTAATAGTTTTCTCACTTTTATTAGCTCTTTGGGGCTGTGGAAAAAACGAAGAGAAACCTATTGCACGAAAATTTCGTTATCGAACCAGTTCACTCCTCCAACGGGACTGCACTCTTAAGTTTCCGCAAAACGGTTTATGCTCAGAAATCAAATGGATCTCGGGCCCCTCAGCAGATTCTGCCTCTTCTTTTGAGGTTACCTTTTGGAATATTAAAAATGAAACCGCTAACCCACTGATAGAACCCGCAGCACAAGTTGGGGCTTTTATTCGAATGAGTTGCTGTGGAAGCCTTTTCTTTCCTAAAGTCTCCAAACTAGAAACAGGAAAATATTTAGTATCGGATGTAAAATTCACTCCCGGAAAATGGGAAGTTTACGTGCAACTCAAGAACAACAACCTCACTGAAAAACAATTCCTCAACGTTAATTTAGATGATTAAAAAGACATTAATCGCTTGTCTCGTCCTTGGAATTTCTAAATTAAGTTCAGCTGCTCCTTGTTGCGGGGGAACAGCCAACATCCCATCCTTGATATCCGGAGATGACCTGATGCAATTCTCCACCACTTTGGTTTCTACTCAAGTGGTGGCCGAATCGCCAGTCGGCGGAGGGATCAAATACAGAAAACCCAACGATAAAGAAACCGCCCAAACTCTGAGATTAGATTTTGCCACCCTCATCTCAGACCGTTGGCAAACAGGGGTCACTATTCCACTGACCCGTCGAACTCGAGCGCGCGGAACCACCGAAGCATCGGCCTGGGGACTGAACGACATCTCGCTTTCTTTAGGTTACGAAGTTCTACCTTATTGGTCTTACAGCCTATGGCGACCCAAGGCTTTGCTTTTTGCAAGTGCCACACTTCCCACAGGAGGCTCTATTTACGATGCAAAAGAGCTTTATCGGATCGATTCTAGGGGAAGAGGGTTCTATTCAGTTTCCGCAGGTTCACTCTTACTGAAAAATTGGGAAATTTGGGACCTCTCGCTGGTTATGGAAGCCCATCAACCTTTTGCCAGAAGAATCACCAATGAAAATGGAATCCTAGATTTAAAGCCCGGCTGGGGGGCTAGTGGTAGTTTAGCTGCCGGAATAAGTCCGATGGGGGGTAATTTCCGTTTGGGTTTTTCACTCTTAAATAGTTACGATTCGCCGATTGCTACCGAGGGAATCGTAAGTGGGCGAGGAGAGAAAGTATCTCTGTGGACAGCAGCCACTCAGGCGAGTTACTTGGCGAGCCCCACACTTTCGATGAGTCTCATTTACTCGGATCAAACTTTTGTTAAAGCTTCGAACAACGCAGCTCTTAACCGCTCGTTAGCTTTTCTCCTTCAGAAACGGTGGGAGAGATAACATCCCTTGGATAGTTGTCTAATGCTTGTGCGCGACAACTCTTTGAATACAATTTGAACTTACCTATTTTGGCCTCACTTTTTTTTCTCACCCATGGCCGATAACTTGCAAATTATTTTTCGCATACAAGTCCCAGAAGGAGTTGAGTGATGTTACGAGGCATCGCAATTTATACGGTTTTTACTGTTTTATTATTTCACGGCTGGAAAAGCCATGGAGAAATTCATAGCGACTACACCCAGCCCATACCTTCATTGCCCGGTTCAAGTACTCTGACTCCGGGAGGAAGATACTATGGTGTAGGAGCTACAGGCTACTCCACTGTTTCTGGTTTTCCAGGTACTACCATTCCAAGTTTAAGCACTTTTCCAGTTTCTAATTATCAATACAGTCCTACAAGTTATCCTTCTTACTCATTCGGATACTGGGGAAATCTGTTCGGTAATTGGGGGCTCTGTTACAAACAACCAGGTCTCTATAACAACTATCAATACGGGCCTTACAACTACGGTTCTAGCCAAAATGACTGGGCTAACTACTATCTTAATCCCGGTTCGTGCTACGGCTATGGGTTAGGTTTGTTCTACAATCCCTGCAAGTCTCGTTACGGTTTTTGGGGAAGCAAACATCATCTTCAACCGAGACTACTTTCGGTTACTTTTTAGTCAAACTTTTTGGGCCTATCGTTAGCTGGAATAATTTTGAAAGGGCTTGATCTTTTTTGTTCTCTTAATTTTTGAATAGAATCCTCTGTCACTCGCAAAACCCTTTCTGCCCATTCTTTTAATTGAGGAGGCGCCTGCTCTGCTAAAACCAGAAGCTCCCTTTTAAGCCAGGGAGTTTGATAATTAAATCCAAGATATTGAGGCTCGATTTGAGTTAGGTCATTAGACGGTTGAAAGTCATCACGTTGGTACCCAAATCTCCTTTCCCATTCTTCTCGGGCTTTCATGGCTGCAGAAAAGTAATCTTTCCACTGAATCACAAAATCTCCCTCAAGTCTTTTTGCCATGTAAACTCCGATAGTCCCTTTTACAAAAGAAACCACCCCTTCGGGAATTTGAAAGCCAGTTGAGAGAGTAGCCGTCTCAAGACCATTTTTAATAAATGCCGGCTCCACTGACTTTGCCAAAAAATGCTTTGAAAAACTTGGGAATCGACTCATTTTAGACTTAGGATCCCCGCCACCGATATCGTAGAGAGGTCCCAAGAACTGCCCCACCAGAGAAATGGGCTCACCAGGTAGACGATAGTTTTCTATTTGAACCGGAATTTTCAACTCTTCTTTGTCCTTAGGAAATGGATTTTTGTTAATCCCAGTAACCTCAAAATAATCCCACGGAGAATAGTTACGATTTGTTTTCACTAGCCCCGCCGCTCCAAAAGCCTGCCATGTCACCGTAGCAACTTGTCCTGGAGGAGTCTGCTTTCGTATGTCCGCCGACCAACTCTCTCTTATCTCCCTAGCCCGTTTTGCCGCGAAAACAGTAAAAACTTGGGCCAATCCCCCCCCCAGACTGTGTCCCGTAATAAGAACATCTCCACCTTCTGCAATGTCCGTAGCGGCTGACTCGACTAAACGTTGAAAGTGCGGGCTTTCTACCTGAACTTGGCCCAGCCCCACATCAGCCATACAATCCTTCTTGCACTCAGTTCCCCCAAAAGCATAAACTTTAGAGCGTTGAGATTTCGATTCTAAACTTGAATAAACCGCGGCTTTCAATCCCGTTTTTGGGTCGGCGACCGATTCTCGAACTTGCCAACCCGCTCGTAAACCAGATTCCCAGTTATTCCGTTCTTC
>OMIX01000124.1 GCA_900299195.1 Deltaproteobacteria bacterium
CAGTAGGCTTCAAGGCCAAAAACTTTAAACCCGCATCATGAAAATAAAACTGAGTAACTTTTTTAAATCAAAATCTCTGCCCTTTGATTTAATTTTATTTTGTTTTTTCATTTTAATCCTCAAGATGACCCTAGTGGTTATCTTTCCTGATCCCATGTTTTTACTTGGAGATTCGCATCAGTATCTAATTTCAGCAGAGTCTGGAGCTATTCTATCGGACCGCTCATATCTCTATGGCTTTATCATCGGGCCTATTCTCAAAATGAGCCAATCCCTATACTCACTAGTTTGGTTTCAAACCCTTCTTTCCTGTTTCAGTTGTTTTTGTTTGCTATATATTTTGACCTACTACATCCAATGTCATCGTAAAATTGCCTTTTTTCTTACTTTTATTTTTGCTTTAGAACCTAACCAACTGATTCACGAAAGATTCCTATTAACAGAAAATGTAGGGGGTTTTGCTTTTTCCCTTTTCCTATTGCTCTTTTTTGCGATGCTAAAAAAACAAAAACTTTTTCTTGGGGTATTGCTAGCTGGAGTTAGCATTCTAGTCATTGCTTTAAGAATGGCCTATTTTGTTCCGGTGGTTTTAGGAACAGTTATCCTCTTTGTTTATATATTTGGTGTTCGCTGGCCCCACATCCTAAAAACATCAGCTTGCATCTTAATGTTGTTGTGCGCGATCAGTAGCTACAAATTATTAAATAGTCGATTGGCCGAGGAGGAACCTAGTCTAATTTCGGCGGACGGATTAATTTTTATCTCTTCGTTTACGCCTCTATTATCTTTGGAAATGTTTGAGGCATCGGGAGTTTCGGCCGAAGTTTTTCACCAGTGGAAACCTACGACTCGCTTCTTTTTTAGAAGATGTAGTGAATTTTTTAATCCTACTGGTTTAGTGGCCACGCTTAGAAAAAATTTCCAGCCCTTAAGTCGAGCCAATCAAATGGCTAAAAGACTTGCTACCAGATGCCTAGTCACAAAACCTTTACAGGTCCTGAAATTGGGACTGTCTAGCTACCTGCTGTACTTCGATAAGAGTTCGTATGCTCCTGCTCTAGTGGACCAATTCCGAGGATTTTACAAAATCCCCGAAAATAAGTTTTTTAGAGAAAGACTACTAAAAAACTATGGTTATGCACTTAAGGAAAAAGTGAATTTCTGGCTGGTGCAATATTACCAACAGTTCCGCTTTTGGTTTTTGGCTTTATTAATTTTCCCTTTGATCGGGACGAGCTTATGTTTTCTAAATTCAACTCGCTCAGAAAACAATGGTTTTCTTGTTCTTTTGTTCAATCTGAATGCCCTTATCTTGTTTTTAACTAATGGAGATGTGGTTTTACGGTACTTGCACCCTCTTCCCATACTCTTCCTGCTATGGTTAGGGGAACTTTCAAGAAAATTAGAGCCGATTAAGAGCTGATGACTGAAAAGCCCCTAGGAAGGGTTGTAAGGTAGGAAGAGAGGGCGGGAGGTGCTTTCCCGCCTCTCAGGCTGGCCAAAATGGAGGGATTCCTGCAGAATCGTGATGGGCTTTTTTGCACCTAAGACTGGGAAAAACTTTTTACCTCCTTTAAAATTCAGCCCCCTTTTTTTGAGGGCCCAATGACATCATTTAGACAAAGCAAAGCCAGTGCCAGTTAGCGTCAGAAATTTTAAGCCTGAACAAGACGAGAAAATACGAAGCTCTTGTTTTTAATTCAGGGTGGTAGCAAATCGCACCCTTCCCTTTAAGAAACCAAGCCAAAGAACCTCAATTTTACTTTAAGACAAACCTAGAATAGGGTGAGGCCAAATTCTTCATTATGCCTTAAAGAAAGCGAGTTTATGTCCCAGTTTGATCCTAATGCCGCAGCCTCTGAAGACTCTGGAATTTTTGGACTTAACGATTCTTACTCAACAGCAAATCTGGTGTATTTACCGGTCCCCTGGGAAGCCACTACCTCCTACGGGGGAGGAACTTCTCACGGTCCCCAAGCCATTTTAGAAGCCAGTCGCCAGGTCGATCTTTTTGATGCCGATGTTTTTAACCCCTATGAGGCCGGACTTTATCTTTTACCCGAATCTAATCAAGTCAAACTTTGGAATAAAAAGGCTAAACGTGAGGCCCAAAAAATCATTCGTCGAGGTGGAGTGATTGGCTCAAACAAAGAACTTAAAAAATCACTCGCTGAAGTAAATTCAATGGGGGACAAACTGAACCGATATGTCTTCTCTGAAACTAAGCAACTTCTTAAAGACAAAAAAAAGGTCGCTGTCATCGGAGGGGATCACTCAGTTCCTTTTGGAGCTATTCAAGCGATCGCAGAAAAACATTCCTCTTTTGGAATTTTACATTTTGATGCGCATTCAGACACTCGAGTCGCGTTTGAGGGTTTTACCTGGTCTCACGCCTCCATCATGTACAATGTTCTTGAAAACATCCCTCAAGTGAAAAAGCTGGTTCAGGTTGGAATTAGAGACTTCTGTGAACAAGAATATGAGTACTGTCACAAATTAAAATCCAGGGTGAATATTTTTTATGATAGCGACTTAAGTCGTTTTCAATTCGAAGGAACCCCTTGGCAGAAAATTTCGGAGCAAATCATTGCTCCCCTTCCCCAGGATGTTTGGGTCTCTTTTGATATTGATGGTCTCGACCCTCGTTTTTGTCCCCATACTGGAACTCCAGTCCCCGGGGGATTGGACTTTAATCAAGCTGTTTTTGTGATATCCTCTCTAGTACGTTCCGGCAGAAAAATTATTGGGTTCGATTTGAATGAGGTTTCTCCCTCACCTGACAAAGAGGATTGCTGGGATGCGAATGTGGGAGCGAGACTGCTTTATAAACTTTCGGCCTGGATGTTAGCGAGTCAGGGTTTAAGAAACTTAAGAAAGTAATTTTTTATGAGTCAATATTTAAGTATCGACACTGAAGCGACCGGTCTAGAAGAACACTGTTTACTCATTCAAGTGGCGGTGGTTCCCGTAGATGGCGAAAAAAAAATAATCGCAGAGGAACTTGGCAAAGAAGTTCTGATTCAATGCCCCAGCTTTGAAGAATTAAAACCTAGTTTGAGCGAATGGGTCATCCAACACAATGAAGGACTCATTAGAAAAGCCCACTCCGAGGGAATCTCTAGTCAAAGTTTTCGAAAGTGGATGGAGGACTATTTAAACTCGGAGAAAGTAAAAACATTCTTTGGGGGAGAGCGACCTCTATTACTGGGAAAATCTCTCAGTGCCCTAGACATTCCTTTGCTTACCAAAAACCTGGGGAAACCTTTTATGGATAAGCATTTTCACCACCACACTTTAGACATCACTTGTGTAGGTCGTTTTTTAGTAGATGCCGGCGTGCTCCCGAAAGGTCATGGTTCTACTAGCCAGCTTTTAAAGTTTTTCAAAATTCGCTCCGAGTCAAACCACACTGCCCTCAGTGACGCCTTAGATATGGCTAATATTTATCTGAAGTTGATAGACTTGATGGGACAAAAAATTAATTTGATCTCCGCTAAAAAACCCTAAAATCCGGTTTCCTAAAGTTATTTAAAGCCTCTCAGAAGCAAACCATTGAATTTTGACCGATAAGCCTTTAAGGTCTTTAGCGAATTTGTTTAAATTGGAGAGAGAAAGACCCCATGTCATTACTCAAAAAACTCAACCTTTCGGCAACGGCTAAAAGACCCAGTCAATTTGGTATTTCAAAAGGGGATGAACCCGGTCATTTAGGCATTTGGGGAGTTTGGGATAAATCGGAAAAACTTGAAGTTTTTCGTGTAGTTGTTAAGGCCCAAAGTCAGGATCGAAAAGCTCCTGCCGATGCGAGTTACACTTTTGCTCCCGCCAAAGAAGCCTCTTTCTGTCAATCTATTGAGACCTCGCAGGAATTGAAACAATTTCTAGTCGGTTCTGACCGCGCTCGTACCGGACAAGTGAGCTTTGAACTTTGGTTTGATCAAGGTCGCAAAGAAACCTTAACCTTATCTTTAGAAGATGTCCTAAAAAGCCTCCGGGGCAAAGGGAAAAAAGCTCCCACTCAAGCCACTCAGCAATCGGGCTATTTAACTTTAGACTCTGTCGAAATAGCTAAAATTAATCACTC
>OMIX01000125.1 GCA_900299195.1 Deltaproteobacteria bacterium
AAATCCTCCCAGACGGTTCCCCAAGTCATGGGGCGCGGTAAAAACACACCAAAACAACCACAGTTCTCTAGCCGAATACCTCTAAGATTTGTGACCAGGGCCAAAACGGTATAGCCGAAATTCATGAAGCACATTCCCCAACCCGCCCTTAGCGCGGTGTTACGAAAAAAAATGGCCACCCCTAAAATTAGCTCAATGAGCGAAATGCAAAGAGCTGTCACCAACGTTAATGCAGTGGGTATAAGCTGATAAGACTCCAAAACTTTTGCAAAGCCTCGATTATCCAAGAGTTTACCCAGAGCGGTAAGAATAAAGAGAACTCCTAAAAACACTTTAAGAAAAAAGATGAGTTTGGCTTTCATAAAATTCCTTTTCACTATTTTAAATACAGTGGCCTTTTTACCTGATTACTCTGTGCTATAATTATAACAAGTCCTTCCTCAAATTTAGGAGCGCATCTGTGAAGAGACACCAACTCTCCCTATTTTGCCTATTACTGCTTTGCTTCGGATTTGATTTTGAAGCTCAAGCAGCCAAAAAAGATTTTAAAGGTCTATTTGGTTCTTATCGTCGAGAAAAATTCACTGAAAACGAAGGC
Organism: Deltaproteobacteria bacterium; assembly: GCA_900299195.1. GTDB lineage: Bacteria > Bdellovibrionota > FAC87 > UBA2466 > UBA2466 > UBA2466. The sequence continues at coordinate 599 of OMIX01000125.1, forward strand.
AATAGCACCGATTTCGGTTTTGATTTGATGCTCTCAACTCTTCTGCCTATCACTTCAGTCGTCAAAAGTGCAGAAACCAGTGCTCTCAATTTTAACTCTCTTAATTACGCTACGTTCTTCAATGTGGAAGGATCTTTCTGGTTTTCATTGGGCTATCACTGGGCTTTGTACGCTAACGTAGGGCGATACTCTTATGAAACCCGTAAGCAAAACCAACAAACCCTAGACAATCCAAGTTCGGATCCATTGTTTCAAAAGTTCGAATTGGAGGCTGTACCTGCCATTGCGGGGATCAGATACCGTTTGTCACGCGAGGATCTAGTTCCTTATGTAAGCTTAGGAATAGGAATGGCCTACGTTCATAGAAAAGGGGCCAATGAAGCAGGAACTAACAACACGGATGAAGAATACCAAACTGTAGCCTGTGGCCATGGAGCGGTTGGTCTGGAATTCTTTTTTGCTCCAAAAGCAGGGCTTCGCGTCGAAGCCTCAGCCTACTATTTCAATTTACCCTTAAGAACTTTTGACCCACAAGGAACCATAGGCGTTACCCCACAGCTCCAGTATCAATCGAATGTTTGGTCGCTGCGGTACGCCAGTGGGGTCTTTTTTCTCTTTTAAGGTTTAGTTGTAATTGGTTTTCTAACTCAAACATTATTTCGTAATTCCGATAAGTAGAAGAGGAAGAGCTGTCCGCTACTTCCACGGGCTTGCGAAAGTTTTTATCTCATTAGAGGAGTCTTAATCATGGGTGAACTTACAGAATTAGCATCATTTATTAAAGAAGGGGGATGGCCGAGCTGGTTGGTCGTCTTTGTTGGAATTGCTTGCGCAGGAATTGCGATTGAACGCTGGATTCGAATTCAAATTGAATATTCAGTGAACTCAAGAGCTTTCATGGCTAAACTCAAAAAATATATCTTAAGCGACAATATCGACCGCGCGATTAGCTTATGCAACAGCAAGAGCAGTGCTTTATTGCCCAAGGTTCTTAAAGCTGGTCTCTCGCGAGCTAAAGACTCTGCTGAAGATATTCAAAACGCCATCGATGAAGCCACTCTTGAAGTTATCCCTAAACTTGAAGCTCGAGCATTATATTTGCCCACTCTAGCTAACTTAGCCACTCTGATTGGTCTCTTCGGAACTATCGTGGGACTTATCATGGGTTTCAAAGGGGGTTCTCAAGCTGTGGATGCTGTTCAAAGACAACAGTTTCTCCAAAACGCAATCGCAGTGGCGATGCACACTACGGCTTTGGGAATTATGGTGGCCATCCCTACTCTGTTTGTGAGTGCAGTATTGCAATCTAAAATCAACTCGATCATTTCAGACATTGACCAGTATTCCGTAAAGCTCATCAACTTGTTGAGTGCTTCCAAGAAAATGGGAAGTTCGGCAGCTGCTGGCAGTGATGAAGATGATTCAGCTGAAGAAAAAGATTAAAACGACTTGAAGGAACATCCATGGCACAGAAGCCCAGTAGCAGAACACATCGAAGTCGACCTGACGACAGTCTGAACCTCACTCCGTTGATCGATATGATCACCTGTTTGATGTTCTTTTTGTTAATGTTCGCCAGTATTCTTCCTGTCGTAGTGATTGATGCACCTCTTCCCAAAGTGGCAGCCACCGCGGAAGAGGTGAAACAAGCTAAAAATGATGAAGCCAAAATGGAAGTGATGGTTTCCATCAATTCCAAAGGCTTCGTCGTAAAAAGCGATGTATCCCCAGAAAAATCGTTACCGGTTGGGCCCAAAGGATATCCCTACGATGAACTTCATAAGTACCTCGTCGGTTTAAAATCCAAACGACCCAATTCGAAGGAGCTCACTTTGGTTCCTGCTGATGACACTTTATATGAAGTCATGATTGGGGTGATGGATGCCTCCCGAGAGCTCTACAAAGAGGATCCAGGCTATCAAGCTCTTTCACCCGAGATTGCTAAAAAACCGGAAAGCCAACAATTTAATCGGCTTTTCCCTGAAGTAAGTATTGGAGGGGTCTAATGGCTGGCGGCGGCGGCGGTGGTGGTGGCGGTTCCATTTCACACCACGGCGGAAAACACACTCAGAAATCCCGAAAACGACAACATGTCAGCACCGGCCTAATGTTGGCCAGTATGCTTGATATTTTGATGGCGATCCTCTTTTTCTTGATGAAAAACTATTCGCAAGTTCAGTCCGATTTCAACATCGGAAAAGATATTAGCCTGCCCTATTCTTCATCAGTCACTCCACCCGTGAATGCTTTGCAAATGGTTGTAACTCAAAAAGCGATCATGGTGGACCAAGAGAAGGTTGTGGACATTGTTAATGGAGACATCCCCAAAGAAGATCTGGTTCAGGGACTCTTAGTAAAACCCTTGGCTCTGAAATTAAAAAAGCAAAAAGACCGTAATATTGTTCAAAACGATGTCGATAAAAAATCTTTTGCGGGAATGATAGTCATGCAAGCCGATAAAGCCCTGCAGTTTAATGTACTAAAAAAGATTCTCTACACAGCTCAACTATCCGACTTCGTTACCTTGAAACTCGCCGTATTGAAAAAAGAGGAAGGTTAACCTCTCAACCCTCTAAGATCCCGATTTGGATAGGTCAATGACCAGTGAAGAGTTAAGAGACTCTTTCAACTCGTTAATGAACGCACGAATCGATCGATAATCACTTTGACCGGCTCGACCTTTTCAATGCCGTGAACACTCTTGCCTGCTTGATAATAATCTTTAGTGGAAACCCCTTTAAGCGCTGTCTTTTTCATGGCTGCCACCGCTCTCAAATTATAAAAAAACCTGATCCAATGTTTGGTGTGTCTATTTTTAAAAAGCATTCGAGAAACTGGGCCTACTTTAAGCCCCACTTTGTCGACGTAGGGAGTTCTGATGACCGCTAACGGGACTCCGGTGATTCGTTCGGTTTTTACAATATCTTTCTCTTCGGCCGCAACAATAGCATTCTTGTAATCGACGTGGGAATTGCACTCAGCGGTAGCAATAAATCGAGTCCCCATTTGAACCCCAGCATATCCCAATTGAAGTGCGTGTAAAAAATCGTTCTCATCGCCAATTCCACCTGCGCAAATCAAGGGCAGCCCAAAACTACTCAATTCCCTGAAAAGATCTTCGGAGGATTTGCTTCCTGCATGCCCACCCGCTCGTTGATTAACACAAATCAAGCCATCAATTCCAAAGTCGACCACTTTTTGTGCCCATTTTTTCTCAGTGACATCATGATAAACGAACCCTCCCACTGCTTTTACTTTATCCACGACCCATTTAGGATTTCCCAACGCCGTAATAAAAAATCGGCATCCTGCAAGAAGGGCTTCATCGACCCACTTTTTCATTCGATCTTCATAAATTTTTGCATTCTTTTCGACGATAACATTCATTCCGAAAGGCTTAGAGGTTAACTGTTTGATTCGCTCCAGCCCCTTTTTAAATTCGTAACCATGAACATAAACCAGAGAAAGAGGCTGAACGATTCCTAGACCTCCAGCTTCAGATACCGCAGCCACCAATTCGGGATTACTGCATGGATACATAGCCCCACATATAATGGGATACTCAATTTTTGCCTGTGTCGTGAATTTAGTTTTTAACGAAATCATAATTTTGTGGGACGAATTAGCCAAGTGGCTTTACCTCTAGCTACAATATTGTCTTGGGCATCTCGAATAATAGCTTCGATTTGACATTTTTTCTCTTCTTCGATTCCTACAAACTCCGACTTGGCCTCAGCAATTAAGTCCCCTCGCCCTTTTTTCAAATAATCCACTTCAAAGTGCGTAACAATCGCCTGCATCCCTTTTCCTAGGCCGGAGATAAACGCTAGACCACTCGTCAATTCCGCCAAATTCATCAAAGCTGCGGCATGAAGAGAATTCAAATGATTACGAAGTCGTCGCCTATCTCGCATTAGCACCTTGGCATATCCAACTTCAAGCTCTTGAATCTCGGGTGTGATGGATCCTGAATAAGGAATAAAAAAACCTAACATCCATCCAAAAACAAGCTTACCGCCTGGGTATCGAGAGAACTTTTTCCAGTAATCCAGTATCATAAACTTAATCTATACAATCTCCCGAGTAATGAAAATAAACTTATGATCTTTTTAAATTCCGGTTCCAGTGAGCAAGGGACTAGAAGTGACCACAGAGCTCGATCCATTAAAATAACTTAATTGTAGACTCGTTTGGGTTAACCCAAGCGCCTTGGGACTAAACTGAACGACGATCTTGCATTGAGAATCTGGAGCTAACTCTCCACCACAGGTTCCGCCGGTACCTGGGTAGCTACCCCCTAAGTAAGTGAATGAAAGCGAAAAATAAAAGTTACCTGTGATGTCTTTAGCAGAACCTCCGCCAATATTGGTTACTGTAAACTCTCTCACTGTCTCAGAATCTACCAGGTGGCTGCCAAAATCATAAATGGGCCCACCAGAAATACTTAAAATCCCCAACGGAACCGGATTATACAGAACAGAACCGCTTCCCCTCCCTCCACAACGGCAAAGGGAAAATATAAAAATGAGCGAAAATGAAATCAGGGTTATTAAACGTTTTTTCATAAGTTCTTCCTTGAATACGGATTCTTTCATTTTCAGCTTAAACTGGAATTAACGAGGAAGAATGAAGGAAAAGAGGAATCTATAACAAAATAAAGACTGTTAAAACAAATAGGAGGCTTCTAACATCGCTCCCGAATAAGCTGGGGCCTGACGACAGACTCCACCCGCGCATTGAGCCCCTCCGCTGGTATCCCCTACGAAGGCTCGAGAAGTTAAAGATCCTCTACGGTAAGAAGCACCCACATTGTAGAAGTTTTTTCCTAACTCAATATCGTTAGTAGGAATCATTTCGTACCCACCAGTGACACTCCAGTTTTCAGAAAAAGAATAAGAAACCAGAAGACTATTTCTATCTTCAAAAGAAGGATTGTTATTTAACTGAAGTCTTGAGAATTGTTTTCTCATCTCAAGTTCGGCCACTTGACCTGGAAATGTCTTTATTTTTGTTTTCAAAGAACCATGAGGCATTTCACTCATTCCAATTACAGTTCGGTAGCCTAATTTAAGCTCAGTTTCTATACCAGCACTCCAAGGAATCTTCGCGCCAGAAACCGCATGGTAAAGCTCCCCATTCTCAAGTCTGTCTCTTCCATAAAGTAGCGAAGAATAAACTTTAGTCCCAGTGCTTAGTGTCAGGTGTTCACCATAAAGTTTACCCGCTGTGATATCTGAAAAATTGTTCGGGACATTGGCTAAAGGAACCTCTTCTTCCAATGAGGGCGGCTTACGAAAGTCGTAATCAAATCCATGATAATCCTTAGCCTCAAATTTGATTTTCCAGGGAGAATCCGACCAAGATGCAGAAAAGTAATTACCTCGAGCTAAAGGATTTCTAACCCAAGCTCCTTTTGAAGCTTTATCTAAAATCATGATATTGGATTCCAAATACAGATCTATGGAATCAGCCATGTTGTCTTGGGACCAATGAAATCCAACGGTCTGAAATCTTTTATCAAGATCGAAGTCTGATTTTCTCTGATTCAAAGTCATCAAATAATAAGCGCCTATTTGAGAATCGGAATTCAACTTATAATTAACGGTTCCCCCAGACATCAAAACATTTCGATCTTTCATTCTCATATCAATGGGATTGATGGCCACGGGATTCGATAGAACATTAACTCTTCCCCCAAAAAAACTGAGTTCAAAATTTTCAGGTCGATACTTACCGACTGCTCCCTCCAGAGTATTATCAATCCCGAAGACAGGCTCGCTGAATAAAGACAAGGCTATGCCTCTCCCCAATTGTGGGTGGCTGTCTCCTAGAATAAATTGCCAGTCTTTTGACTCAAATCTAAGAGATTTCTTTTCAAGGTTAAATGTGGGCGAAGATCTCTTGTTAGGATCCGGCTCATATCGGTTTGTGAAGTGTATATCACCATTCCAATAACCATATTCAGAATGAAGTTTACCTTCATTCATCAAAGTTTGGGTAGGAGGAGCTGTTTGGTCCACATCATTTTTAGCGCTGGAGAAGATAAGATGATCCGAAGCATTCACTTGAAATCGACTTGAAACAGATTCAGAAATAGAACCCAATTCGGAAGCTCCCCAAGATATCGAACATAACAATAAAAGACTTCCTAGAGAGACTTCTTTCATTTCATGGCCTCTTGAACTTTAGCAAACATCTCTTCATGGAATCCATTAAAGGTCTCTACGATTTGTCCATTGGGTTTGATGAGAACAGAAAACGGTAATGTTTTTGAATCTTGAAACTTTGAAAAAATTTCATGTTTGGAATCTGTGATTACTGGCATTTGAAACTTATAAAGTCTCATGGTGGATCTAACGTCACTCGCAGTCTCTGGGGTGTCAACGTTTACCGTCAATACTCGAACAGGAAACTTAGGATCTGCTTTCAGCTTCTCAGTCACCATTTTAAGCTCCTGCATACACGGCGCACACCAAGTAGCCCAAAAACAAAGAAGAAGACCTTTATTAGGTTCTTTGAGTAATTCGTCTTTTAATGAAACTCTCCCACCCCCAAGTAACTCCCCCTGAAAACTCGGAGCTACCTTCCCAAAAGACAGAACCGATACCCAAATCAAACTAGTTAAGATTAGAAGTCTCATGATTTCTCCCCATTTGGATGAAGATTTATTTTAGACTTTGTTTAATCTTCTCAAACAAGACATTCACATCAGTGGTCCCAGGTTCGTAAAGCTGAATCACTTGTTTTGCGCTGTCCAGTAAAACTGCAGCAGGAATAGCATTCCCTTCTTGAAAGAAGGTCCGATAAGTTTTGTAATATTTATCTGCAATCATAGTGAAGGGCAGATCTAAGGATTTGCCATATTCATCCGCGACTTCTTGGGTGGCTACTTGTCCCGCAGTTTTCCCAGTGACCACATAAACGGAAAATTTAACTCGAGATTGCTGCGCAGCGCTCAAATCACTCAGATATTTTTCTTTTAACTGAGGTAACTCCCGGTTGCACTCAGCGCACCAAGGAGCCGAAAAAACATAAACAAAAAGACTGCTCGTACTGGACGGGTCTGCAGGAGTCACAGCCTCATTACCTCCAGCCGGTTTTAAGCC
>OMIX01000126.1 GCA_900299195.1 Deltaproteobacteria bacterium
AAATGTTGTGGAGCTTAAAATGCACTCAACCCTTTTTAATATTTTTTTCTTTTTGGGTTGTTCCCTCAACCTATCTGTCTTTGCGGGTCCAGGAAAAGTTGATTTTATCGATTCTTACTTCTCTGAGTATGACCATCCCGATACTCCAGGGGCTGCTGTTCTGGTGATGCAAAACGGCGAGACACTTTTTGAACGGGGATATGGTTTAGCTCAGATTTCAAGTGCAAGCGCAGTTACACCGAAAACTAACTTTAGGCTTGCCTCACTCTCAAAGCAATTTACCGCCACGGCCATTTTGCTTTTGGTACAACAAAAACAATTATCCTTAGATTCTAGACTAATAACTTTTTTTCCCAAGTTGTCGGATTACGCTAGTAAAATCACTATTAGACAACTACTCAACCACACATCGGGACTTGTTGATTATGAAGATCTGATTCCAGCTTCTCAAACTCAGCAGCTTACCGACTTTGATGTTCTTTCTCTTTTAGAAAAACAGAAATCGACCTATTTTTCTCCGGGTTCCCAGTATCGTTATAGTAACGGAGGCTATGTTCTTTTGGGGCTCATCGTAGAGAGGATTACTGGAACTTCTTTTTCACAATTTTTAAAACAAAACATTTTTACTCCTCTTAGCATGAATAACTCTCTCATGTATGAAGGGTCTCAAACCGACATTCCTTTTCGGGCCTTTGGGTACACGGCTTTTGGAAATTCGTTTAAACAAACAGACCAAAGTGTTACCAGCGCCACTCGAGGAGATGGAGGAGTCTACACTTCACTCAATGATTGGGCTTTGTGGGAAAATGCTATTAACGAAAATATTTTACTCTCCAATGAACTTCAAGAGATGGCTTTCTCACCAGGACAGTTAAGTAACGGCTCTTTTACGGAATATGGGTTTGGGTGGATGGTAGATATATTCAAGGGATTAACGCATCAATACCATACTGGCAGCACCATCGGTTTTCGAACAGGCGTTGAACGATTTCCACAAAAAAACCTGATGGTATTAGTACTCATTAACCGAGCTAACTCAACGCCATGGACAATTGCGAGAAATATTGCCGAACGTTTATTTTAAATCGTCATGACTCAATTAAAAGATTCCCTTTCCTGGTATTCAGCATTCTCCCTTGTCGTAGGAAGTATGATTGGAACTGGCGTGTTTTTGAAATCAGCAACTATGGCTCAGTGGGTAGGATCTCCGGTGGGAGTCATGGCCGCTTGGGTTTTAGCCGGGATATTATCTTTATTAGGAGCCCTCACCTATTCTGAGATGGGAAAGCGATATCCCCAAGTAGGCGGAGAATATGTTTACCTGAGAGAATCGTATGGTCCTCTTCCGGCCTTTCTTTACGGTTGGACCCGCTTTTGGATCGCCTCAACAGGGTCGGTAGCCGCTTATGGTGTAGGAGCTGCTACGTTTTTAAATGGTGCCATTTCGTTAGAGAGACTAGGAGGGACAACCTCTGCCGCACTTTTTTTTATTGGTCTTTATACCGGAGTGAATTGCTTTGCGGTTTCGATGGGCGGGAAAGTTCAAAGCATCATGACCTCAATGAAAATTGGAATGGTTTTAGTTCTTATTTTAGGTTTATTATTTTTTTCAATAGGGCCACCCAGTGATCCTTTCCTTTCTCTTATTAAGCCAGACAAATCTTCGATGTTCTCGGGCCTCGGAATGGCAATTCTTTCTGCCCTTTGGGCCTTTGATGGGTGGAATAATCTTCCCATGGCAGCTAGTGAAGTTAAAAATTCTTCTCGTAATGTGCCTCGTGCTCTTATTTTAGGGACTTTGCTAGTCCTTATTCTTTACCTTTCTCTTAACTGGGTTTTCTTTAAAACACTTGGCTTCACTGAAGTACTGACCTCGAATTCTAGTCGTTATCCCGATGCTCTTCCCCTTGCTACTAAAGCTGTTCATCACATTGCAGGTGAGTACTCCAAGATTATCGTCTCCTGTTTTTTTGTTTTCTCAAGTTTGGGTGCAATGAATGGCTCCATCCTAACGGGGTCTAGAGTTCCCTTTGCCATGGCCCAAGATGGCCTTTTCTTTTCCCGTTTTAAAAAGCTCCACCCAAAATCTTGTGTTCCCGTTTTCTCCGTGGCCACCCAAGGAGTTTGGGCGATGGTATTAGCTTATTCGGGAACCTTCGATCAAATCACAGATTACGTTATTTTTTCATCTTGGATTTTTTATGGAGCTATCGGTCTTGCCGTTTTTCAGATGAAAACGTCTCTGAAATGGATAGCTTTCACCTTCTTCCTTTCTGCTATAGCCTTACTGGTAAATACCATTTACACATCCCCCAAAGAAACTCTCGTAGGGTTGGTTTTCATCCTGCTGGGAATTCCCTTTTTCTTTGGGTACAGAAAAACGGGAATACCTAAAACAATGCCATCCTAAAAAACTACCCCAGACAACACGTAGTCCCCATAAAATGACCGCTACCGTTTAAGCTTGATGGGAGACTGACACTTACTGTCTATTTCTTAGACACTTTGGATGACGCTTGACATGCTTATAACGGATTCACAGAGCGACAAATTATGGCTCTTGAAACCATTACTGTTTTTTAAGTCAAAAGAGGCATCTGAATTGCTCATTTCTAACCCTGAGAGGAGTGGTGATTGTGAAAAAACAATCTCACATAGGGGTTTTTACTTATCTTATTTTGGGCGCTTTCAGTCTGAAAGTACCTATGGCCTTAGCAGACTTGATGGATGCGGAGAAGGCTGAAGAATTAGCCCGAAAAACATTCACCGAACGATACCTGGAATTCACTGGCGATAAGAATGTGATGGGAAAAGCCCAATCAGTCGATGGTAAAGTTCAGCTTTCCGGAAATAAGAGTCGTTTCAACGGCGACGATGGAGTTTCTTTTAAAAGTGACTTAACTTACCATGATTTGGCTTACACTTCTGACGATGAAGCCAATAACAATCAACAAGGAGCTAAAGACAAGCAAAAATCTGCGCGAAGACTACAACCCTTCGTTTCTCCTCACGGCGGTTTATCAGAGTCAGGGGGTTCTTCTATTTTAGAAAGAACGATGTACCAAGAATTTGATAAGTATTCCAAACAAGAGGAAAAAGAAAAACCCGATTCCAAAAAGGAAGAGCAAACCGGAATTAAATATCGGGGGGTTTATAAAATTACCACCAAGGAGATTTTTGAAGACCCCAAATCCAAAGCTGCACAAGCTCAAGGGGCTGCTGGCTCTCAATCCCAAGCTCAGAACGGAAACAATAACAATAAAGACAACAAAAAAGATAAAGAGAAAGATAAAGTTGAAAGACTTGAGCTAAGAGAAGACACTAAGCAAGCCATAGAAAAAGTTGGTAAGGATTCTGCTGAAACGATCATTCAAGCTTCTAAAGACAAAGAAACTAAAGACGATCCCAACTCTCTACCTTTCGAATTATTTCTTTATGATGCTGCTGCCAAAGCCACCAACTCCATGTGGAACGCAGGGATGGCTAATCTTTATCAAAGACGAATATTCAAAGGCCTAAATGACTCTTCCTTTTTTGATCCTCCAAAGTTATCGGAAGATAGTCCAGACTGTGCCTCTTGGGAAAAACAGCAGCAAGAGAAACTGGCTAAACTCAATGAACAAGAGAGAAAAGATCGTCAAAAAGAATTTGAACTCATGAAAAAAGGCTGTGAGCAAATGTCCAAAATGCCCTACTATGCCGTGGACCCAAGATACGAAGCTGATCCCAACAATCCAAAAGTAGAAATTCTCAAAGAAAGAGGGCCCGAGAAAGAAGACCCCTTTGCTAGAGATTTGAGAGTTCAACTCGAATTGATGTCTAAAGCCGGTGCAGATATTTCTGAAGTTCAAACCAACTGGAAATATGAAGATAAAGACCAGAAAGTACAGCTTAAAAATAACGATGAGACTGTCAACCAAAGCATGGCGGAACAACTTGAAAGCTACAACAAACAGCTTGAAGATGCTAATGCAGCCTATGATGAGGTTTCTAAAGAGGCCCCTTCAGTTTTCAAGAAAACAGTGGATATCAATCAATATAAAATTGAACCCGGAAGTCGTAGTCTTAAAGATATTAACCAACGGCCCAACCAAGGCTATGCTGATTTTGGAGTCGACACTTCAAAACTTGCAGAACCTGATTCGGCGAGAAACTATGAAGAGCTAATTAAAAACGTCAAGTAACCCTTTCCCACCCCACCTTCTAGTCTTTTGAGTGAAGCTCGTGTATAACCAAGTCATGACTGATTCAAAAACGGAGTCCCAGCTACTCATTGACTTCTTTTCCTCAGAAATCTGCCAAAAAGCCACTCGCCCCTTAAAGAATGGAATTGAAATTGGCATCTATATTGACGGATCCGAGCCACTCACATTGACCAAACAGAAGGGAACAATCACTTTGGTGCATCAGCCCCCTCAAAAGGCTGACATGTCTTTTTGGATTGGGAAACAAGGAGTCAAAACTTTAGTTTCAACTCAAACTGAGGATATCGGTGAAATAGGTGTAGCCATTATTAAGTTAATGCTTTCTTCAGATCCGGAAACTCGACTCCGAAGTCAGGTACACATTGGCACTCTTCAGCTCATCACCCACGGTTATTTAGGAGTTTTGCCTCTTGGAGGTCCCACTGTAATGAAATTTCTTGCTTCAAAAGGGTTTTCCAATATAAGCAAAATCAAAGAAGCTATTTCTCAATTGAGAGGATAAAATGCAAACTCATCTTTTCATTTCAGCCGAGCAGATTGATGCGCTCAACACAAAACTCGCTCAAACCATTTCCTCAGATTACAAAAAAATTCTTCAACCTAATGAACCTCTGTTGGTGGTGATTACTCTAAAAGGAGCGCTTCTTTTTGGTGCTGACCTAGTTAGAAAACTGACTATTCCCACCCACATCGATTTTGTCCGTCTAGCGAGCTATGGTTCTGGGACTAAATCTAGCGGAGAGGTGAGATTTTTAAAAGACATCGAAAGTAGTCCTGAAGGAAAACATATCTTAGTGTTAGATGAAATAATCGATTCCGGAAGAACTTGGGATTTTTTGAAAAAGCGCCTGGGAGCAGCTAACCCAAAAAGTTTAAAGATCTGTGCCCTACTTTCCAAACCGAGTCGTCGAGAAATCGAAGTGACCGTCGATTGCCTGGGACAAGAAGTTGAGGACAAATTTTTGATAGGTTACGGTTTAGATTACAATGAAGATTATCGGAACTTGAAAGATATCTACGCTTGCACTTTCTAACAGAAGTTAAGTTTGGCTTACTTAACTACCAAAGTGGCTTGAACGTGCTTAGGATGAAACTGACATCCAATCGGATGTTTCCCCGTCTTTAAATCTTTTGGAATAGCGACTTCAACGGTCTTTGGTTCATTTCGATTTACCTGTTCAGAGATCTTAAGCACGGGAATAAAAAATCCGTGAAAATCAAATCCACCTTGGAGTTCATGTTTGACAATAAATTTAATTTTTTCACCCCGAGTGACTTCAATAGTTTCAGGCATCCAGTGAACCGCGTCGTTGATTTTCTGAGTCTCAAGAACAATCTCTCGAGGAGATTCGTTAGCAAAAACAAATTGGGTTAAAACCAACATTCCTAAAGTAAAGTTAATCAGTTTTTTCATGGTTCTAGTTATAACACGACACTTTGAAATCTCAAACTATCTAAAATAAAAAGGCCCCCCTCTCATTCTGAGAAGGAAGCCTTTAAAAATTTCATGAAAATAAAATCAAACTATTACTGACGTTTGATATTAATAATTTCATCTAACATTTCATTGGCGGTCGTGACGCTCTTAGCCGATGCTTGGAATCCACGCTGAGCCTTGATCATATCCACGAACTCTTTTGCAAGATCGACGTTAGATTGCTCTAAGCTCTTGGTCATCACAACTCCACGACCATTGGTGTTAGGTTTTCCAATCAAAGGTTGTCCCGATTGAATACTCTCTCGGAATTGGTTTTCGCCAAGCTTAATCAGTCGTTCTGTCGATTCAAATCGAGCCACAGCTAATTGACCCAGAACTCGGGATTGACCGTTGGTATAAATTCCAGTCACTACCCCATCCGCATCAATTCCAGTATCGCTAAGAACTCCGGCAGCCCAACCATCTTGGATATTTCTGAAAGTAGAGTTCTTTGAACCATACTGAGTAGTACCCTTTTCTCCGGTTCCTTGTTCGTCAATCGCATCGCCAAAATCAAAGAAAAGATTTTGATCGGGTACGGCTCCGTTAGAGAAGTTCGCATTGATCACCGTTTGAGAGTTGGTTTGCAATCTTCCTAACTGATCGAACACAAGAGTTCCTGCGCAAACCTCAGTCGGAGTTCCTGGAATTCCGCCTGCGATGTTGCCTCCGTCCGTCATCCCATGCCACTCCCAAGTACTGTCCGCTGTTTTATTGAAGTACATGGTGAGAGGTTGTGCATTTCCCACGGAATCAAAGATTTGAATTCCTGTAGTGAATTGAGCGGTCTCTTCGGGTTTATTCAAATCCAAAGGAAGAGATACAGCGCTTCTAGCATCTAAGTTGACATGCAACTGAACCGTATTAGTCGCTTTAGCGGCTATGGTGTTGTAAGGAATGCGAATATCGGTGAGTTTACCGGTAATTTTTCCTTCAGGAGTAGACTCATAAGCTTGAACCCTCATCCCGTTCAGATTGGTCAACCAACCATCTTTATCAAAACGAAACGAACCATCTCTGGTATAAGTTTGTCCCAAAGCATCACTTTTAACGACGAAAAAACCGTTACCGCTGATGGCCAGATCGGTTCCACGTTCTGTTCGAGTGATTGCCCCTTGAGTGAGAATGTTGGTAACACCCGCTAAGGCGGCACCACGACCAATTTGTAGACCTCCAGCGCCTCCCATGCTCAAGTCTTGAGCGAGAATATTTTGGAATTCCGTTCTGGCGCTTTTGAATCCCGTGGTATTCGCGTTAACGATGTTATCGGAAATGACTGCTAACGCTTGTCCGTTGGTTTCTAGACCAGAGATAGCAGTATTCATTGAAGATACGACACCCATGTTGCCTCCTAGGGATCTTAAATAATTTAGACCCCAGAAAACCAAAGCTTCCAATTGAGAAAGAATGGAGAGACCATTCTCTTTCAACACGGGCCAGCTTTGGGAATTGATCCAAAGAAAACGGGACTACCGCTTTCTTAACTTGAACTACAAAAACCGGTTAAACCAAAACTGCACTATCGATATTGGTAAATATTTTTTCTTTCATTTGGCTTCTATCCATCGCGGTCACTACGGTTCTTGATTTAACATTCGCAATCACAGCGACATCATCGGCCAAAATCAGAGCTTCTCGACTTCCTTTTGACTCAGCTTGATCGATCCCTTTTGAAATTCTCTTCTCCAAATGAGTATCCCAAGGGATCTCTCTAGACTTAATCCGAGTTTCAGCATGCTGAGACAAATTAAAAGTTTTGTTTTCTTGTCGAAGAATTTGTTCAAACTCGGAAGTTTCTCCGGGTTTTATCTTGGATGACTTATTTTCGGAATTTTGAGACGGACGAATTCCGTCTATCCCATCCGGCCTAATTGAGGTCGGATTCAAATTCCGGTAGAGTTCTGAAATATGCATCTCATACCTTCCATTCCTCCCACTCCGGGCATGCCCCCCCAAACTCCCCGATCTAATTGAGACACAGAGGGCATATTTTCTTCGCTGCTAGCCTCGGCACCTTCGTTAGTCACTGCTGAAGCGCTTGGATTAACCGTTTGAGGTTTCATCACTGCAGGAGGGGTTTGGGAAGCAGGAGCAGCCCCAGGTTTTGCGCTTTTTTCAGCTGATTTTTCAGGTTCAGCTGAAACCTGGCTGACTCGACCCAATTCTAACCGAGTTTTTCCAGTAGTCGTCTCAACCACTAGAATCGGATTCTTCCCTTCCATTTCAACTCCCGTCACACGTCCAGAGAGCTCAGTGCCCAATTCCTGAGCTTGTCCGGATTTGTCCACACCTTGCACTCTGAACGTGTATTTTCCTGACGGAAGAGATTTACCCTCTTGATCCTTACCATCCCATTTGACTTCAGTTCCTTCAGCTCGAGCGATGTCGATTTCTCGCACTAGCTTTCCACCCTCGGTATAAATAGCTGCTCGCAGCGGCATCACACCTTCTTTGCTAGTGTATTTCATGGCAATCTCTTGTCCCTCAACGAGGTCCAAGGAATTACCTGCCGCTTGCACTTTCTTACCGATGAGGCTCAATGCCGAAAGCTTAGAACCTTCTCCAATTCCCGAATGCAGTCCTTCGATCCCTTTTTGAATGTTGGTCAATTGTTCCAACGATCCAAATTGTGCCAACTGAGCTGCGAACTCTTGATGTTCCATCGGCTTCAATGGATCTTGGTTCTGCAATTGGGTCATGAGCAATTTCATGAAATCCTCTTTGCCCATCGCATTTTTTGATTTAGGCAGATCCTTGGAAGGATCTGCCATTAAATGAGAAGGAATAGCGCCTGAAAGAGCATCCATACGATTCTCCCTGTCAAATGTCTAATCACTTTTTAAAGTGACTAGATTCGGATATCCACTCGTCCATCACCAACTGACATCGCACGAGAAACTGAGGAGATACCTCCCATTCTCATGGATGCTCCGATTGCTTTTGGACTGTGAGATCCCGATGGCTCTCGCCATGGGGACTCCGACGAATGTTCCCGACTAAAACCACGAGACTGTTGGAAAAGATTTTCTTGACCAACCCAAGCAGATGTAAAGTCGGACTGAATCTGCTTATTTAAGTCTCGATGCACTTGAACTTCCATTTTAGTGAGATTCAGATCTTGAGCTTCCATAGAAGACTTAAGATCATTCAAGGAACTTTCTATAGCTGATTTCGCGAAATCATTTTCAGACTTCATCGAAATCTCTACATTTTTTCCTCGAGTCGTCACATGAATCTCGACTTGTCCAAGATCGGGTGGGTTTAGAGAAACTGTCATTTTGCCGTTACCATGATGAACCATTCCTTGAACTTTTTCGAAAAGTTGAGGAACAGTCATTCTAACCGACTGACCTTGGGACTCGACACCACTAGAAACCGCAGGGTTTGTTGGGGACTTACCATCCACACTCATCGCTAAAGTATTCAATGAGTTGGGATCCAAATGATGTCCCTTACTTTTTCCTTCAGTTTTCTGATGTTCTTTGCTGGATAGTTCGTTGTGCTTCAAGCTTTCAGAAAGAGAGATCTCCGAATTTCCCTCGCCTTGTTGTGAAGCTGGGGTAACCGTGTTTTTATAAACAGATTTGGAGAAATCTGTTTTCGAATGTGCCCCTTGTTGTGAGAGATATTGTTGGAGAGCGCTGTCTTTCTGAGCTTTGGAATTAGCCGACTCTTTAATTATATTATCAGATTTCTCAGTGGTTCGCTGCAACATTTGCAACGAATTACCTCCAAGAGAATCCAATGCAAAGAGGGCATTTTTTAACTCAGCGCTCTGAGAAGAACCTCCATGGGCTTTACTTCCTTCGCCTATTTCCTGTAAGTTCACAGTTCCATTTTTGGGCTGAATCATTTGAGCCATGGAATTGTTGGCTTGAGGAAATAAACTACTCAGGGCAATAGGATTTAACGAAGACTGATCCTTTTTGTCGAACAAAGAAAGCAAAGCATCATCTTGAGCCTTGTTTTCTTCTCCACTTTTTAAACCCAACGAAAGTGGATTCTCAGTTGTGACTTCCAACCAGTCTTGCGATTGCCCCTGAAGGCCCAGAAGATAGTTCATAAAATCGAACATCCCTGTCTCAGGCGCTCCCGAGCTACCAGCGATTCCTCGCTGGAACCCAGTTAGACTCGAACCATTTAAAGCTGAAGCGGATAACACGTCATCATTCACCTCCTCTCAGACTACTGTCTCTCAGGGAGATTTTGTACTTACGACTCCTTGAGAGTGATTGACCTTTTCAGAAGAACTAAGTTCTCTGTTTTGGAAAGTGCGTTCTGTGATCAATTTGGCTTTCTCAGGCATCATTTTGCTCATGATCTCAGCAGCTTTTTCCTGTTTCATTCCTGAGATGATCTTATTGGCCAAATCCACATCCATCGTCTCTAAAATCTTAGCTGATCTTTTAGACTCCATTTTTTCATACATTCCGCGAAACAACGCAGCTCTAGCATCCTTCCATCGATCAAGTTCCTTTTGCAGCTTTTCATTCTCATTTTCTTTAGCGCTTAGTTTGGATTTCCATTCGGCATCCGTTTTTTCAAGTTTCACCTTCCACTGGCTTTCTTTTTCAGCGATCTTCTTTTGAGATTCACCTTCATTTCTGGATAGTGTTTGCTTGGTTTCCTTACCGAGCGCGACGATTTTTTCTTTGAGTTCCAAAATCACTTTTTCATAATATTCTGACTGTTTTTTTAAAAACTCCTCTCTTTCAGAGACATATTTTTCACGCTCAGCAAGCGGCATATCGCTTAAGTCTTTTACCTTTGGATTAGCGGGAGGTGCCGGAGGGGTAAGCTCCGTTTTAGCATCGCTCACCTTCGCCATTTCTGTAAGCCCCTCTTTAGGAGCTGAAATTTCTTTCTTTTCCAACGAATCAGAGGATTCCACTTTTTCAACTTTGGGTTTTGACTCTTTATTCTCCACTGCCATTTCTTTGGGGTCAGCAGCCTCCAACTTACCAAAGCTTAGCAATCCAAGTTCAAAACTCATCCAAAGTGTAATTAGCATGGTAAAAACAAAAAATAATGCGCTTAATTTAAAATAATGTTTCACGATGCCTTACCTTTCAAAAGTTGGTAATTCTGATCCAGTCGTTTCTGGAGTTTTCGTCTTTCGTCTAACTTAAACTCATTTAAGCGCTTTTCTTTTAAAGACTCTAAACCTTTTCTTCTCATTGAAATAACCCCCAGCTCATATCTTTTATTTTCTAAATCCTCTTTTTCTTTTCGGATCATGCGCTCAATCTTGAGGGTTTCCTTAGAATCTCGTTCTATTTTTTGGCTTAAGAACCCAAGCCATTCCGTTCCACTCTCGAGTTTCTCTCTCTGTTTTCCGAGCAACTCATTCACATTGTTTCTTAAACTATTTCTTCGATCCTCAAGCACATTTAATTTTTGAACAAGAGTCGAGATTTCCAGTTTTTTCATGGTTTCACGAACTCGCACAAAACTCAGCATTCTCTCAAGCTGAAAACGAAATCTCATAAGTTATATTTCTTTAAAGTAAGGAAATGTTTATGTTGTACAAGCTAATAACTTGTCTCGACACTGTTGCATATCGAACTTTTGTTCACGTTCCTGTTTTAAAAACTCTAAAATGCCCGATTGTTTTTCAATGCACTCATCAATTCTGGGATCGCTACCTCGAATGTACATTCCGTAATTGATCGAATCCTCATTTTCAATGAAACGGGCCATGAGTTCTTTGAGCCTTCGGGATGCTTTCATATGCTCAGGATCCACGACCTGGTCCATCACCCTACTGACGCTAGAGAGGACGTCAATCGCGGGGTAGTGACCACGGTTAGCTATTTTTCTAGAAAGAACAATGTGCCCATCCAATATCGCTCGAGCGTTATCCGCGACTGGGTCCTCCAAATCATCACCTTCTACTAGCACTGTGTATAATCCGGTGATCGACCCTTGAGCCCCCCAATTTCCAGCACGCTCAACTAATCTATTCAGCGAGTTAAACACCGAAGGCGTGTACCCCTTAGTCGTAGGAGGTTCCCCGGCGGCCATTCCAATTTCCCTTTGAGCCATCGCAAATCGAGTCAATGAATCCATGAGTAACAGGACATTCAGATTTTGTTTTCGATAATATTCAGCAAGAGCCGCTGCCACAAATGCCCCTCTCACACGACGCACGGGTGATTTATCAGCTGTTTCCACCACTACCACACTCTTTTTCATGCCTTCAGCGCCTAGCTCTCTTTCAATAAATTCTCGAACTTCTCTTCCTCGCTCTCCAATCAATCCAATGACCACCACATCGGCTTCTGTATTTCTTGCCATCATGCCGAGCAATACGCTTTTACCCACTCCAGAACCTGCAAAGATTCCAGTTCGCTGACCCTTGCCCGTAGTGAGACACGCATTAATGGCGGTAACTCCCAGATCTAAGGGTTGCTTGATCAGCTCCCTCGCTAACGGGTTGAGCATGGAGCCATACAGCGGAACTCGATCTTCTAACGATGTGTTTCCCTTTTTTTCATACGGAACACACATCGAATCCACCACTTGACCCAGTAAAGCCTCGCCCGCTGGAATAGTCGCAAACTCTTCACCAATTTCAACTCTGTCTCCGAGTTGTACATTACCCAAATCGTCTAGGGGCATCCCAACATGACCTTCGGGATCAAGACTCACAATTTCAATGGGCAGCTTCCCTTGAGTTGTGTGAACCCAGCATAATGTTCCCACTCGAACCCCAGGGATCTTTACCCGAACGGAATCCTTGCGTACACGCGTGACTTTTCCGTAATAATTAAAAAACGAATATTCCTGAATTTTATTTTCAAATAAAGGCAGCACTATGGTTTCCTAGGCTTTTAAAATATCTTCAACCATGGTTTCAAGTTGGTTCAACTGCTCGGAGGCGGAAAAGAAAATACCGCCAGAACTAGATTCAATTCTAAATTCATTGTCTTTGAGGGACATATCTTTAATAAATTCTAATTCCGGAGAAACAGCAGAAATCTCTAATTTTGAGATACAGTTGAACTGACTCTCCGGAACAAATACCCTTAGTTTTTCTTCAGATCTAAAATTTACCACCTGAGTCTCGATCCATTTTTGAATACCAGCTTCAATCTGGCCGGAGTTTTTAACCAGAAACTTCTTTAACAAATGGGAAAGCGCCCTAATCCAGTGCTGCTGATGCACATTCAACAGTCTTTCTTTCTCATCGATGAAACCTTGTATCCAATTTCGCATTTCGTTTTTCAGAACTTCAACCTCTTGGGCTAACCCGATTTTTAGAGCCTGATAGTCCGTTTCCGATTTTAGGTTTCCCTCTTGCAACCCCTTTTGAAATCCAGCTTCATACCCCTCTTTTTCTTTTTGCTCAGATAAAGTCTTTTGGGTATGTTCCAGCTCCACTAGTCTAGTCTTGAGAACCTCCGCATTTTTTAATTCAAATTGATCTGCTCTTTTTTGAACTTCCTGAGAAATAATCCTCTCAATTTCTTTGGCGACACACTTATCTGCAGTCAATGCCGACCAAAAATCGGCCGGAATTGAAAAGGCATCTGGATTGTAATCCTTCTCAGAAACAAACTCTTCCCGAACAGGTGGAGTTGGGTTTGTTTTGCCAAACTGTGTTTGGATGAAGTTTTCTTCCAAATCAGACAAGTTCTGAGTCTTCGCCAGCACTGATCACCAACTTTCCTTCTTTTTCCAACCGTTGAATGACACCTACGATATCTTTCTGAGCTCTCTCAACCTCGGAAACCTTTTGAGGTCCCATAGCTTCGAGATCTTCCATGAGCATAGCTGCCGCTCTTTCTGACATTGCACTCATGATCTTTTCCTTCAGTTCATCAGGTGCGCTTTTAAGAGCTAAACTCAATTTGCTATTGTCAATTTCTCGAAGCATGGTCTGAATACCACGGACATCGATCTTAACGATATCTGCAAACGAGAAGATATACTGTTTAATCTCTTTCGAAAGTAAGGGGTCATTATCTTCCAAGCGGGTCATTAGGGAATTCATGGTTTTTTTATCAAGGTTGTTAATCAGTTCGGCCACAGCAGCCACTCCTCCGAACTGACTCCCTCCACCTTGGCTTTTTCCAGAAAACTCCCTTTTTAACATCTCATCGAGTTCCTGCACTTTTTCCGGTTCAACATAAACTAGATTAGCCATTCGAATCACAACTTCAGCACGAATAGCCTCAGGGATGTTTTTCAAAGTTTTGATTTGTCTTTCAGTTTCCATGTGAGCAAGCACTAATGCGATTGTCTGAGGGTGCTCTTCTTGAATGAAGTCAGCTAGAGCCTTAGTGTCGACTTGTTCTAAAATGGTCAATCCTTTACGGTTGAGTAAATTGACATTTTTCATGTTTCCGAAAATCTGTTGGGCTCTCTTTTCACCAAGGCCCTTCATGATAAGCTCAGGGTCGCTCAAGTTTTCATCAAAAATAATCACGTCTTTTTCCATGAGTTTTTCCAAAAACTCAGAGAGAACCTGGTTGATTAATGAAATAGGAGCTCTCTTCATTGAGCTCATCACTTTTAGAACGCTTCTTAACTCTGTATCTTTTAACTCCTTCATGAATTCAATCGCCATTTCCTTGCCCAAAACGTTCATTAAAATTGCGATTTTTTCAATCCCAGACATTTTCTGATTTTTGAGATTCATGATTTATCCCTCGACCGCTCTAGTTTCAACCTCTTCCAACCATTCTTGAACCACTCGCAACCCTTTTTTCGGACTTGCTTGAAGGCGCTCTAGAATTTTCATTCTCAAATCTTCTTCAAGTGCCTTATCATCGAGAGGCTGGTTGGGGTCAGTATTGATACCTTTTGCTTTGTTTGAATCGGAATTATCTGCAGTAGACAAGGTTGAAGTCTCCTCTGCTAGTTGAGTGGATTCATCGGCAACTCCACTCAGGCCGTCATTACTAAAGACCGAAAGTTCGGATACACCACTGGGAGCAGGAAGGGCTTCTGCTTTAACCACCGACTCCAATTCAGAAACGGTTTTAGGCAGCATGTCCGGTACTGCATCGTTTTTCTTCTCGTCCTCATCCGCTCCGACTGTCCACTTAAGAAAGGGCCGCAAGACCATAAAGAAAAACATCATGACCACTAATGCAATCAGTCCATTTCTGATTCCATGCTGACTCAATTCTTTTAGGTCATACCAAGGTTTTGGGGTTTCCTGGGGTTCAGTGACATCAATAGCGCTAAACGGTAAAGAACTCACCGTAAGACTATCTCTTCGCTCATTATCAAACCCCACTGCGTTTGCGACTAGATCTTGTAGCCTTTTCAGTTCGGCCTCAGGCCTCGGACTGAATACATCAGGACTATTGGGGGCAGCTCCTTTGGTGTAATAACCATCTACAACTACTGCCACAGTGAGGCGTTTGATATTTCCGGAAGGTTTGTCAATCACCTGAACTTTTTTGGGAATAGCATAACTGGTATTGTTGGTGTTCTTCTCTGTGTTGCTCGAGGCCATGGGAATCTGAGGGTTTTGCGCTTCAGCGCCCGGTAAGTTTGAGCGGCTTCCTGGAATTCCTACAGGATTGGGTCGACTCCCTGTAACCACCTCTTCGGTTTTCAGAGTTTGTCTCGGAACCGCTTTTTCAGAGTCGTAGGTTTCTTCGGTGGTATTAGTTCGAGAAGGATCAATTTCAGCAGTGACTTTTGCTCTCACCTTACCAAAACCAACAACTGGAGTGAGAATTTCTTCAATCCGTTTTTCATACTCGGATTCTATTGACCTTTGAAGCTCCAAAAAGGTACTGGTTAAACTGGGGGCGGAATCGTCCCCGGGTCGGTGCAGAAAATTTCCTTTAGTATCAACGATAGTTACTTGATTTACTTTAAGCCCCTCCACTGCACTCGCCACTAGGTTAGCGATTCCATTCACTTCAGTTTTGCTGGGGCTCATTCCCGGTTTAAGTTCCAAAATCACTGAGGCCTTAGGAGGTTCCTCCTCTTCCATGAAAACCTTTTTAGGAGGAATGCTGATATGGACTCGTGCGGTTTTTACAGCTGACAATCTCTGAATCGACCTTGTTAATTCCCCTTGTATGGCTCGTACATATTGAATTTTTTGAACGTAACTAGACATTCCAATTGAGGTCGAATCAAATTTTTCAAAACCTACTACATCCTGGCCAGGCAATCCCTCTTTCGCCAATTCCATTCTAGCTTTGTAAACCTGGGACTGGGCCACAGTAATAGTTCTTGAATCGTCCGAAACTCGGTAGGCAATATTCTGTTCGCTGAGTTTTTTTGCAATCGCTTTAGCATCTTCTTGGTGAAGATCAGAATAAAGCACTTGCTGGGGATCATGTTTGACTATCATAGTAACGGCCATGACCCCGACTATGGCTGCCAATGCAAAACCTCCCAAAGCCAGCTTTTTCTTGGGAGATAGATTGGAGTAATAGTTTTTTATTTTTTCCAACAACTCATTTAAGCGCTCATTCATGACATGTCTCAGCAGTTCGTTTGTAACGTGTTATGGATTGTTTGGATGACTTAACTAAATCAGCGATCAAACTTGCATTCTCATGATCTCGTGGTAAGCCTCAAGTGCCCTATTTCTCACTTGGACCAACAACTTAAAAGAAGCCTCAGCTTTTTCCATCCCAATCATGGCTTCGTGAAGGTTTTCATTTTTGCCTGTAGCCAAATCGGTAGCCATTTTATCCGCTGAACTCAAAGATCGGTTGACCTCATCAAAAGAATTTTTTAAGTAGGCTGTAAATCCCTGATCTTTTGTTTCCTGTGTCGATGGAATTAGAGATTCAGCTCCATTCGCTAGTGCACTCTGCATTCCCTGAATAATATTGATACTCATTTATTATTTCCTCCCGATTTCTAAAGCTTTGCCCATCATACCTTTAGCCACATTAATGGCAGTCACATTGGCTTCATAAGTTCGGCTGGCATTCATTAAATTAACCATCTCTTCCATGGTGTTCACGTTGGGGTAGGCCACCATTCCTTCCTCATTAGCATCTGGATGATTGGGATCATGAACCATTCTAGGCGCACCATAATCGGATATCACATCAGTTACTTGCACATGGTGGAGAGGAGATTCTCCTAACTGGCTAGCCAAGACCGAAGCAAAATCGCGAGTGGGAGTCGCTTCGAAAATCACATCCTTACGACGATAGGGTCCCCCTTCAGGCGTTCGGGTGGTCTGCGCATTAGCTAAATTGCTTGAGGTTACATTCATTCGCATCCTCTCGGCACTCAAAGCAGATGCGCTGACATCTAAAGAATCGAAGAAATCACTCATCGTTCACCCTCCCCAATGGCATATTTTAAAAGCAGGAATTTTCTTGAAAGAGCCTGAGAATTTGCTGAATATTTCACATCGTTTTTATTCATTGCGGCCATTTCGCGGTCCATGTCCACGGTATTGAGATCCTGACCGACTTCAGAAAATGGCTCCTGAGATACGTGCGCCTCAATAGACTGAACATCGTTAACTCCTGGAACAACTTCGTTCTCTTCTACGGCCCGCTGAAGTTCGGCTTCAAAATCAACTCGACGCGCTTTAAAAAAAGGAGTTTCTGCATTAGCGATGTTGTCCGAAATCACCGCATGACGCTGCAGATGTAAATCGAGGGATTTCGAAATCGTATCAATTGTCTTATCAAATAGAGGCATATTTTTTAAAAAAAGACTTAATATTTTTGTTCAGATTGCCGATATTAAGAATCTGCAAACACCAAGCCAAAGTATTTAGCTTAGACTCGACGACTCAAAAGGAAATTCAGGGAACTTATTTCCATTAATCAGGGAAACTTTTTCCTTTTAGCTCAGTTGATAAATTTTAAGTTTATTTCGCAGAGTTCTGACACTTATCCCTAATTCTGCGGCTGCTAAACTTCGATTACCTTCCGTGTGCTGTAGCATTTCTAAAATGTGTTTTTTTTCAAGCTCGTCAAGCCTCATGGGCATCGAATTTTGCTGACTGTTTGGCTCTAATACTAAAGCCTCTTCTAGTTGCACTGATTCAATTTTTTTACCATCACACAGAAGGACTGCTCGCTCCACAACATTCTGAAGTTCGCGAATGTTTCCTGGCCATCGATGATCACAAAGTTGTTCCATGGCCTTGCTCTGAAATCCCTGAATATGTTTTCCTTGTCTTGCATTGGCTTGAGCCAAAAACTCATGGGCCAGAGCTTCAATCGCCTCTCTCCTGCCACGCAGGGGTGGGCAATCGATCCGAATTACATTGAGTCGATAAAATAGGTCTTCTCGGAAGTGCGCCTGACCGATCGATTTTTTGGGATCTCGGTTAGTTGTGGAAATCACGCGGCAATTGATCTGGACGGAGTCCCTTCCACCTAAACGATCCAACTCTCCTTCCTGAAGCACTCTTAATAGTTTAGCCTGCAGATGTAACGACATCTCACTCACTTCATCTAACAGCAAAGTCCCATGGCTAGCCCGTTCAAATTTCCCTAAATGCTGGGCTACAGCTCCGGTAAAAGCCCCTCTTTCATGTCCAAAAAGCTCTGATTCCATCAACCCATCTGGGACTGCTGCGCAATTGATTGAAACGAAGGGACCTTTATTTCGTACACTCTCATTGTGAATAAATCTGGCAACCAGTTCTTTACCTGAACCACTCTCCCCGCACAGAAAAACTGGAGACAGAGTCTTAGCAGCTCGCCGAGCAAGATCAATGACCTCAGCCATTTTTTCGTCAGCAACCACCAGTCGCCGATGTCCTAAATTGATAATTGAGACACTCACTAAGGTCCCTCCATCAAATTGATTTCACTTTTAGCTAAAGGCGCCCAAAAAGCATCCTGAGAATCAACTACCGCTTGCCACTGTTTTTTTGCCAACTCTTTCTTTTTCTCTTTTTGATAACATTTTCCTAAACGGAATTTCGCCTCTTGCGCAGCTAAATGATCCGGATCTAAAGTTAATGCTTCCGAGTAGTAGGCAATCGTTTTTTTACAGACTTTTTGCTCCGATTGAGATTTGCCAGCTAAATAGAGAAAAGGAGCTAGTTCTTTATTTTTAATTCCCTGTTTTCTTGCCTGTTGCAAAACTAAGTCTGATTGTTTCCACAGTTTTCCTTCATTAATGGCAGACACCAAGCTAGCCATAACCCTTTTTTTGGAAGGCAATGTGTTAAGTTTTTGGACTTGAGGCAATCCAAATTTCACTGCCTGGCTAAATTGTTTCTGACCGCAATAATTCTCAACTTGCATTGGGATAGCCATCTCACGATACCGTTTTGAAGTAATCTGCTTCAATAAGGGTTCGCTTTCTAAGAATCTTTTGACAGACATGAGCGCCTCAGCCTGCACAAAAACTAAAAAGTCTTTCATTTCTTGGGTTACTCCCAAAGAAGATTGCGCTAATCGACGATTAGGCTTCATCTTTTTTAACCAAGCAACTAGTTCAGCCTGATTATTAGAGTGGTGGTAAGCTGAAACAAACAGAGGTAGAAAATCAGCCCCCAAAAACTCACTCATCGTGTCTTCATTCTCAATCAATGATTGAAATAAGGGTGTCTTTGCTTCGCTCTCAAGATCCATGATTTTTTGGGTTAATTTAACTCCTATACTATGGCTGTAAATGGGCAGTTTGTTTTTTTCAGGCCACAGACCACTTTCTTTCCATTGGTCTATCGTCTCGAAAGCTCGGCTCCACTTTTGTTTTTCGAACAACTCAGAAAACCTTGTCTTAACCAGCTCCGCGTAAAGCTCCCGCGTAGCTTTTTCAAAAGAGGATCCTTTGAGCCAGAGATCGTAAGCTTCTTGAACTGGTTGAAATAGGTCCTCATCTTTCAGATTTTCATTTTGATATCCCATTGAGAGGGCTGTCTCTGATTCTTTTTTGATAATTTTAAATAATCTCGAAGAAATGAACTGAGAAAGTTCAGGGGTTTTTAGTTCTTGTGGA
>OMIX01000127.1 GCA_900299195.1 Deltaproteobacteria bacterium
ACTTTTAATAGGTTAGTAGGTTCTAAAAACCAAACTCGCAGGGCACTAGAATCCCATAATATGGGGCAAAGCTGACCCACGAGAGTTTTCGAAATAAACTCAGGTTCAATCATTGTTGCTTTGCAAACAACAGTTGTACGAGAGCTGCTAATAAGTTCTACTTGGTAAGTTCCCAATTCATAGTTTGTCCTTCCCATCCACTGGTTGGGTTTAAGCTGAGCGGTATAGGGATACTTCGGCGTATCAATAGTGATATCTTTAATATCCAAGTTGACCCTGGAACCACTCGGAGTGATCATTTCCGCTCTGACATTTTGATCCCCCTCAAGGCCAGTTGCCGACACAAATACTTCAGCTTTCAGTCGTTCTACTACCCTTACTTCATCTATGTGTTCTTCTACCCTAGCTTTTCTTAAAGCCACTTCGCAGGTTGGGGTCGAAGAAATGGGGTTAGTTACAGGCAAAATCTCTGCCTGACAAGAGCCTGCTCCCTCCGGGCCGAACAACGTGACTTTAAAATCTGAAGCTACTTGCTTGTTACAAGGAATACGAGTTTTCCAAACTTTTATTTTGTCGTCAAAAGGCATTTCCTCTTTTGCTGCAAACACTGGTAAAGCAAAGTCTTCTTCTTGATTTTTGGCGCTTGAAAACTCCGGTATCGATGATTCAACAATGGCTGCACGAATAGGTGTAGCTGCAGGTTGGGGAGGTGTAATGACCTCTTGAGCGACTACCCAACAAAACCCAGTATCTGCTCGATCTCGAGCAACACGCACTTTGCAGCCAGGGAGCAAAGGCTCCACTTTAGCACTGCACTCAGCGTTATTTAGTGCCCCAAAAACTTCAGCTTTTAAGAGCTGATGCCCTTCACAGGGAACTTCGATGCTTTGATCATAGTATGCATATTCTTTTGAGTTCAGAAACACCCGTTTTTCAAAGACGGGGCCAGCTAGGTCGTTTACTGTTACCCTGCATTTTCCACCTTCGATCCTCTGAACATCTAGGGAACACTTAGGGTCCTCTATCCCTGTTATGATGACGGGGCCACTCAGGCTAGCAGCACAATAAGCCTCTTCTTGGTTCAGGTCATTGGGATAGGTGTCACTAAAAACCCCAGCATACACGAGTCTAGAATCTTCAGGGCACTTGGTGGTTATTTTCCACAATTCTCCCTGCTTAACCTCTTCCCATTTCCCTTTATCAGGCAAAAGAAATCCCATCCCCGTTTTTCTATTAGCAGCGAGAGTAGCTTCGCAGAGCGGAACAGTTCCCTCGCTTGGGATTTGTTTAATTTGAAGTGAACAACTCAGAGGCGGCAGAGAGGGCTGCTCAACCGGAATTCCGCAGACTCCAGAGCCCTCAGCATTAGAGACAGTGGCTCTTAAAGCCCATCGTTTGGTTTCTCCGCTGATATTGGAAATAAAAACGAATTGACCTAATTGACTGGAAATCGTCTCTCGGTCTGAGATCAACTCCCATTTATCCACTTTGTTCAATGAAGAGGTATAGACTTTGGCTGAGATAGATCCACCTCCTGCCGGAACATTGAAATAGAGAGGCGACACTCGACAAGTCGGCAACGAATTTTGTTGGAAACGAAGTACGCAGTTTCCGACTTGCCCTTGAAAAGTAACTTTAGCATCTAAGCGATGACCCGCCACTCGCCCCGAGGTGTTGGGATCCAGGGAGAATGAGACATCATTTTTAACACTACTCACTAGCAGAGACTTACTTGGCTTTCCCTGTTGATAAAGTGTCATATGAGTTAGACTGATGTCTTTGGATGGCAGGCTTACCTTAGCAGTGAAGACTCCGCCATTGGCTGAAAGAGTTTGTGACTCTAACTGGATACTACACGTTGGGATGGCAGGTGGAGGAGTTGGGGGTCTATTTGTGCAAGTGCTGAAAGATCCATTGAGGTTTTCAACTTGTGCAGTAATCACAGGTAAGGTACTCGAAGTAAAAGTTGCAATCTCAAAAACGGTATCTGACCGTTTTATCATCGCTTGTCGTGTGGGCTGAATCACCTGAGCACTTCGCCCACCTCGGGGAACGACGACTTCAATCGAATACTGGGTTGACTGTCCGCCCCGAGAGTTATGGGGAGTAACTGTTACACTACAACCCGCAGCAGGAGCTGCCTGCTGAGCAAACGACTTAGAACATGTCAGTCGCTTTCCTTGATAATTTACCGTGGCCTCGAGAAGAAAGGACACAGGTGATGAATTAAGATTTTGATCAAAATGCAACTTAAGAGACTTAACTGGAGAAAGAGAAGAAGTGTTCAGAGAAAACTGTTCTACCGTTCCATTCGTCGTAATAGTCGCAGAGACATCTCCCCCCTGCCACGCCACTTCTGTAGGACTTACAGAGATTGAGCAACTAGGTGCGGGTGTAGGTCGTGGATTGGGTACTGGTGCAGGTCTTGGATTCGGCACTGGTGCGGGCCCTGGATTAGGTACTGGCGCAGGCCCTGGATTAGGTGTAGGCGTCGGACTGGGGGGCGAGTCATCAGTGGGACAAGCCATGACAAAGTCGACAGGATTTCCATGATTGTAGGGGTTGCTGCAGCTACTACATTGGTTGGCCCTAATAAGTCTTCCGCCTCTGCCGAGATCAGGACCATAATCACAGGAGCCCAAACCTAAAGCTCGTACAGAACATCCCAGTAGCCCAAAGAAAAAAGCTAGATGCCAACTGGAAACTCTAAAAAAAGAGCGAAGCGTGATAAGGCCTTCCATAAATTCCCCCCCGAGAAAATCTGGTCACGACTTTAGGTGAAGCAGAGAAGAGGCCAAGTTTTAATTCGTTGCATTATCACAGGGGATTAAACAACTTAAGTCTGGTTACTTTTTGAATACGAAAAATAGAAAATCGTTGTACGGTTGTACAGAAGGTGATGCTCTTGACTACAACTTATTATTATTAAGTTCTTTTTCCACCTGGCATTCTTTTAGTCGGTGTCTGCTTTGTCTTCGAAAGAGTAAAACCAACTTTGACTTCTGCGCACTTCAGTAATCGTATATAATAAGAGGCAATTATGTCTGTTTTTGAGAAGTACAATAAAGAAGTGGGGCAGATCAATGGTTGGTATCGTTTTAAACCAATTAACCAAATTTTAGAATCAATTCATTTATTTCAAAGGCAAAATAAAATATTTGCGGGAGTAGCTGAAATCGGAGTGTTTCAAGGAAAGTCTTTTATCCCTCTTTCTATCTTAAGCGACTTCGAAGAGTCTCGGATCTCGATAGATTCATTTGGTTCTGCTCCGGATTCCGATGGGGTTTATGGAGATGGTAAAGAAAATAAAGCAAAATTTCTACAAAACTATTTTTTAATTGTAGGCTCTAAGAAATTGGATCTCATTGAGAAATACTCTAAGCTACTAACCGAAAAAGACATTCTAAATATCTCTGCCAATGGGATAAGAATGTTTTCCATAGATGGGGACCATTCTCGCGAAGGAACTTTTTATGATCTTAGATTGGCACAAAAATGCTTGTGCGACCGCGGAATAATTCTTATCGATGACTATACTAACTCTAGTTGGCCTGGTGTTAGAGAGGGGGTTGATCTCTTTTTAAAAGAAAACAAAGGTCTCAATGTTCTATACTATGGATTTAATAAGCTCATCTTATCTAATTTCACAAATAATGATGAACTTAGTTCATTAAGAAATACTTTGAAGGGCAGCTAATTCCGGAAATAATTATTAACAAGGAAATTCTAGCGCTATTATTGAGCATTTTTTGCCCATGGGATGTCCTACCTTAATCATTAACCACTTTCACTTCATCGTCTTCAAGCTCTCGTTTAAGATCCTGATACAGCTGACAATCTTCATAGAATTCTTTCGCATGCATTTCCTAGTGGTAAGGTATGATAACTTCAACCTAATTTTTTCACTGGAGGAATAGAGTTTGGTCGATAAACGTAAATTGGTAGAGGCTCTCTTAGCTCAACTCCAAAAAGATTTAGAGGTTTTAAATCAAGCGGCGGTTGCCACCTATCAGGGAGCCATCCACGCTGATAGTAAAGCTGAGGATCAATACGATACCCGAGGGCTGGAAGCCTCTTACTTGGCCGGAGCCCAAGCCAAACGGGTGGCAGAGCTCGAAGAGACCATCAAGACTTACCAATTCATAGATCTTCGAGCTTTCGGATCTCAGGACAAAATTGCGGCGACTGCTCTAGTAGGACTTCAATATGAAGATAAGCTCTCTCACTTTTTACTGATGCCCAAGGGTGGAGGAATCCAAATTCAGTTCGAGGGAAAAACTATCCAAGTGATCACCCCTCAATCTCCAATTGGCGAGGTTCTTTTGGGAAAAAGGCTTCACGATGAATTTGAAGTTTTGATCCAACGTCGCTTTCGCGATTATGAAGTGGTTTCAGTGGAGTAGCCCGACCCTTTGAAACTTCCTTCTTTTAAGCTAAAATCAAACTATGCAAAACATTACAAAAGTTGGAACCGATACAGTTGAACTAGAGAATGCCCGTTTCATGAGCCGGGTGTACCGATGGATGACCGGGGGAATTCTTCTAACCGCCATCGTCTCCTCTTATGTGTCTTCGCAACCTGAGCTTGTGAGACTGGTGATCAAGCAACCCATCTTTTGGATCTTGCTTGCTGTTCAGTTTGGAGCTGTCCTTTTCTTATCGTTTGCCATCAAACGGATCAGCGCCGCGACAGCCATCATCACCTATCTGGCTTATGCCGCTCTGACTGGCCTCACTCTATCTGTCATCTTTTTGGTATACACTAGGGACAGTATTGCTAACGCTTTTCTTATGACTGCATTCGCTTTCGCGGGTTTGAGTGCCTTTGGCTACTTTACTAAAAAGGATCTCGGACCGATTGGGGTATTTTGTACGATGGGGCTATTCGGGTTATTGGGATTTGCCCTTCTTTCATTCTTCATCCCCAGCTTACGGGGAGAAGGTCCCCAGCGCATTTATTCCATCGCGGGGGTTCTTATTTTTTCAGGGCTTACCGCCTACGACACTCAGAAAATCAAACAACTCAATATGATTGGAAACGAGGGCACAGAGGAGGACACTAAAGAGGCGATCTTCGGTGCCTTGACGCTCTATCTGGACTTCATCAATCTCTTTTTGGATTTGCTCCGGCTGACGGGACGTAAACGGGATTAAGCTGTGGGTTTTTTAATATCTCTCTTGCTTCTTAATCAAACTGAAGCTCCTCAGAGGATTTGCTAGTATCTCGGTAACTACACGTGCTGTATTTGCAGCGATGGTTACAGCACACATAACCCGTCTGACAACTTCCATTGCTGTTACAGGATTGGCCTGAGCCACCGCTTGAACAGGTTCCTAAAATACAGGTCCATCCACTCAGGCAGTCGCCGTTGGAATCACAGGCATGGTTGGTATCAACGACACAAACACCTTTACCGCTGGAACTTTCAACACAGATGTAATGCGTTGGACAATCTCCATCACTACTGCAATCTTTCGCGAAAGCGTAATTAGATAGAAATATCAATGAAAGAGAAATAAATAGAAACATCTTGAAAAATTTTAAAGAACTTAACATAGGCTACTCCTTGGTTCTATCGACCTAAATGAACGACTACATTTAGTTATACCAAAATCAGATGAAATTAAAGTGACGCGGTTATAAAACCCACGTCGGCAGAGTAGCATTAAAATTGCAGTCAATAGGAGATGAATTGGAGCGGCGCATTTGTGAGCCCTACATTTAGAAAAATTCTGTCTATCTTTTTTACAGTTGTGTTTTGTTTGCCTTTGGCCCCTTTGGCGCTAGGCAACGATTTGTCGCCCTCCTCAAGGCGTTGTCTCTCTGTTTTTGAGTTTTTACAACGCGAAAAAGATCTGAGTTGGGTTACCTCTTACTTCAAAGCAACCGCTGTCAGGAAAAAATTGAGACCTTCCGACATCGATGATACCTCGATGGTTCGGATGCTGCCTCCTGAACTCAAGGAAAAACTCACTACTCCCAATCAGGATGGTTTTGTGAAGCTTGATAGAAAAACGCTTATCGCTTTAAAAAACTTTTCGGAAAAGGTTATTCGCCAAAGGTTACTAAATCTTCAACGGGCCCCCGATGGGTTAAGACAATGGGATCTCTGGGTTCATGATAAAAATGGTAAAGAGGGAAGCTTCGCTATCCGGCAACTATTGAAACCGGATGTGGGTTTTTTCGGAGTTGGGCATGGCAGAGCGGGCGGAAATCATCATGTAGTCTATCCTATTACGATCCAGGACGAAGCGTTGATTCGAGTTGAGATGGATGTTGATAAAATAATTGAGCTCTATTCAAAACTTCCCGGAGTGAAGAGTTCGAAAGTTATTTTTTATAAAACTTGTAGTGGAGGTCTTACCGACGAACACGGTGAAGCCGATGCAGTCCGACTTGCTCGAGCGACCGGAGTTCCTGTCATTGCGCCTATGGGGATCCTGTTTAACAGTGGTGAACTGATCGGGCAAAGCCAACGGCAGTGGTTGACCGGAGTGAAGGATGAACATACCAGGGTACTGGTCCCCGAAGAGAAGGCTTTCCGTATTTTCAATCCGGACGGCAAATCTAAACCGATTACTTTCCAGCAATTGAAGGATCTTATCATTCGACAAGATCAGCATTCCAGGGTGATCTACGGGGATTAAAAAGTTACTGGTTTTAACCGTTCTTTAAAAATCGAAAAGAAAATGTTTGAAATGTGAGATTTTAACGATAACAACTACAAACATCAAAGTGGCCGCATTTGTTTCTTAAGCCAAGACCCAGACCAGTTTTGTCCCAACCAGGGTCTCATCACTAAACAATTTTTTAAACATTTGAGAAAAAGAGGAAATAAGTCTGAACCCTTAGGTGACTCAATAAAGTTGGAATCTTTCCATTCTGTTTGGTTAAAAAAGTATTTAAAAAGTTTTTTATAGGGATGGTCACAGCGGTTATCCCAGGGTCTACCTGTCTCAGTGGTGAAATGAACTATTCCTGGGTTTCTAATGATTTCCATATATTCAGAATGAGATACTTTAAGAGTCATTTTTCCTTGTCTGTAATAAGTGGGTGTTTGAACATTCCAACGTTCTTTCAAATGTAACCATTGCTCGCCTATGCCTAGGTTTAAGATGTCCTGGTCTGCTACCCGAATTTGATTTCGATAGTTGTGACCATACATTAATAATGTTTTAGAGAATTCGTCTTTACGCCATTTTTCAAGGTTAATAAGTAAAACCCCTGCGTTAAAAGCCAAGCCATTTTGTAGCCCTTGAGAGTTTTTGAAAAGACCGTGGGTGAATTTGGAATCTTTAAAACGATAATTTATATGTTGGTCAGGAACCGCTGCCAAGTAAAAATCTTGAAGGGAAAGATCAAACAGTTCATCCAGTTTATCTAGAATGAGGGTGTCGCTATCTAAGTAGAGAACTTTTTGTTCGGTGGGAGGCAGAAGCTCAGAAATGATCAATCTAAAGTAGGTAGCATAGGACCCTCGAAGAAGGGGAAGTTCGAGTTTGGAGAATAGTGAGTGGGCCGCGTCAATGAAATGGAGAGAGAGGTCAGGATGAATCAAGGAATGACTCAACTTTTCAAGAGCCTCTTGAGGGACTTCGTCTTGAATCACATAGATCCGGATGGGACGGCTTTGATTGGTAAAACAAAGCGAACTCAGCATGACAGTGCAGGGAATGATAAAATTTCTGTCGGTACAACAGACAATCGAAATTGCGGAGGACTTTATCGTATCCATGAATGATCTAAGCTAACGGTCGATTTAGAGTTGAACTGATACATTATCTGATTCTAGTCTGGCTTTATCTCTTAGGTCTACTTTATTTAAGAAGTCCAAGAGCTGCTCTGTGGAGCTATTTTTTACTGGGTCAAGAAGTACTAAACTTTTGGTAGGGTTTGACAGTGCGACTTTTTAACTTATCAGCTGTTTTATTAGGGACGGGTGGTTGGATAGTCATCTAAGACCCCATCTACATCTCTAAGATTGAGTTTGAGCGTGTATTTTTGGTCGTAGTACAGATCTCGGCAAACAAATTCCCAATCATTATACTCTCCGGTGGTGACATTATTAACGGTCCATCGATTACCAATACCCCCGGTGTAATTTCTTGTGGTACGAACTGCATTAGTAGAATCAAAAGTCCAAGAGAGAGACGGATTAAAGACTAAAGGGTAGTAAAGATATGTGTTTGTTGGAAAATTCAGTGGGGCAAATGTGGCTGCGGGTCCACCCCAACAATTTGCGTCGCTATAGGCCTTGGGGTCACTACAATCAATGGGGTTAAAATTAGCAGTCGCCCAAGTCGGGGAGAAAGTAGCGGTGGTTCCCATTCGAAAATAAAACGGATGTATTTCAAAAACCTGACATTTATCACTTCTAAAAACAGCGGCATCCATGCGAAGCTTACTAAAAAACAGCTGACCTTCCGGAACCGAGAGGGTGCAGGATTTTGAAATAATTCCATCATCAGGAAAAGTACAATTGCCTTGGCTAGTGACCGAATTTGAAGTGTCGCTTTCCCAAATAGTCCCTACACTCACATTAAAGATTTGATTACCCAAGGGAGTGCTACTTCCTGGTATCACTACGCCTGCAGAGGAAGCTGGTGAGTCTAGCTTTCCACAGGCTGCAACCCAAAGCAGGGCGGGGCCAAGAAAAAAAACTCTGATAAATCTAGGACAAGATATCATAGAAAACAGAACTCCTCCCCTTAAGGATATGCCTGTCCACTTTTTAAGCAACTGATCAATTGTGCATTTATTTTCAAAATTATAAAAACGATTAAGAACTCAATAGTTTTAAGGTGATTTCTGATTTCACAAAGGTAGCTTCCCATCAGGATCACAAAGGGGTAACTTAAAAGGCTGTTATGTCGAAAGCTCCTATTAGTGCCAGACCTCAGGTGTTTTACATTCGACCCGCTCCGGGTTGGTTAGAGATGTTATTTGAAGAGGTAAATTCCATTGTTCAGAAGCCACTTCAAAAATACAAATACGATCCTAAGATTACTTTACTTAAAGGAACGGTAAAACTTCATCGATGCGATTGGAGACAAGGGCTGGAAGTGATGTTGCGCTTAACGACCGCACACGATGTTGAGTGGATGATTTTAGAATCTAAATGCAACCAATGGACCGAAGTTGATGCCATTTTAAGTCGGGTCCCTTGGGACGACATCATTAGGGATAAAAGCATCCCCATTCATGTGAGTAGTGATGTTTACCAGGGCTTTACGAACCACTCGGCAAAACTACGAGAAAACCTCTGCAAAATCTCTGGACTCACCCATGTTTCAGAGGGAGGAATTTATAGGTTTAAAATAGAACTTCGCTCCGATTTTCTTAGGGTTTCAGTTAGCCTTTGCGGTGAACCCCTTTATAAAAGGGGATACAAAGCTTTGCTTTCTGCAACGGCTCCTTTGCCGGAACATCAAGCTGCAGCTTGTATTCGTTGGGTTCTAGCTCAGAAAAATCCTGAAGATCGAGTGTCTCAGGTTTGGGTTCCTTTTGCGGGGACCGGAACTTTCGGGTTCGAATCACAAGTAGTATTTTCGGGTGCCGGTCCTGGGGCATTTGTTCGCAGTTTTACTTGTGAGTCATTTCCCTGTGTTTCTGAGGCCACTTTTCGGTTCTATCGAAAAAAACTAAAAGAGCAAATGAAAGACTCTCTGTGTCCCGAAGTTATTTTCAATGAAATTAATTTAGAGGCCTGCTCAGTTCTTAAGCAAAATATTCAAGCTTTTTTAGAAAGTTCGCCCTCTTCAAAAACGAGCCTCCTAGAAGGTGATTTTTTTGAAACGCAATTTAAGTTGCCCGAAAACGGAAAAGTAGTGATGCTTCTTAATCCACCCTTTGGAGATAGGTTGGCAAAATCATCTTCTGTTCCCGAGCTTTATGCCAAGTTGGGAAAGCATATCCGAGAGAAGTATAGAAATCAGCAGAGACAAATCTTAGGGGGTTGTTTGTGCCCGGACGAAAAGAGCTGGAGGAGTTTTTTAAAGCAATTAAGTCCAGATTCCACTGAAACACACCATTTCACCCATGGGGGAAAAGAGATGCGACTCGTGCGGTGGTGTTAAGCTTTATTTGAGCCATTCGGTGGCTAACTCTAAAAACTGAGCCCTTGCAGCCTGTAATGAAGAGGAATCGCTTGTTTTAGGACTTCTTAAATCATCGCAATGAGCTGCTCCGGCAATCGTAATATGAGAAGTTTTTGAGTTCACAGTGTTTCCATTTTCTTTTGCAATGGACAAGTTGATCCAAGGATCGGTCGAACCGTTAGTGAAGAAGATTTGAGAAGTCGAAGACAATAACAAGGGGCTGTAAAACATCTCATTGATCTTTTGGGTGGGAGTTGTGAAGTTGATGTTAAATAACCGTCTACAAATATCTCGGTGATATTCTTCATTGATCAGCTGAGAACGGGCGGATAAGTTTTTATCGTGGTAGGCGTTTTGCCAATAACCATATTCTGTGCAGGATTGGTAAAACCACTGACGCATTCCAAAGTCGTTTTCGTAATCATCAGGGTTTAAACTGACAGCCCCTGAAGCTGAGCCACTCAAAGCAGTCATGCCCCAACTTTTATAGATCTCTTGGGTAAACTGGGCATAACCTTTCATGTGATCCTCAGAATTAAGCAACTGACAGAATCTATCTTTATAACCATATTGAATGGCCAAAGCTCCCATATCGGCGACTAGATAGACAAAATCGAGATCCGTCAGAAGTTTCTCAGCCGAAAAAGTAGCTTTGAGTCGGGTGAGTTCCTCAGGCTTTTGTAAGGCAGACTCTAGTTGGGCCACCACTTTATGTATTTGACTGAGACATTCCGGTCCTGCAACCGACGCTACATGTTTGTCATATTCCTCAAAATTGTCGTCTGCCTGCACTGGACCGCTAGAGGCGAGTGCCCCTGCCACTAATTGGGGAAATTTCTCGCGATAATAGGCCGCGAGTGATCCAGCATAAGATCCGCCGACCACAATCCACTTTCCGTTAAATCCAAGTTGGTTCATGGCAAATTTTTGGAACAGGGCTGCATCTTGCAAGGCATTTTCTGTGGAGAGGTATTTTAGATTTTCAGTCGATAGTTGTGCAAAGGGTTGGCTTTTTCCATAGTAGCGATGTTCAAGAGAAATAAGATTAGCCTTAAGCTTTTCTGCAAAGTAAAAAAGAGCTCCCGAAGGTCCCTGACAAGTCGCCTCACCGCAGAGGTAAAATAGGGTGGGCGCCGATGGGCTAGAAGCATATTGGGTGTTGATAAAATAGCGCTGAGTAAAGGTCCGAGAGTCGTTGAGATCCTGATGATTGAGTTTTTGTTGAAATGAACTGACTTCGGTCTTAGGTTTTTTTACGGAGCTCCAAAGGTTCGAACTTTTCTTTTCTTGGGTTTTTTGGAAGTAAAAACTTTTGTAATCTGCGTGAGCGGAAAGAGACAACCCTAAAAGAGCAACAAAGAGTAGCTTCATAATCATATCCCCCAAGGTAAATGCTTTTCCCACCATACAAAATTGAGCTTTTAAAGCAAAGACTATTATTAGGTCGATGGTGAAAATTCACCAGTGATAACATGGGTGTCGAGTTCAGTTTTTTTTATTAATTTAAGGGGTTAGCGCTCATTTAAAAACCCAGCAAAGTGAGGCTTAAGGGGCTGACTCTAAGAGTTGTTGATATTCCGATATGAGAGGTTTGATGAACGTCCCACTCACATAAATGAGTAAGAGAGTAAAAAGGATAACCCCTGCACTGACTAGGATTTTGGTTGTCTTTTGATAGCGTGGATTTCGCCACAAAAGGGGTAATGCAAAAGGACCTGCAACGAGAGTGGCTATCACAAAAGGCCAAAGTTTATTGATGAACTTGATTTCAGTTTTTGAACTATCCGAGTTATTCATACTCTTTATGTTAACTCTTTAGGGAACTGAGAACAATCAGAGCTTTTTCTGTAAGAGCCAGGCCTTGAAGGGGCGTGTTCGTTCAAAATCGTTGGGTGTTAGAGGATGAGACATGTCTTGAATTTCGATGGAACAAGATTCTTTTAAAGCCCACTCATTAAGTTGAAAGCTTTGGCCGTGAGTTGTAAAAAGTACTTTACCGTTGGGTCTTATTCTTTCCAAAACAAGCTTTAATAGGGTCACATGGTCCTCTTGAATATTGAACTCTGATCCTTTGATGCGATTGACAGACTGAACGGGTGGATCCACCCAACAAAAGTCATAAACTTTCTTTGAGTTGTTTAAGAACTCCATGACATCGGAACGATAATAGATATGCTGATTTCCCTTAAGTTGATTAAGCTCCATATTACGTTTGGCCCAATCAAGGTAAGTGCTAGAGGCATCTACCGAGCCTGTAGATTTAGCTCCACCTGCAGCGGCGCAAACGGTAGCTGTTCCGGTGTAGCTATAAAGATTGAGAAAATCTTTTCCCTGGGCTTCTTTTTCAACCCACTCCCGAACTTTTCGAAATTCTAAAAAAAGGCCCACATCGACGTAGTCTATGAAATTCACAAGAAACTTGTATCCGCGCTCTTTGACTTCGAGCGCTTGAAAAGTTTCTGTTTTAGGAAGTTTTTGTGCTTTTCGGATCTTCAAAAAGATTCGGTCTAAAGGCACTTGGGTGACTTGTGAAACCGTTTCTTTAATGAGTTCTAGGTATCTTAAATGTTCCAAAGGCGAGTCGTCATGGTTTCGTGGGACTTCAGCGAGATGAATATGCTTGCCATAGAGATCTACAATGAAAGGCAGCTCAGGAATGTCTCTATCGTAGATTCTCCAATTGGTGATTCTCTCTCTCTGGGCCCATTTAGAATAGTGTTTGAAATTCTTTTTAAGTCGATTGTTAAAGTTGTTTATTTTCGAATCCCATTTAGGGTTAATGGGGACAGGTTGTTGTAAAGAAGGAGTTATTTCCAAAAGCTGACATTCAATGGAGCCATTGTACAGGAGGTGAATTTTCTGCGGATTTCGATTGATTTCTTTGGCAGCATCCGGATTTCCCATGAGAACAAAGGCTTTCCAGTTTGAAAATTGCGTATTGAGTTTTTCTCCGATTTCGGAGCAGAACTTCGCCAAGTCTTCAACGGCCAGTCTTTGATCGTAAGGCGGATTCATGACTACGACACCAGGAGATTGAAAAATATTTTCCCATTTCAAAAAATCTTCCACTTGGGTCTTAATGCAGTCGGTAACTCCAGCTCTTGCAATGTTTTCATTTGCAATAGCAATCATTTCGGGATCGCAATCAAAAGCTAAAATCTTTTCAGGAAGGGTTTCTTTGATGGAACTCTTTGCAGTTTGGACAAGCTCTTCAAATAATTGGGGATCGTAATCTTTCCATTTTTGAAAGCCAAATTCCCTCTTTAGTAAACCGGGAGCTATATTTTTAGCGATCAGTGCGGCTTCGATAGCGAGTGTTCCCGAACCCGTCATCGGATCCACTAAGGGCAAGGTTCCATCCCACCGAGTGAGTTGAATGATACCTGCAGCCAAGGTTTCGTTTAAGGGTGCCTCTCCAGTTTTTTGCCGATAGCCTCGTTTGTGAAGAGAATCTCCAGAACTGTCTAAAAATATCTCAACTTGATTTCTAAACAAGTTTACCGCAATTCGAAGGTCGGGATTTTCTAAATCAACGGAAGGACGTGTTCCTGTTTTTTCTCTAAAGTGATCTGCGATGGCATCTTTGGTGAGTTGGGCCAAAAACAGCGAGTGAGTCGTAAAAGAAGAGTGCACATGGGCATCTATGGCTAAAGTTCCTGTTTCCTTGATCCACGGCGACCAATCTAGGGCTTTGACCTGGTCGTAAAAGCTTTTTTCATCAGATGCGTTGAAGTTTGTTAACGGGAGGAGTGCTCTTATCGCTGTACGGCTCCAAAGATTGATTTGATAGAGGAGTTTTAGATCCCCTAAACCAATCACCAGACGATTTTTTACTTTGATTTGGGTTAGCCCAATGTTTTTAAGTTCTTGGGCTAAAAGAGGTTCAAGACCGCTAGCTGTTTTGACATGAATAGGAAACATAAAATAATTATCTCTGCTTTTGAAAAACTCCCACGACTTCTATGTGATGGGACCAAAAAAATTGATCGACGACTTGCAAACTTTTTAATTGATAACCCCCTTGGGACAATATTTTAGCGTCTCTGGCCATGGTGGCAGGGTTACACGAAATACCAATGAGAGTTTTACATTGAGAACGAGCCATTTGTTTAGCTTGTTCAATGCAGCCAGCACGGGGCGGATCAAAAACGACTGCATCGAAAGAGTTGAGTGTTTTAACGGACACTGGGTGAGTAAAAAGGTCGCTTTGGTAAACTTTTAAATTTTTATTTTTTCCTGCAAGAGATAGAGCTTTAACCGCATCGCGGGAAGATTCAAAAGCTTCAACTTCGCCATGATTCAGCAGAGCTCCGGTAAAAGTACCGCAACCTGAAAACAGATCGCCAAAGCGGTTGCCCTCCGGGAGTGCTTGGGTGACAGCTGCAACTAAAGCTGATTCTCCTTCTTCGGTGGGTTGCAAAAATGCACCTGGAGGTAAAAGAACTTCCAAAGAGCCAAAGATTTTTTTAATAGGCTCTTTTTCAACTAAAATTTTAAAACTATTTTCTCGACGCAGGCTAATTCTGCCGATGGGTGCGATTTGTGAAAGGTCTCTCAAAACGGAAAGAAGTTGAGTCTCACTTTTAGCGCCTTTAAACAAGGGACCTGTGATGAGCATGTCGGCTTGATGATTTACCCATTGGAAACTTAAATCGATAGGCTCTAAGCCTCGGGCTAAAAAAGGTAAGAAAGGTTTCAGAGTCTCTTTGAGTTGGAAGAGTTCAGGAAGAGCGATTTCACAAGATGAAATTTCAGAGATTTTTTGAGAACGCCTTTGGTAATAACCTAAAACCACTTTTCCCTGGTTTTTTCTTAGAGTAAAAGTCACTCTCCTTCGATTTTTGTTTTTTAAAAAAATAGGAGGTAACCATTTTTGAGGCTTGATTCCCACTTTAAGAAAAGCCTCTCTCACCAATTCTAACTTCCACTGTTGATAAAACTCCGGAGTCAAATGCTGGAGAGTGCAATTTCCACAATGATCAAAATGGACACATGGGGGAGTTTGACGGTGAGGGGAGGGCTGTACAATATCGATGACCTCTCCGCGAAACACTCCCAATTTATCACGATGAATTTTAGCTCTCACTTGGTCGAGTGGGGCTGTTCGTTCTAAGTAAACCCAGCCGTTGGGGCCTTTGGCCGTTCCATCTCCTTTAGGGCCCAGGGATAGAATGCTTAAGCTGCAAGTTTTGGGGGCGATGGACATGCGGTCTCTTAGCATAAATTACACATTCGAAGAAGGAGGATTGTTTAAGTTATCGAAAATATTGACATAACATTAATAGCCTCTTTTGGGGTACTCACATAAATTCCGTGGAGGACGCCCGTGGAGTCCACAAACTTTCAGGGGAACGTAGTTTGTGCTTAAGAGTTTTACGTATTCCCTGAGAATGCCTCGCATGACATTAGGCTGAGGATTTGCAGCTGGGAGGAGTGGGGTATGCTCAGGCTAAAATCAATTCTAATCATTTTTTATTGCTTAGCCGTTTCGTTTGCGGCTTTTGGCGCAGGTTCTTCCTCCTGTGCGGAGGCTTTTGCTCGTTTAACGAGTTTAATCGACTCTAATCGATTTGAGACACAAAGAGGAATAGAAGAGTACATAGAGCTTTTCCCTGATTCGTTCTTGGTTGAATTGGCGAAACTTAATAAGCACCAACATTGGATAGATGCTGGAAGTGGTGAAGGTTGTGCTTCATTAGATTT
This sequence comes from Deltaproteobacteria bacterium, assembly GCA_900299195.1. Lineage (GTDB taxonomy): Bacteria > Bdellovibrionota > FAC87 > UBA2466 > UBA2466 > UBA2466. The sequence continues at coordinate 15,802 of OMIX01000127.1, forward strand.
TTTTCAACGCTCGATCGATCCAGAACGGATTTTAGCTCAGGCTAAGGCGTCTTGGTTTAGAGGTAGGGTGATTCATTTTGATCCTGGGCTTCTAAGGCAAGGGCTTCATTTGATCAATACAAGCTCTGCACGGGAAAAACCTAAAGTCACCGCCGTTACTTACCATATGGAAAAGAAGGCTAAAGTCAGTCCTGAAGTGGAATACAAAGTAGGAAAGTTTTTTGAAGATATTTCTACTTCGGAGTTTAAACCTGCAGATTTAATTACCGATCTGTTTGGAGTGATGTCTTACTCCCCACAAATCGACGTGGTTCTTAAGCAGTATCATGACATTTTGAAGCTTCAGGGAAAAGCTTATATCTATGCGGGTGATTTTGTGGATATCCCAACTTATTCAGGTCTTTTTAAAAAACAGACTATAGGTGAAAGAGGATGGTTTTCTAATTTTGCTTTGAGTCAAGTAAAACGAAGAGATGGAAGTCAAATCTCCTTGATTGATTGGATTTCGAGTCTTCCCGGATTTGAAGCTTCTTTAGAGGAACGAGTGTTGACTCAACCTCCTGCTCAAGGAGTTCAGTCAGGAAGAGTCTTAAGGAAAACTCTGATTTTAAAGAAAACGAATCTAGAAACAAAAATTCCTCGTTTAAGATTAGTTGAGTCAGATGACCAAAAACCTCCCTTGCGTGTTTTTGAAGAGATCGACCCGTTTAATTGAAAGACTGTGAACTTAAGGGTTTGGCTTTTCTTAAGTTTTAACTCCCGCTAACACTAAGTGTTTTTACTCGCCAGTCCATTAATGGTCTTCAAGTTAAGATCAAAAATCAAAATGATAATTTACTTTTATTGACACGGAGATTTTATGAAATGGGTCCATACTTTTGTTTTGGGGGTGTTATTTTCCATAACCGGAACGGCTCAGGATTTAGGAGTACGGTTAATCAATGGCAAGCCGGTGGAACCTGGCACTTTTGATGAGGTAGTTCAGATTAAAGCTCTGGACAGCATTTGTACTGCTACCATTGTGGGCTCAAGAGCTATTATTACGGCGGGTCATTGTGCTCCCAACGGAGCCACTGCGGAGTTTAAAGTCAAAGGGAACACCTATCGGGCCAAAATTTATCGAAGTGCGTTGTTTGCCAGTCAAGACCACGACATTTCTTTGGGAATTACTGATCAAGATATCGTAGGAGTGAAACCCGCCTCTGTCGGTGGAACCGCAAAAACAGGATTAGGCATTACTCTGTTGGGGTACGGCTGTACCGATGTGGGAGGTAAAGGAAAAATAGATGGCATTCTAAGATATGGAGAAACTGTTGTTACTTCATTTAGCAATTTCGATATGGTTTCCCAAAAACCCAATGGAGCTGCACTTTGTTTCGGAGACTCGGGTGGTCCAGCTTTTGTTTTTAATCGCGCAGAGCATCTTCTTTTAGGAGTGAACTCCAAAGGCAATATTGAAGATACCAATTACAACACTAGAACTGATCTTGCTGAGAGTCTTAATTTCCTAAAAACTACGGCCTCTTCTAACCAGATTGAAATATGTGGGATCAATAAAAATTGTGGTACCCCAACCCCTCCTGGTCCTACAGCGCCTAGTTGCCAGATTTCGGCTTCTCCCGATTCCATTGTGCTGGGTCAATCGATAGTGGCTTCATTGCAAGTGAATGGCAGTGTGACGGAAGTTCAAATTGATAATCAAGTGGTCAGTTTGTCCTCGGGAGTGGCTCAACGTACCCTCACTCCCGTTGCGGTTGGAAACTTTATTGTTCAAGGAAAAGTCATAGGCGCTGGTGGAGTCGGTGGATGCTCAGCCAGTTATACGGTTAAAGAAAAGCCACCCGTACCTGTGGATCCCCCTCAGTGTCAGGTCTCAGTCACTCCCACTTCCATTCAACTCGGTCAGTCGGTAGTTGCGAGATTGAATTATCAAGGTCAAGTGACTTCGGCGGAACTCAACGGACAAGCTATCTCAAAAAGTGGAGGAGAAATTCAAATCACGCCTCCGCTTGGAGGAAATTACTCAGTTAAGGGTAAAGTGGTTGGACCTGGAGGGACGGCTGAATGTTTGGGCTCCTACACAGTTGAGGGGCCTACCCCCAACGTCCCTAACTACACGATTCTCTCTAATTTGTGCGGAGATAACACCATCTTTGAAACTCAAGTTCTTAAAGTTTGCTTGGGAATTGTTAAATTCAGTTACAGCATGAGAGATCTGAGCATCAAAGAAGTTGTGGTAGTAACCTACCGAGATGGAAGTCAGGAAATTATGCCGGTTCTTATAAAATCGTCTAAAACCCGTGGAGCTGATCAAAGAGCGAATCAACAGTGGGTGCTGTATGCCAATAGCGGAGTCACTAAAAACTCTAATTTAATTTTAGACACTCGAACCGCTTCTGTGACTTTGGGCACCACCGGTTCTTTATCGGATGTTCCGGTGGCAATCTCGGGTCGCACTATCAAGGGTGGACAAGCTTTTAACGTCGAAAGCTTAAAAAAGCCAGGTCGTTAAAATCAAAGTTTCTGTGGCCCACCCAAATCGATAATCAGATTGAAGTGGTCTTCAGAAACGGGTTGAACGGAAAGCCGGGCTCCGCGTTGGAGTACCATCATATCTTTAGCGCGGGGCTCGTCCTTCAATTGGCTGCGTGTGACAGGATTTTTGAAACGGTGAGTTGCTTTAACATCCACCATGATCCAAGGTGATTCTCCCTTTTTCTTAGCTTGCGCATCAAAGTATTTACTTTTGGGATCTAAAGCAAATGAGTCGGGGTACCCTTCGCGAACCACCGTGGCAATTCCAAACACTCCTGGCTCATCAATGTTACTGTGGTATATTAGTACTTGGTCCCCTTTTTTAAAAGAATCACGCATAAAATTACGAGCTTGATAATTTCTCACCCCTTCCCAATGGGTTGTGCGATTGGGAGCTTTGACGAGATCTTCAAAAGAGAAAACATCAGGTTCTGTTTTCATTAACCAAAAGTTTTTTAAATTATTTTTAGGCATCTTTGTCGATTATCATGGGAGTCTTTTAATGCAAAGAGGTAAGTTAAGTTTGAGTTATCGAGAGGCAACTGCCCGTGACTTATCTAACCTCAAAGTCGCTCTCCTGTTACCATGCCTCAACGAGGAGCTCACTTTAGCTAAAGTGATTCAGGAATTTCGAGCTGAGATACCCCACCTTGATATTTATGTCTTTGATAATGGCTCAACCGATAGAAGTCGTGAAATTGCGTTTGAACAAAAGGCGAAAGTGGTGGTGGTTCCTAGAAAAGGAAAAGGGAATGTCGTTCGTCGGATGTTTGAGTTGGTAGAGGCCGATATTTACATTATGGTCGATTCCGATGGAACCTATGACCCCAAAGGGGTTTGGAAACTACTGGCTCCAGTTCTTTCCGGAGAAGCCGAGATGACAGTGGGGAGTCGAGTGGCTTCTTCTTCGGGGGCTTATCGACGATTTCATCAATTAGGCAATCAACTTATTATTAGCTTAATCAATAATATTTTTCAAAGTTCATTCACCGATATTTGTTCCGGATATCGAGTGATGACCCACTATTTTGTCAAAAATATTCCGCTCCTTCGAAAGGGGTTTGAAGTGGAAACGGAACTCACCGTCTATTCACTTATCAACGAATTCAATGTCGTTGAAATACCACTCTCTTATGGGGAAAGGCCTGAAAATAGTCACAGTAAATTAAGGACTTTTTCCGATGGATATAAAGTTGTGTTAACCATCATTTGGCTAATGAGAGATTTGCGTCCCTTAGTTTTCTTTGGTTTAGGTTCTTTGGGGTTGGTACTTTTCGGAACCGTGATGGGAAATAGTCTATTTCCCAATAATATCTTTTTTCAAATGTTGATTGCCGTCACCTCTGTGGGACTTGTGACTACGGGGCTTATTTTAAATACTCTTAACGTTAAATTTTCAGAGATTCAAAATCTATATCGTCGACAATATAAAAATTTAAACAATGATTTGACTATCAAATCGCAGCCCATTCTGGAGGAAGAAGTATGCAAGCAACCCAAGTTAACCGCACTGAAAACAGCCTCGGTGCCGTAAATCCACTTCACCACAATTCATCGCAATCCCTTTGGGAAGACGTTTCTTGTAATCTTTGTGGTAGCCGTAGCACCAAAGTGAAATATCAAGGGACTACCGACCCTGACACCCAAAAACTACTTACCTCATATAGTGCCTCAGGTAACTTTGTTTCCAAAGAAACTCTTGTCGAGTGTCTCGACTGTGGTTTGATTTACACTTCTCCTAGACTTCGCAAAGATCTCATCCTGAAGAGCTACACAGAAACCGAAGATCCTACTTACGTGTCGCAGGCTGAGGGAAGGATCAAGAGTTTTGAAAGATGTTTAGATGCCGTAGAGGAATTTAAAAAAGGCGGTTCTATTTTAGATATTGGGGCAGCGGCTGGATTTTTTCTGAAAGTAGCCAAAGAAAGAGGGTGGAGGACTTATGGAATAGAGCCCTCCAAGTATCTTTCGGATTATGGGAATCAAAATTACGGTGTGAATATTACCTGCGGCACCTTGGAAACAGCGCCACCCCCGAATGAAAAGCTCGACTGCATTACGTTGTGGGATGTTCTAGAGCACACTTTTGATCCTAAGCAGGTGCTTAAGACCTGTAATTCTTACCTTAAAGACGACGGCATTGTGGTGATTAATTATCCCAACATAGGAAACTTGATGGCGAAAATGGCCGGTAAAAATTATTGGTTCATTCTCTCTGTTCATTTGTACTACTTTGTACCTAAGACCATTCAAGCAATGTTAGAAACTGCCGGATTTGAAGTGGTTTCCAGTAAACCCCATTTTCAGTGGTTGCAATTGGGTTATTTAACTTATCGATTAGAAGCCTATTTACCCAAACCTGCAAAATGGATGGGAAGGCTATTTAAGTCTTTATCTATCGATCAAACTTTAATTCCCTACTTCGCTGCCCAAACAAGAGTGATTGCAAGAAAGGTAAGAAGCGTATGAACAACAAAAAGCGAGTAGTTGTTTTAGGTGCAGGCATTACGGGGCTTTCGGCTGCTTACCGCTTGAGTAAAAATCCTGAATTTGAAGTTCATGTGTTTGAAAAAGAGCCTGAAGTGGGTGGGCTTTGCCGAAGTTTTCGGGAGGGCGGATTTATCCTGGATTATGGGCCTCACAAATTTTACACATTGATCGATGGAGTCCTTGATGAAATGTGCCAAATGATGGGGAGTGATTTTCTTACCCGGGACAAATCACAAAATTTATTTTTAAAGGGCAAGTACTTCGACTTCCCCTTGAAAATTTCCGAAATGATGACGAAGTTTCCTCCGCACAAAAGTGCCGAGATCCTAGCAAGCTTTGGAGTGTCAGCGTTGAAAAACATCAAAGACAAATCAGAGCCGAAGAGTTATGAAGATTTTATTATTCAGAAATTTGGAAAATCTCTCTACAACCAAATTTTTGAACCCATGGCGAACAAAATGTTTGGTAATCCCAGGCAGCTGGATCCTCAATTAGCTAAAGTCAGAATTTCCTCCCCGGGTCTAGTTTCAGTCATTAAACAGCTGTTATCCCGAAAAAATATCGATAAAACTATTTCAGCGCCTACTTTCCACTATCCCAAATATGGATTTGGCATGATCCCAGAAAGAATTCGGGAAAAAAGCGAAGCCAATGGAGTGAAGTTCCATTTGGGGGCAAAGGTTAAGGAACTTAAGTTAAATCAGGGAACGATTTCCGGTATCGCATTCGAGGATAAAAATGGAAATTTAGAGAATCTCTCTTGCGATGATGTGGTTTATACCATTCCCATGCAGGCCATTGCAGATCTTATTCCCAGTCTATCCACTGAAATTAAGCAGGCGTGTCGGTTTGTTTCTTTTAGACACACGATTGTTTACTACTACCTTTTAAAATCGCAGCCTGTTTTGCCTGCCATGTGGGTGTTTTATCCCGAATCCAGATTTCGCTTTGGAAGACTTAGCGAAATGACTAAATTCAGCCCTTATACGGCGCCATTAGGTCATACAGCTTTAATGGTGGATTTCACTTGTGATGACTTGGATCCTACTTGGAGTATGGATGACACTCAATTGGGCGAGCTTTTGTTGGCCCAGTTAAAGCCTCTCAAACTTTTTGGCCGTGACCAAGTGATTAAGAGTTTCTCCAAGCGGTTTAGAAACTTTTATCCTGTCTATAAAATTGGCTATCAAGAACGAGTTGAAAAAATTAGGTCGCTTGAGAGAGAAATGCATAATATCTATTTTGCGGGCCGATTAGGTGATTTCAACTACAACAATTCAGATCAATGCTTCGACATGGGCTACAAAGATGCAGAACACATTGAACAGGGTAATCGACTTCAAGAAAGTTGGCAGCAAACTCGACGCAATCGATTTGAGAAGTATCGAATAGTGGATTAATTGAATCTACTTCGTAAAAAGAACTCTCAACTTTTCATGTGAAATCGATTCGATTTTATTGCCGTTAATACCCACCATCGTTTGGGCGGCTACTAAGGAATTGATAATAGCTTCTTCAGTCACTTCAATGGTGGCCCTAAAAAGCTCGTCCATTTCCTCATTGGGAATCACTTCAAACTTAAGTTTGTGATTTTTCAGTTTGGGGATTTGATTAGAAAATGTAATAAATAGGTCTCCTGAGGAATCATGTGCAATTCCTCCCACACGTGCGATTCCTAAAGGCACTCTCTTGGCTAACCTCTTTAATTGGTGGGGAAGTAGGGGGGCATTCGTTCCAATGACTACAATAATCGACCCATCTTTTTGAGAATCCAAATTGAGCTTAGGAAGAGGATCTTGGATTTTCTTTGAGATAGAAATTCCCGAAATAGTCAGTTCTTCTCGAATCCCGAAATTCGACTGAACAAGTCCCCCAACGATAAACTTTTCTTTTCCTATCTTAAGAGATCTCGAGCTTGTTCCAATTCCCGACTTATAGCCGAAAGAAACCATTCCGGTTCCCCCTCCAACATTTCCCTCTTCAAAAAAACCGGGTTTGGCTTTGTCGAGCACTTCGAAAACATGTTTTTCCTGAATGTGACCTCCTCGAGTGTCGTTGAGCCTTCCATCCCAGGTTTCTCCGACAACGGGTAAAGAGGCAGGATCCTCATTCGAGGGTGAAGACTTTAGATTTTTAAGTGCCCACTTTTGCAACGAATCTCTTACCACTCCCACACTATGGGTGTTGGTCAGCAGAATAGGCCCATCGAGAAAGCCGTTCTCTTCGATCCAATGAGTCCCCGTGAGTTCTCCATTCCCATTGAGAGAAAACCAAGCTGCTGGAACCGGTTCATTCACCCTTCCTCTAGGGAAAATCGCAGTCACACCCGTTCGAATTGGACCTTTCCCTATCTTAAGAGCCCCTTCTCCTGAAATTAGAGTCACATGGCCTACCTCAACTCCTTTGATGTCAGCAAGAGAGTTGAGTTCTCCTGGTTGGCCTGGGAAAAAAATTCCCAAATCTCTGGCGCGAACCCCGTAAGACATCGAGCTCAGAGCGAGAAGTGAAAAAACAAACTGAATGAGTGGAAAAACTCTTAGCATGATTCTAAATTTAAAGAGATATCAGAAAATTCTCGTATAAAATTAGCTCCAAAGGCTAATGAGGGTGTGTAGCTACCAGGACTCACTTCACCTAAAAGCACTTTTTCCACCGATTTTAAAGCAGTGAGCATTGTGAAATGATAACCTTCGGGAATTTCTAAGTGGCCACGGCACCTTTTTGCCCCCTTTTTAACCTCTCCCCAAAGTTCCATTCTTGAAGTTTTTTGCTGTTCCTCTGACGGCCCTTTGACATACTTCTCAATCTGTTGATTGAGAAATTTTTGTACTTTGGGTTTCGATAAAGCTGGACCCATTAGCTTCATTGGGGTTCTGAGCAGTCGACTCCATTTAGGCGTAGGGCCATAGACTGAGATATTCGGTATGCCAGTGGAGTAATAGGCTGATGCTACATCTCCCCAGGGGATTGATGAGCAAAACAGGGTTTTTCTTAAAAATGGAATTTGTCTAAATTGAGAAAATGAAGGGATGGACTTCAACTTTCCGTCTTTTCGAATTTTGCCTCCTTTGGGAAGGTTTTCGATCATGGTTTTTGTGGTTCCTGGGCTTAGTGTGGCATCGCCTCGGAAAGCTAAATTTAATTCTTCAGCGTGAGGGAGCCTCTCACTCAAAAGTTTCGCCAAACAGTCAGAGGGCACTACATCAAAACCCACTCCAGGGATAAGAACGGAACCTGATTTTTTAGCTTGAGAGTCGATAGAAAGGACCTGATCTAAAACGTCAATCTCTCCAGTGATATCTAAATAGTGAATTCCAAGTTCCAAACAAGCTTTAACCATGGGCTCAGAGGTTTTGGAGAAGGGCCCCGCACAAAGCAAAACCAACGAGCAGGATTTTATCTTTTCTTTAATGGTGTCTACTGAGGAAAGAGAAAAAATTTCGTAGGGGACCTCCAACTTTTTGGCTAGCGGTTGGATTTTATCGTCACTCCGGCCTGCCAAAACAAAAGACATATTTCGCCGTTTAGCC
>OMIX01000128.1 GCA_900299195.1 Deltaproteobacteria bacterium
AATAATTTTGCTGAGGGTACTGGTTCTGGGGGTAACTAGGTTGCTGCTGGTATCCACAAGAGTCTACATCTTGATAAGACCCATCACTATATAAAATGTAACATCCACACTCGTCACAATAACAATTATTACTGCCATTGGGCTGGTTAGTATTGGCTGGGGCAGTTGTGTTGGGACCGGGATTACTATTGGATGGCTTAGCATCATCTTTCCCGCAAGCTGGTAAAATCAACAACGTCGCTAATAAAGCAAAAGACAAAACCTTTGTTCTCATTCGTCCCTAAATAGTGGAATCGCTCCACTCCTCCCGCCTGAGCCACAAAGCAGCTTTAGTGCCAAATGAAGTGAGCTTGGGCGCAAGTCATGGAACTGAGAAACAGCCCAATTCTGTCGATTATTCAGGACCTTTTACAAAATTCGTCACTTTATCCAACAAAAACTTGCCTGGTATTTAAGGCGCTTGTAGCTTTTCAAAGATTTTTAAAAGAATTGGAGATCGTCGTGCGTTATTTAATCGTCCTAACCATTTTACTGACCTATTCCCCCCTTTTCGCTGAGACCTTTTTTTACGGAAAACTTCTCGGGGGAACCCAACAAGTCGACCGAACCATGAATCCAGCCATTAGTATGAACGGTCTTTTCCTAGGCAACTGGGGGCCAGCTATCGAAGAAGGAAAAGGCATCAAGCTTCAGGAATTGGAGGGACAGTTCACCGCTGCGGTAGATCCCTACTTTTTTGCTAACTTTATTTTATCAATTGAAGGGGCCGATGGTTCAATGAGCCCCGAAGAGGCATGGGTTTCTACTCTGGGTCTCCCAGTAGTGTCCTTAAAGGTCGGAAAATTTTTACAGAACTTTGGAAAAAATAATTTGATCCATACTCACGCCCAACCCTTAATTGACCGTCCGCTTGTCAATCAATTGATCTTAGGTGAAGAGGCTTTTAACACTTCCGGTGTTCAAGCCGATATTTTGGTTCCCTTACCCTGGTACTTGAATCTAAGTATTGCGGGGGTTTCGGCTAAGTCATCTGACCTATTCTCAGCTCCCAAAGAAGAAAATCTAGCTAATGTCACAAGATTAGAAAACCTGTGGGATCTCACCGATGCCACAACGCTCGGTCTTGGAATTTCTTATGCTTTCGGAAACAATCTAGCTTCCAAACTTTCTCAATTTTTAGGAGCCGATTTAACCGTCAAATACGTCTCTCCCAAAGGAAGAGGAAACTGGGCTGTGATTTGGACCAATGAATATATCCAGGGATGGAGACCAGGATTACTCACTTTAGCCGTCCCGGATTGGGAAAATGGATTCGGGTTCTATTCCACTCTGATGACTCGAGTTCATCCCACTTTCTGGTTGGGCGGCAGATTCGACCAGGTCAGTCGTACCTCCAGCAGCACCGACAAACGAAACGCAGAAAACCTCATTATTGCTTACGTTCCCACAGAATTTTCTGCACTTCGGTTGCAAACAGGTGTCACACAGGAAACGGGCCAAGAAACGAAATGGCAAGCTTTGCTTCAACTTAACGTAACTATAGGATCACATCCAGCCCATGCATATTAAACAAATTCTTATATTGGCTTTAGTAGGATATTCCAGCGCGTTTGCGAATCTCCGGGTCGTTACTACCACCGAAGATCTTCGGTCGATCACCGAATATATCGGAGGCGACCTCATTTCAGTTTCTTCAATAGCCAAGGGGACCCAAGACCCCCATTTTGTTGAGGCCAAACCTTCTTATTTGGTCGCAGTCAGTCGCGCTGATCTTTTAATTGCCATTGGGCTTGAATTAGAAAGCGGATGGCTTCCACTTTTAATCCGGGGGGCACGTCAACCCAAACTAATGCCCGGTGAGCCTGGATGTTTAACGGTCTCAGAAGCTATCCCTCCGATGGATATCCGAACCCAAGCCGACCGCTCTCAAGGGGACGTCCATCCGCTAGGAAACCCTCACTTTATGGCCGATCCTGATAGAGTTCTTGCTGTGGCAGAACTTATCAACAAACGGCTCGGAGAGTTAGATCCCACCCATGCTAAACAATTTTCTGAAAATTTAGCTGAATTCAAAACGGCTCTGTCGAATAAAATCACAAAGTGGAAGAAAAAATTAGCCCCCTATTCTGGCACCAAAGTGGTCGGATATCACATGACCTTCAATTATCTTTTTAAGTACTTTGGTTTTGAGTTGATTGGTTTTTTAGAGCCTAAACCCGGAATTCAACCGACCGCTCAACACATCTTAAAATTAATTGAAATCGTAAAGGCCCAAAAAGCTAAACTCATCGTAATTGAGAGTTTTTTTGATCCTAAGCCCGGAGAAACCCTGGCTGAAAAAACCCAAGCTAAGCTGGTTCTCATACCTGCTTATGTAGGTGGCGACGACAAATCCAAAACCTACTTTGATTGGATGGACCACTTGGTAAATGAATTGGAGTTGAAGCTAAAATGAACTGGGAAATTATTCAATTTTTGCTTCCGGCTTTTTGTATTTGCCTGATTCTTACCGGAATTCACGTTTATCTGGGCATTCATGTTATTTCTAGGGGGGTCATTTTCGTCGATTTGGCCTTAGCCCAAATTGCAGCTCTAGGAGCCACTGCAGCCTTCTTAATGGGACTGCCCCATGAAGGAGGAGCCACTTATTTCGTAAGCTTAGCTTTTACTTTGATGGGAGCCGCAGTTTTTGCTGCAACTCGAAACGTAGAAAAAAGGCGAATCCCGCAAGAAGCCATTATTGGTGTCACTTACGCCATCAGTAGTGCTGCGATCATCATACTCACCGACAAATCAAGTCATGGTGCCGAACACATTAAAGACATGCTCGTCGGTAATATTCTTTGGGTGACTTGGCCGGAAGTATTAACAACCCTGGCCTTGTACTCGATCATTTCCATTTTTCACTACCGATTTCGTAAGCAATTTCTCTTAATCTCTCTAAATCCTGAAGAGGCCAAAAAACAGAAACTTTCTCTAAAACTTTGGGATCTTCTTTTTTACTCAAGCTTTGGATTTGTCATCACAAGCTCGGTGAAAGTCGCTGGAGTTTTATTGGTCTTTTCCTACTTGGTCGTGCCATCCATCATAGGAATGCTTTTTAGTCATTCGGTTAAGGGAAGATTAGCTATTGGATGGACGGTCGGTTTTTTAGCTAGCATCATCGGATTAACAGCTTCTTATGTTTTCGACCTTCCTACGGGAGCTTGTTTAGTCGTTTTATTTGGTTTGTTGTTATTGTTTTCAGGGGTCATGCGTTGGTTTCTTAAGTAGGCACTTCTTATGAATGATAACGAAAAACTCATCACTCAATTTTATGAAGCCCTCAATCAGCGAGACGGGGAAGCCATGTGTGCTTGCTATGACAACTCCATCTTTTTTTCTGATCCTGTTTTTCCAGAACTACACGGTGAAGAGGCAAAGAATATGTGGAGAATGCTCTGCCAAAAATCTACCGATCTTCAAGTCTCAGCAACCCACATTCAGGCTAATGACTCTGAAGGTTCGGCAACTTGGGAAGCTCATTACACCTTTGGAAACACAGGTAGAAAAATTCACAATCAAGTCCAAGCCCAATTCAAATTTAAAAATCATAAAATGGTTCACCATGTGGATCAATTTAGCTTCTGGAAGTGGAGTCGTCAGGCGCTAGGTCCCATTGGGTGGATTGCCGGCTTTAGCCCATGGTTGCTCAATCAAGTTCGCCAAAATGCCAGAAACTCTCTCACCCGTTTTGGACAGAAGCGTTAACAAGTTCCCCCAAATTTAAACGCTAAAAACTCAATACAGAAGGGCTTCTCCGTTCTATCTTGACTCTTCAAGGCTTCCACCAAAAATAAACTCTTTTCATTCTAGGGGAAGTTTTTGGAAAGTTATTGGCTCAATGGGTTAAACTCGGAACAGAAAGAAGCTGCACTCCACAACTATGGTCCCCTTCTCATTCTGGCCGGAGCGGGTTCAGGAAAAACTACGGTGTTAGTCGCTCGAACGGGCCGCTTAATTCAAGAGAACATCGTCAATCCTAAAGAACTCTGCGTAATGACGTTCACCAACAAAGCGGCACGCGAACTCAAAAGCCGAGTTCAAGATAAGTTAGGGTCAACGGCCAAGTCTATTTGGGCGGGCACTTTTCATTCCTTTGGTCTTCATATTTTGAGAGAGTTTTTTAAAGAAGCTGGGCTACCTAAAACTTTTGGGATTCTAGATCCCGGGGATGCTTCTTCTATTGTGAAAGAGATTTTAAAGGATTTTCATTTAGGAGACAAAACAACCTACGACGCAGAAAAACTTTTGAGTCTCATGAGTTATTGGCGGGAACGAGGGCAAACCCAGACCTCGAGCGTCGATGAATATGAACAAGCAGTGGAATGGATTCTTCCTCACTATACTAAAAAGCTAAAACAGTTGGGAATGATCGATTTTGATGGACTCATCTTAAAACCCATCGAACTCATGGAGAAAAACGAAAACCTGAGAAAAGTTCTTCAGTCGAGATTTACACAGGTGATGGTGGATGAATTTCAAGACACCAATCTGATGCAGATGAAACTGATTCGTCTTCTCACAGATGCCCACTAAAACTTAGCGGTAGTGGGCGATGATGATCAATCCATCTACGGATGGCGGGGAGCCTGCATAAAAAACATTTTAGATTTTCCTAAAAGTTATGAAAACTGCAAAGTCGTTCGGCTTGAGCAAAACTACCGCTCTTCTCCGGCCATTCTAGCTGTGGCGAATTCTATTATTGATAAAAATCATGAGCGCCATAAGAAAATTTTAAAACCCTCTAAAAAGTTGACCGAGAATAAACTTCCTCAAATTTTAGTTTTTGAAAATGAGACTGAAGAGGGAGAGCAAATCGCTTCGGAAGTTCAGCACTTCCAAAAACTGGGATTTAAAAATCGAGAAATAGCTATTTTGTATCGCTCCAATGGTCAGGGTCCCATTGTTGAGGCCGAACTTAGAAAGATGCAAGTGCCTTATAGCATGACTGGGGGAACCGCTTTTTTCGATAGAAAAGAGACTCGAGATATTTTGGCCTATTTAAAATGTGCATTGAAACCGAATGAGATTGGCCTAAGACGAATTTTGAACACCCCACCGCGAGGGATTGGGGACAAATCTTTAGAGTGTTTAGAGCATTTGGCTGAGAAAAAGAATATCCCTTTCTGGAAATCGGCACTCGAATGGCAGGAAGCCGGAGTAGAAGATAAGGCTGGACAGGCAATTGAAAAATTATTCCTCACCCTAAAACAACTTCCGGAACAACTTCTCTCTATTCCCAAAAGTCCGGGTGAGAACCTTTGTGATTTTTTGGTTTCCATTGGATACAAAAATCACGTTGAAAAGTTAGCCTCTAATGCATTGGTGGCTCATAACAAATGGAAACTCATTGAAATTTTTGGCCGAATCCTAGACCGATTTATTGAAAAAGGCTCTCGGTCTTTAACTACGCTTAAAGATTTTGTGGATGCTATGGAGCTCAGAGACACTCTCAATGAAGAAAAGGAAGATGAAGACAGGGTCCAGTTGATGACTCTTCACGCCTGCAAAGGGTTGGAATTTCCTGTGGTTTTTCTTATGGGAGTCGAAGAAGACATTCTTCCCCACAAAACCTTAGGCTCTGACATTTCCGAAGAAAGACGGCTGTTTTATGTAGGAGTGACCCGAGCCCAACAACACCTGATGATGAGCCGAGTTCAAAAAAGGCAACGCCACGGAAAAACAGTCGATTCTGCCCCCTCCCGATTTCTTATCGAAATACCTAAAAACTTAGTAGAGGAGCGAATTGGCCCTAGAACTATCTCTCGCGAAAGCCGAAGAGCCATGCTAGACGAACTTTACAAGAAGTTAGACAATCTAAATTCTTTAACATCTTAATCACTATCGCTTGACAGCTTGCTAGGCCTCTTCTTACTCTACCGGGAGAATAAAAGGCTAAGGAGCACTATGACATTATTTTCAAAAGTCGGGCTAATCGCAGTACTCGGGATCACATCCTTAACCCTAGGTGGCCTTCCCAAAGACGACGATGAATTGATGTATTTGCCCAAAGGGACCAAACTGCTGACACAAAAGGAGCTTTTGTTTCCCGCAGGACAAATTCGAATGTTCTTTCAAAATGGTCTAGCCACTCTCAATGGAAATGAAATCAACGGAAACAACCGATATTGTTTCATGTTACTTAAAACCCCATCCACCCGAGATCGAGTTCTTGAGGCAGATGTGGTTGTGGTTACTAGCGGAACTTACCGTTCAGCCACAAGCATTACTGAACTAGAAATCTCTCAACCCACTGGAATTTTTGATGTCGGTTGTATCAACGGCCCCTCTGAAATAAACCGAAGACCTACCATAGGTCAGTTCAAAAAAGAGATTCAAGGCATCTTTGAAGTTGTGATGCCCGGCCCAGATCCTATCCACTAAGATACGATGAGCGTGCGTTACACACGCCATCACTTGCTTCTGGCTAAGTAAATAGGCTATAACTCTGCCCTTCTATGGCCAGCGAAACTGAACTGCAAACCGCCTTAAATAGGCAAGTGGAAAAAAGGCGAACCTTCGCCATTATTTCCCACCCCGATGCCGGAAAAACCACTCTGACAGAAAAGCTCTTACTTTATGGCGGAGCTATTCACTTGGCAGGAGCCGTCAAAGCTAAAGCCAGCCAAAGAAACACCACTTCCGATTGGATGGAAATTGAAAAGCAACGGGGAATTTCCATTAGCACCAGTGTTCTTCAGTTTAGTTATGACGATTATCAAGTTAACCTACTCGATACGCCCGGCCACAGAGATTTCTCTGAAGATACTTTCAGAACCTTAGTCGCAGTCGATGCCGCAGTCATGTTGATTGATGCGGCCAAAGGGGTTGAACCCCAAACCCGTAAATTATTTGAAGTTTGCCGTCTTCGTGGACTTCCCATTTTTACATTCATCAATAAAATGGACCGCCCCGCCAAAGACCCTTTAGAACTCATGGAAGAGCTTGAAAAGGTATTAGGGATCCGGTCAAGTCCTATGAGCTGGCCCATTGGAATGGGAGAACGGTTCAAAGGAGTTTACGACCGTAACACTAAGGAAGTTCTTCTTTTCAAATCTCAAGATCGAGCCCATGCCGCAAAACAGGTACCCGTAGTCAAAGTCTCCAACATTGAAGACCCTGCCTCGCTCCAAGCTATTGCAACTTCAGAAGAAGACAAAGTGCTTTACCAGGAACTTCATCAAGAACTGAGCTCCCAGCTAGAGCTTTTGGATTTAGCCGGAGATCCTTTAGACATGGACCGTGTTTTAAAGGGTCAATTGACTCCTATCTTCTTTGGAAGTGCCATGAATAACTTTGGAGTTGAGCATTTTTTACAAAACTTTTTAAAAATGGCTCCTCCGCCAGGCGCTCGACTCACTAACAAAGGTGAGGTCAGTCCTAATCATCCCCATTTTTCCGGACTTTTTTTTAAAATTCAAGCAAACATGGATCCTCAACATCGAGACCGAGTCGCTTTTTTGAGAGTGTGTTCGGGTAAGTTCACTCGTGGAATGGCTGTAAAGCACGCTCGACTTCAAAAGGAATTCAAACTGACTAAACCCCTTAACTTTTTTGCCCAAGAAAGAGTGCTCATTGAAGAGGCTTGGCCCGGCGATATCGTGGGTCTGTTAGATACCACTGGAGATTTTCGAATTGGCGATACCCTTTCAGAAAAAGATATTTTTGAATACGAAGGGGTCCCCAGGTTTTCGCCTGAATTTTTTTCAAGTGTCACTACTGCAGACCCTCTAAAACGGAAGCAACTTCAAAAAGGACTGGACCAACTGATTGAAGAGGGGATTATCCAAATTTTTAAACACAAAGACAGAGGAGATGTGGCTCCCATTTTGGGCGCTGTTGGAGCCTTACAGTTTGATGTTTTAGAGCATCGACTCAAAACCGAATACAACGTAACAGCCAAACTCGAGCGAATGCCCTACCAGAGGGCTCGATGGGTAGTGGATCAGGGCAGTGGAAAACTGGATGAGTTATTACGCGAATTCAACTCGTTTGCCGATTGTTTAGTGGTTTTAGATAGAGATCAACTTCCGGTTGTTCTCTTTAAGACCGAATGGAATTTATCTTGGGCCGAAGGGCGCTATCCCACACTTAAATTTTTACCCTCCGCTCCACCTATTAAAAGATAAGACTCTAATTTTTAGATCGGATCAACTTGCCTAACATTCCCGTAGCCGAAGAAACTCCGCGATGAAGCACTAAACTCGCTCCTCGATTTTTTCCTGCATTATAATGAATCGCTTCATGGACTCGAGCTCCATGTTGAATTTTAACTAACCGAGGATAACGACTTCTCACAAAAACTTCGAGCTCCTTATCCTGTCTTGCCACTAAAGCCTTTGAACTTTCCTTTTTATCTAGTTCAATAGAATGTCGCTCTAGTTTATCTCGAAATCCGGTCGCCACCCCTAAACTAAACGATCGTCTGGCTCTGGGATTTTTATGGCGTTCTTTCTGATACCCCTTCCAAAGAATTTCAATTTGATTCATGAGAAAATGGTACACATATTCTGCCATCTGAACGTTTTCTCGAGTCCCTAAAATCTCAATCACTTTAAATTCAGAAAGTTTTTTGGCGTCATAGAGTGAAGAGTGAATGACCTCGACGAAGAAGTGTTCATTTAGAATAGAGCAGATGACGTACTGATACCGCTCAAGCCTTTTTTTATGCGTAAAAATAATTTTTGAGAGATATTGAACATTTTGATTTTTTTCTACGCGTTCCAGATTGTATTTTACATAAAGCTGCTGAACTTTTTGCATCGCTGCCAAAGCTTCATGCTCATTAGTGGAAGTCGCTAGCGCCAAAAGCTTCTCAACTCGGTTTAAAAGGCGACTTTCCTCTTCATTATTTTCTAATTCGCCCAACTTTATTAAGGCCTCCAGCTCCGATTCAGCTTTCCTTGCCCAAAAGGCTACTCCCAGCTTATCGCAGGCCTGTTTGAACAGAGGGCCATGGCTTTCATCACTTCCGAAAATATCTGTGACATACTGATGGGCCATCTCATGTTTTAAAATCTCAAGAACAATATTCCAAGGATGGGTTTCAATTAACCTTTCTGAAAAGGTCATCGTCCTAGTTTCCGGATCCCACTGTCCCCAGCGATTTCCCAAAGGACGAATTTCAAATACAGGTTTTTTAAGTTTTATTTTGTAAGCAAATAGAATTTGCAAATAATCTTCAGCTAATTGAAATGTCCAAGCTCTGA